>JAMXLN010000112.1 GCA_024281145.1 Hyphomicrobiaceae bacterium | reverse complement strand
TGCGCTGCCCGTGCTGAAGTCACGTCGATGGTGGAGCTGTCGATGATCAACGTACCGGGTGCCGCGGCCGACAGCATACCGCCGCCCCAGACGTCGAGTGTGTCCCTGCCGGCGGGCAGCATGGTGATGAGCACCTCGACGCCCCTTGCGGCATCGGCGGGCGAAGCAGCCGCCTTCACACCCTGCTTCACGGCCTGCTCGACGTTGCCCGCCACCAAATCGAAGCCCCCCACTTCGTGGCCTGACTTGACCAGATTGCCGGCCATCGGCAGCCCCATGTTGCCGAGCCCGATGAAACCTATCTTCGCCATGGGTCAATCCTCCGGAGCGCGAGCGACCCTGACTTCGTCGCCTCGCAACCAATTGTTTACCCCAGCGACGGACACTGCGGCTATCGCCAGAGCGGTCGGGCCGTCAGCATTGCGGCTGGGACCTCAGCGAACGGGCACTTGTCAATCCGATAAGGTTCGCTCAGATGAGAGCCGTTGTGATCCTGCTCGCGCTGCTCGCCGCGGCCAAGCTTGGCTACCAGGAATATCTGTTCCGCGGCGCAGCTCGGGAGGCGCTCATAGGTGCCTATAAGGAGCACGCGGTGCAGGCTTGTCAGAGGGACGCGAGGACCCAGACGCTTGGGTTGGGTCAGCAGGCCTGGGTCAATCCGAAGACCATCCGGCTGTTGATCGGCAAGAGTTCGATCGACGTCTATCCCTGGCAGGTCGATGACCCCATGTGGAATGCGCGCTATCGCAATCCCTACCTGGTGCTCACCGCGATCCAAAAGACGGCGACGGTCGCCTGCGAGTATGACATCGTCAATGCCGCCGCATCCGTGTCCCGGATGTGAGGGCCGGTTCACGCCCCGGGACGGCAAATTGGACGGCAAATGGGCGGCAATTTGGGGGCACATTACGCGGACTGGTGCAGCCATCGGTGCCTTGAAGCGGCTACAGAGAAGCGGCAATGTGGCGAGCCACGGCTCGAAAAGGACGCGCTCATGACGGCAACCAAAAGCGAACCGAAACCCGTCGCGGCGGCGCCCGCGATGGATTCGGAGAGGCTCGTCGTTCACCAGCATTCTGACCTGATCTACTGGTGGGTGGTGTGGGCCTACGGGCTCGCCTGTGCCCTGTGGACGTGGCTGGGCGGCGAATATGTCACGGTGTCACCGGGCCACAAACAGGTGCTGATCTATCCCCACGCCTGGATGGGCATTTCCTTCGTTTTCCTGGTCCTGTTTGTGCTGGTGTTCACCAACGCCCGGGCGCGCGGGGTCAAGTCGCTGGTGCTGTTTTTATCTTTGACGGTTCTGGGGCTCGTGGTGCAGCTCACCGCCGGCTGGACCGAGATTTTGCAGTATTTCCCACTGTTGCTCGTGCACATGAACCTGGCGTTCTACCTGCTGTTCTCGGGCGTGCTGCTCGCCGCCTGGCTGTTCGTCGTGCTCGGCACCGACCATTCCGTCTACTGGGAATTCGGACCCAATTCGATCGCTAAGAAGTACTGGTTCACCGACGCTGCGGAGAGCTACACCTCCCCCCAAGTCGAAACCTCGCGTCAAAGCGACGATATCTTCGTGCACCGGCTGTTGGGCTTGTGGTTTCTGGGCTTTGGTACCGGCGACATTGAGGTGCGCTTCAGCACCGCCGGTAGTGGGCAGAAGGCATACTTCCTGAGGAACGTGTGGCGCGCAGCCCACGTTGAGAAAGAAATCAATCGCCTGGTCGCTTAGCCGTTGTTGTGAAGTAGTCCATCGCCGCGCGGACGCCCTCGCTCTGGTGCGGCACGCCGGCGAGCTTGAGCGCCATCTCGACGCCGGCCAGCGTTGCGATCATGGTCAAATCGTTGATGTCGCCGAGATGGCCGATGCGAAACACCTTGCCGGCGATCTTGCTCAAGCCTGTCCCCAGCGACACATCGAAATGTTCGAGCGCGGTTCTGCGAAAGGCGTCGGCGTTATGGCTAGAGGGCATCAAGATGGCGGTTAGCGAGGAGGAGTAGTATTTTGGCTCCCTGCACCAGATCTCGAGGGCCCAGGCCTTGACCGCGCGGCGCACGCCTTCTGCATGGCGATCGTGACGCGCAAACACGCGGGCGAGACCCTCCTCGTGGAGCATGTCGATGGCCTCGGCGAGACCGTAGAGCAGATTGGTGGCGGGCGTGTAGGGGAAGAACCCTTCCTTGTTGGCAGACAGCATGTCGTCCCAAGCGAAATAGGATTTGGGCGACCTTGCCGCCTTGCTGGCCGCAAGCGCCTTGTCGCTCACGGCATTGAAGCCTAGCCCCGGGGGAAGCATCAGCCCTTTCTGCGAACCGCCGACGGTGACGTCGACGCCCCATTCATCGTGGCGATAGTCGATGGAGGCGAGCGAGGAGATGGTGTCGACCATGAGCAGCGCCGGGTGCCTTGCAGCGTCGAGGGCACGACGAACTTCGTCGATGCGAGAAGTGGCCCCGGTGGAGGTCTCGTTGTGAACGACGCACACCGCCTTGATGGCGTGTGCCTTGTCCTCCCTGAGCCGTGCCTCGATGGCATCGGCGTCCGCACCGCTACGCCAGTCGGAGGCGATGAACTGGGGCTGGAGGCCGAGCTTGCTGGCCATCGCCTTCCACAGCGTGGCGAAGTGTCCGGTCTCGTACATCAGCACCGTGTCGCCGGGGGAGAGCGTGTTGACGAGCGCCGCCTCCCAGGCGCCGGTGCCCGAGGAGGGATAGATAAAGACCGGGCTTGAGGTCTTGAAGATGGTCTTGATGCCAGAAAGGACCTTGAGCCCCAGCGCTTTGAACTCGGGGCCACGGTGATCAATCACTGGCATGTCCATGGCGCGCAGGATGCGGTCGGGGACCGGGGTCGGGCCGGGAATCTGGAGGAAATGCCGTCCGGCGCGGCGGGGGGCGTTGGACATGGATCTTCCCGCTCACTTGACTGAAGCGTGTAAGATCATGTCATACCGGGGCTGGTTGCCACGATCCAGTGATCAATTGGCAGCCGAGCAACCGACGCTCGCCTGCCGATGACCCCGGCCCTGTGCCGAGGCATGGCGCACCGGGAAGACCTGCGCGACCGACACCCGCATGCCTATTACGCCAACAGATCACGCGCTGGCCGGGCGCTTGCGCAAGGTGCTTGCGGGCGAGGTGCTCTTCGATCGCTTCAGCCGCGGGCGCTACGCGACGGATGCGTCCCATTACCAGATCGAGCCCGTCGGCGTGGTGATACCGAGGACCCAGGAGGATATCGTCGCGGCGATGGCGATCGCGCGCGAGGAAGGCGTGCCGGTCCTGCCGCGCGGTGGCGGTACCTCGCAGTCCGGCCAGACCGTCGGGCGGGCATTGGTCCTGGACTTTTCCAAGTACCTCAACCGGCTCGTGGCGGTGGACCAGGCCGCGGCGAGCTGTGTGGTGGAGCCTGGCATCGTCCTTGACGAGCTCAACCGGCAGCTCAAGTCCACGGGCCTGTGGTTTCCGGTCGATGTTTCAACCGCCAGCCGGGCCACGATCGGTGGTATGGCCGGGAACAACTCCTGCGGCACGCGCTCAATCCGCTACGGCATCATGCGTGACAACGTGCTGGCGATCGATGCGATTCTGGCGGACGGCAGCGAGGTGCACTTCGGGGCAGTGGGGCATAACCTGGCTCCGACGGGGCGTGTATGGCCCGATGGCGAGGGTGCGCTGGGAGCGGTCGGGACCGATGCAAAGGCGATCGCGCTCATCGGCGATCTGCTCGGCCTCGGCCAGCGCGAGGCAGAGCACATCGCGCATGCCTTTCCGGCTGTCTCCCGGCGCGTTGGCGGCTATCTCATCGATGCGCTGGTGCCTTCGGCAAAGCCCGTCAACCTTGCCACGCTGCTGTGTGGCTCGGAGGGGACGCTCGCCGTGTCGCGACGGCTCGAACTGAAACTGTCGCCGATCGCCAGAAACAAGGCGCTGGGCGTCTGCCATTTCGCCAGCTTCCGCAAGGCGATGGAGGCGACCCCACACATCGTCACCCTGGGGCCGGTGGCGGTGGAGGTGGTCGACCGTACGCTGATCGAGCTCGCCCGCGACATCGCCCTGTTCCGGCCGGTGATGGAGGGCTATGTGCGCGGGTCTCCAGACGCGCTGCTGCTCGTCGAGTTTGCCGAGGACGACCAAAGCGAAAATTTGCGCCGCCTCGACCGGCTTGACGAGATGATGGGCGATTTGGGGTATGCCAACAGCGTGGTGAAGGTCGCGGATGCCCCGGGGCAGCGGGCCATCTGGGAAGTGCGCGCCTCCGGCCTCAACATCATGATGTCGATGAAGGCGGAGGGTAAGCCCGTGTCCTTCATCGAGGACTGCGCCGTGCCGCTGGAGCACCTGGCCGACTACACCGAGCGCCTCACCGCCATCTTCGAGAAGTACGGGACCAGGGGTACTTGGTATGCGCACGCCTCTGTCGGCTGCCTGCATGTGCGGCCCGTGCTTAATCTCAAACTCGAGGAGGACACCAAGACCATGCGCGCGATCGCCGAGGAGGCATTCGCCATGGTGAAGGACTACAAGGGCTCGCACTCGGGTGAGCACGGCGACGGGCTGGTGCGCTCCGAGTTCCATGAGAAGATGTACGGTTCGCGGACGGTGCGCTTGTTCGAGGAGGTGAAGGACCGGTTCGATCCTGGCGGCCTTTTGAACCCGGGCAAGATCGTGCGCGCGCGACGCATGGACGATCGTTCGATGTTTCGGTTCAAGCCGGATTACGCCGTGTCTGAGATGAAGACCGCACTCGACTGGTCTGCCTACCCCGGTGCGGGTGGCGGGTTCCAGGGTGCGGTGGAGATGTGCAACAACAACGGCGAGTGTCGCAAGCTGACGGGGGCCGTCATGTGTCCCTCGTTTCGCGTTACCGGCAACGAACGCGACGTCACGCGGGGTCGCGCCAATAGTCTGCGCCTTGCCATCTCGGGCCAGCTCGGAGCCGATGCGCTGAGCTCGGAGGAGATGCTCGAAACGTTGCGATTGTGCGTCTCCTGCAAGGGCTGCCGGCGCGAGTGCCCCACTGGGGTTGACATGGCGAAGATGAAGATTGAGGTGCTGGCGGCTGCCAATCGCCGCCGAGGGCTGTCGCTGCGGGACCGGTTGGTGGGATACTTGCCGCACTATGCTCCCTACGCCGCGCGCCTTGCACCCCTCTTCAATGCCCGCAACAGCCTCCCTGGTATGGCGGCCCTGACGCAGCCTCTGACCGGCATATCCGCCAGGCGCAAGCTCCCGGCCTGGCGTCGCGATGTCTTTGGTGGGGTGCCGGACGCGCACCCGCAAGGCACGCAGATGCGCGAGGTTGCCCTCTTTGGCGACACCTTCAATACCTACTTCGAGCCGGAGAACCTGCGCGCAGCGGTCGATGTGCTTGGCCGAC
>JAMXLN010000111.1 GCA_024281145.1 Hyphomicrobiaceae bacterium | reverse complement strand
ATGTGACCGATTTGCTGCAATGGGTTGGGCTTGGCGACCGCATGTATTCCTATCCGCACGTGCTCTCAGGCGGTGAGAAGCAGCGGGCGGCCATTGCGCGCGCCGTCATCAACAAGCCGGAGCTGCTGCTGGCCGACGAACCCACGGGTAACGTCGACCCGCAGATGGCACGCCGCCTGTTGCGTCTCTTCATCGAACTCAACCGGCTCGGAACCTCGGTCGTCATCGCCACGCACGACCATCAGCTAATGCGGCAGACCAAAGCGCCGCGGCTGGAGTTGCACGAGGGCCATGTCCGGATCGTATGATAGGCCTACGGGACCGCCGACGCTGCATCCGCTGCACTCGCACGCGGAGCACGATGCGTTTGAGCCACACACGGGCGGCTTCACGACCGGCGGCAGGCGCACCGGTCCGCCCAAACTCGATGCGAGCGAGGGTCCCCGCACGCGCTCGCGGCGGGGCGATCCCAACCAAACGTCCGCTCCGATCGTTCCGGCCGGCTCCGTCACCGGCCGCTCGCTGACGCTCGTCATCACCATCATGTGCTTCCTTGCGTGCCTGACGGCCGGGGCGGTCTACATGATGAACCAGTCGGCCTCAGCCTGGCTGCGCGACATCGCCAGCGAGGTCACCGTGCAGATCGAGTCGAAGGATAAGAACGACGTCGACAAGTTGGTGACAGACGTGAGCGGATACCTCTCACGGCAGCCGGGGATCGCCAATGTGCGGCCACTCAGCATTGCCGATGCGGCTCAGCTGCTCGAGCCGTGGCTCGGGCAAACGGATGCGCTTGCGAGCTTGCCTGTGCCGCGCCTCATCGCCATCGAGCTCGACCGGCAGTCGCCGCCGGACCTCGGTATGATGCGCGCCGAACTCGGCAGGCAATTCAAGGGCGTCAGCCTCGACGACCACCGCCGTTGGCAGCAGCAGATCCGCACCATCACCCGTTCCTTTGCGCTCGGAGGATTGGCCATCCTGCTCTTGGTGGGCGCCGCCACCACCTCCATCATCGTGTCGGCGACCAAGAGCGCGATGGCCTCCAACCGCGAAATCGTCGAGGTGCTGCACTTCGTGGGCGCCACCGACCGCTTCATCGCCAGGGAGTTTGAGCGGCATTTTCTGCGGCTCGGCGTCAGGGCCGGCATCGTCGGGGCGGTCTGGGCAATGTTCGTGTTTTTGGTGATGCCAACGGTGATGGAGCTGCTGGGTGGGGGGTCCGTGACGATCACGGAGCTGCGCCGCCTGATCGGCATCGCCACGCTGGACCCTCCCGGCTATTTCCTGCTCGGCATCGTGGTCCTCGTCATCGCTTCTCTTTGCATGCTGACCTCGCGAATCGGCGTTTACCGCATCCTCAACAACCAACACTGATCCGCGCTTGCCCCATGGGGACGGGGGAGAATTGATCTTGGCGGGCGGCACCTGCGGGTCACAAGCGCGCCGAAATCGGCTACTCTAGTTGGGATGGGCCGTGCCCACGCCGGGGTGGCGGTTCGGAGAGGAAACGTGGGAGGAGCAGGCAGAATCGTTGCCGCAGCCGCCGCCCTGGGGTTGTTCGCATTCGTCGGTGGCTTTGTGATTTTTGCGAGCTCGATCACCCGCTATGTCGCGGCGGCGGGGAGCGGGCATGCCGACGGCATCGTCGTGCTGACGGGTGGCGAGCATCGGCTGAGCGAGGCTGCACGGCTGTTGGCCGAGGGTCGGGGCAAGCGGCTCCTGATCTCCGGTGCCAACCGCATGGCCACGCGGGAGGATTTGCACCGCAAGAGCGGGCTTTCACCGGCGCTGTTTGAGTGCTGCGTCGACATCGGCTATGACGCGCTCACGACCAGCGGCAACGCGCAGGAAACGAAAGCGTGGGCGACGGACCGGGGCTATACCCGGCTGATCCTCGTCACTTCAAGCTACCATATGCCGCGCAGCCTGGTTGAACTCCAGCTGGCCATGCCTGAGGTCGCACTGTTGCCCTACCCGGTCGTGTCGTCCAACTTCCGCACGGAGCGCTGGTGGCTGCACGGCGCCACGGCCCGACTGCTCTTTACCGAGTACCTGAAGTTCCTGCCCTCGGCAGCGCGCCTGGGCGTGGCCAAGCTCTTGGGGTCGCGGGAGGGGAGCACGGTTGCCGGCGCCATCAGCACGCAAGCCTCGGGGACATGAGGTCATCGATGCTGATGTTTCGCTCGCTCGTGTTTCTGATCGTGTTCTACGTCAACACGGCTGCCTTTCTTCTGCTCGGCAGCTGGCTATTGCTGGCCCCGCGGCGCTGGGCCATGGAGGGCTTGCGGCTGCATGGGCTGGCCAGCCTGTGGTGGCTCAAGGTCATCTGCGGCACGCGCTACGAGGTGCGCGGCCGGGAGAAGCTGCCGAAGGGGGCTTGCCTGGTGGCCGCTAAGCATCAATCCGCCTGGGATACTTTTGCGCTGATCCCGGTGTTCCGTGACCCTGCCATGGTGATGAAGGTGGAGCTCGGCTGGATCCCGCTCTACGGCTGGTTCTCGCACAAGTTCGAGCACATCTTCGTCAGGCGCGACAAAGGCCCAAGCGCCCTCAAGAGCCTCATTCGCGATGCCCGTCAGCGTGCCAGCCAGGCTCGAGAGATCGTGATCTTCCCGGAGGGTACGCGCCGGCCGCCGGGCGCGCCACCCGATTACAAGCCAGGGTTCATCGCCCTCTACGAGGGGCTCGGCCTCCCTTGCGTCCCGCTGGCGCTCAACTCCGGCCTCTTCTGGCCGCGACGCAGCTTCGTGCGCTACCCGGGCATCATCGTGATCGAGGTGCAGGATCCTCTGCCGCCTGGTCTACCACGCAAGGAAGCGCGCACCCTGATCGAGGGGCGCATCGAGGCCGCGTGCAACCGCCTGATTGCGGAAGCCCGCGCCGCGCCCAATCCCCCGCCGCTGCCCGCAGAGCACCCCAAGCCCGCGACGGCGCACGGTTGAGCTCCTCAACTGTGCCGGCAGCTGGCCGGACGCGTGGCGGGGTCGGGCACGGGTTGGGAGGGCAGGCTCGCCCTGTGGCAAGCCCGGTGGCAAGCCCAGGTGTGGGGCGCGGGACGGGCCCGCGGGTTACGTGCGCAGCAAAAAGGGCGGCCACTCGCCGCCCTTTGCTCTGCTTGGCTGGCTAACTAGACCGAGTAATACATGTCGAACTCGACGGGGTGCGGCGTCATCTCAAAGCGCTCCACCTCGGCCATCTTGAGCTCGAGGTAGGCATCGATCATGTCGTCGGTGAAGACGCCGCCCCTCTTCAGGAAGTCGCGGTTCCTGTCGAGTTGGTCGAGGGCTTCGCGCAAACTGCCGCACACGGTGGGAATTTTGGAGAGCTCTTCCGGCGGCAGATCGTAGAGGTTCTTGTCCACCGCCTCACCCGGGTTGATCTTGTTCTGGATGCCATCAAGACCGGCCATCAGCATGGCTGCAAATCCCAGATACGGATTGGCCGCAGGATCGGGGAAGCGCACTTCGACGCGCTTGGCCTTGGGTGAGGTCACGACCGGAATGCGGCACGAGGCGGAGCGGTTGCGCACCGAGTAGGCAAGCAGCACCGGCGCCTCATAGCCCGGCACCAGGCGCTTATAGGAGTTGGTGGTGGGGTTGGTGAAGGCGTTGATGGTCTTGGCGTGCTTCAGGATGCCGCCGATGTAATAAAGGCAGGTATCTGACAGATCCGCGTACTTGTTGCCGGCAAACACCGGCGTCGAGCCCTTCCAGATCGACTGGTGGCAATGCATGCCCGAACCGTTGTCGCCGTAGACCGGCTTCGGCATGAAGCACGCGGTCTTGCCATAGGCTTGGGCGACGTTGTGGATCACGTATTTGTAGATCTGCAAGTTGCCGGCCAGCTGCACCATCGGTCCGAACTTGATGCCGAGTTCGTGCTGCGCTGAGGCCACCTCGTGGTGATGTTTTTCTACCGTCACACCCATTTCGGCCATCACCGAGAGCATCTCGGAGCGAATATCCTGGGCGCTGTCGACGGGTGGCACAGGGAAATAGCCGCCCTTGGTGCGCGGCCGATGGGCGAGGTTGCCCATCTCGTATTCGGTGCCGGAGTTGGAGGGCAGCTCGGCGCTGTCGAGCCTAAAGCCGGTGTTGTAGGGATCGACGTTATAGCGCACGTCATCGAAGATGAAGAACTCGGCCTCGGGGCCGAACACCACCATATCGCCGATGCCAGTCTGCTTGAGGTAGGCCTCGGCACGCTTGGCAATCGAGCGCGGATCGCGTTCGTACATCTCGCCGGTGGAGGGCTCGAGCACGTCGCAGAACACCGCCATGGTGGTCTGGGCAAAGAAGGGATCGATATGCGCGCTGGCAGGGTCGGGCATCAGCGTCATGTCGGAAGCCTCGATTCCCTTCCAACCGGCGATCGAGGAGCCATCGAAGGCGTATCCTTCGGCGAACATCGCCTCGTTCACGCACGAGCCGTCCGCGGTGACATGCTGCATCTTCCCCTTGGTGTCCGTGAAGCGCAGGTCAAGGAACTTCACTTCCTTGTCCTTCATCATCTTGAGCACTTCGCCAACGGACTTCGGTCTCTCTGCCATTGCTCTTCCCCTGTCTTGACTTGCAACTTCGTTTGCGGCTGACCTTTACGCCTAGCCCACTTGCATTGGCTCAAATGGCATCGCTGCCGGTCTCACCGGTGCGGATGCGGATCGCCT
>JAMXLN010000110.1 GCA_024281145.1 Hyphomicrobiaceae bacterium | reverse complement strand
GGCAAGCTCCTCGGGCGTGGGCTCGCGGCCGATCTCGTTGAGCATCTGGCGCGAGGTGCGCACGATCTTGTTGATGGTCTCGATCATGTGCACGGGGATGCGGATGGTGCGCGCCTGATCGGCGATGGAGCGGGTAATGGCCTGCCGGATCCACCATGTCGCGTAGGTGGAGAATTTGTAGCCGCGACGATACTCAAATTTGTCGACCGCCTTCATCAGGCCGATGTTGCCTTCCTGGATCAGGTCCAGGAACTGCAGGCCGCGATTGGTGTACTTCTTGGCGATGGAGATCACCAGGCGCAGGTTGGCCTCCACCATTTCTTTCTTTGCCTGGCGTGCTTCGCGCTCACCCTTTTGCACCGCCTTGACGATGCGGCGGAACTCGGTGATCTCCAGTCCGGTCTCCGAGGCAAGGGTTCGGATCTCGTCGCGGATGCCGTCGATATGCGGCTTTTCGTGCTTGATGAATTGCGTCCACTTGCGATTGCCGCCACTGCCCATCCGCTCGATCCACCCCTGGTCGAGCTCGTTGCCGAAATACTCGTCGATAAAGTTCTGCCGCGGCACACCGTAGCTGTCGGCAAGACGCATCAGCCGGCTCTCCAATGCCACGAGCCGCTTGTTGATGGAGTAGAGCTGTTCCACCAAGCTTTCGATGCGCGCGTTGTTGAGCGACAGGCTTTTGACGTAACCGATGATCTCGTCTCGCAGCTTGTCGTAGCCGCGCTGCTGCTGGCGCGTGAACTGCTCGCTCGCAACCTGCATCTCGACCTTTTTGTCCTGCAGCTTGCGCAGCTTCTTGTAGGTGGCGGCGATGTTATCGAAGGTCTCGAGCACCTTGGGCTTGAGCTCGGCCTCCATGGCAGCGAGTGACAGGGCGTTCTCGAAATCTTCATCGTCCTCAAGTTCACCTTCGGCGCGAGCCTCGCCGTCGCTCCCTTCGGCACCGTCGCCGGAGATCGAGGGTGCCGGGGACGCCATCTCGGGAACGGGCGGGGCAGCAACGGGCGGCGGGGCCGCTTTGGCCTCGGGGCCCTCGTAGGTGGCTTCCAGGTCGATGATGTCGCGCAGGAGGATCTTGGCGTCCCTGAGCTCGTCGCGCCAGATGATGACGGCCTGGAAAGTCAGGGGGCTCTCGCACAAGCCCGCGATCATCGCCTCGCGGCCGGCCTCGATACGCTTGGCAATGGCAATCTCACCCTCGCGGGAGAGCAGTTCCACCGAACCCATGTCGCGCAAATACATGCGCACGGGATCGTCGGTGCGCTCGGCCGGCTCCGCCCGGGCCTGCACCGCGACGGGCACGCTGGCCGACGAGACCACCACGGCACGGCTCGGCTCATCATCCTCGCTCCCATCCTCGCCATCGGGCGAGGTCGCCGCCTCCTCCGGATCCTCGCTCTCCACCACAGTGATGCCCATGTCGGACAGCATCGACATGGTGTCCTCGATCTGGTCGGGCGAGACCTCCTCGGAAGGCAGCACGGCGTTGAGGGCGTCAAGTGTGACGAACCCACGGGCCTTGGCAGTTTTTATGAATCTCTTAACCGCCGCATCCGACAGGTCGAGAAGGGGGCTATCCTTCTCCGGAGCCTCGGATGGGGTGCCGGCCTGCTCCTCGGTCTTCGCTGTCATTGCCATTCCATAACTCCCTGGCACGCGGCTGCAGCGCAGCACGCGGAGGAAAAATCCATAGGGTCCGCGATCCACGTTTGCCACCGCGCACCACGCGGCAGGCAAAAAGGTCGCGTGCGGCGGCGGGCCGCCACGCTAGCTTGGTCCGGAAAGCTCCCTGTGCGTTAGCGCGAAGGCCGAGCCTCAAGCTCGTGTGTCCTCCAGATGGGAGCCTCAGCAGGAATACATAACCCAGGTGCGCTTTTCCAGCCCTCTTTTTCGCACCAACGGGCGCAGGGCCATGTTTATTCCGGTTCGCTTGCCGAGCTGAAGCTGGCCGCCGCTTTCCCGCTACCATGGGCGCGGAACCTGCGCCGGGTCTGGCTGAACGCTGTACAGTCCGGACAGCCTCAAGCCTCACCCTCAAACGTTGCCTCCCGGGCGAGCCGCTGTTGAATTTCGACAATCCTGCGCCAAGCGGCCTCGGTTGGCTCAGCCTGCCAATCGCGCTCGGCCAAAGCGAGTGCCTCCTTCAAGCCAACTTGCGCCTGGTGCAAGGCGAACGCATGCCCCCATCCCTCCTCCACCAGGGACGCCTCTGCCTCTGGCTCGGCGAACTTGTCACTTCTGTGGCTGCCCGTCCGATCGGCCAACGCCACCATCTTGTCGAGCCCGAGATTGCTGAGTTGGGTGCGCACCTGCTCCCTTTCAAGGGAGATATTCCGGGCAAGGAGTTCGAGCAGGGCGTCGCGCAGGCGTGCCAGGGGCGGAGCGCTCAGTCGAAGCTCGGCCACGTCCTCGCAGTGAGCCTCGAGCAACCAGGGATGGTTGAGGAGCGTGCGGACCATCAGGGCCTCGCGGGCCGGCAAGGGCAGCGCGCGACCGGCGAGCTCGTTGCTGCGCATCGGGGCCGCCGCGAGCGTGGCCGCACGGGGTATGTTGCCCAGCCGCGAGCGTTCGGTTGCGCGGGCTGCAACGCGCCAATCGAGCGCGGTGTTGTCGCGGCGCCTGCCGGCAATGCGCGCATCGCGCCGACCGGCGGCGCCCGCAATCTGGCGCACGAGCTTGCGGTGCTTGACCCACAATGTCTCGCGCAGTTCGCGCTCGTAGTGCGCGCGCACGCCGCGATCGGCGATGCGCGAAACGAGCGCTTCCAGGCGGGCTTGGAGCGAAGCGCGTTGCTCGGGGGTCAGGTCCGTCTCGCCCTGCCGTTCCTCGCGCTCGATGAGCACGTCGAAAAGCGGCACCGTCTTGTTCGCCAGGATCTCTTGGAAGGCCGTGGCACCGTGCTGGCGGATCAGGTCATCGGGGTCGAGCCCTTCGGGAAGGAAGGCAAACTGCACGCTGAAGCCGGGCTTGAGGTGCGGCAGGACGGTTTCAACCGCGCGAAAGGCGGCCCGCCGTCCGGCTGCGTCGCCGTCAAAGCACAGCACCGGCTCGGGTGCCATCCGCCATAGCAGCTGCAACTGATCTTCGGTCAGGGCCGTGCCAAGCGGGGCGACGGTCTCTGCAAAACCCCCTTGGGTGAGCGCAATGACATCCACGTAGCCCTCGACCACGATGATGCGCCCCTTATCGTGAGCCGCGACGCGTGCGGTGTGGGCGTTGTACAGGATGGCGCCCTTGTGGAAGAGCGGCGTCTCGGGCGAGTTGAGGTACTTGGCGGGCACATCGGGGTCCAGTGCGCGTCCGCCGAAGGCGATGACACGGCCCTTGAGATCCCAGATCGGGAACATGATGCGGTGACGGAACCGGTCATAGGCGACCGGGATGTCGTCGCCGGCAATGAGCATGCCCGAGGCCACCATTTCGGCCGCCGAGAACCCGGCTGCGGCCAGGTGCTCCTTCAAGGCGAAACGGGCATTGGGCGCATACCCCAAGCGAAAACGGCTGATGCTGTCTGCGCTAAGTCCGCGCCGGTCGAGGTATCGGCGCGCTTGCGCACTTTGCGCAAGTTGCCCCGCAAAGAAGGCGAGCGCCGCGTCCATCAGGGCATAGAGCCGCGCCCGCTCGTCCTCGCGCGCGCTCGCCATAGGGCTGACCTTGGGCAGCGGCAGGCCCGCCTCCTGCGCCAGACGCTCGACAGCTTCCGGAAAGCTCAGGCCTTCGGTGAGCATGACGAATTTGAAAACGTCGCCGTTCTGGCCGGATGCAAAGTCGAACCATGAGCCCTTCTGATCGTTGACGAAAAATGATGGCGTACGCTCCTGCTTGAAGGGAGAAAGCCCCTTGAGCTCGCGCCCTGCACGCTTGAGCGCCACCTTGCGGGCCACCACCTGGCTGACGGGCAGGCGGGCGCGGATCTCGTCGAGCAGAGAGGGCGGAAAGCGCATGGAGCTCGTGCATCACCTTAGGTGCAGCACCGCACTCCATATGTGATTCGCGGCAATTCCCCTTGGCTGGCCAAAAGCTTTGCTGGGCACCCACCAATTTTCCACAGCCGTTGGATGCCGGTCGGAGATCTCCTGTTGGCGCGAGAAGGAGATGGACGCCGGCAGGTGCCCCGTCGGCAGGCCCGATCAGCACAGGTCTCACGCGCAGGCCCCCCCGGCAAAGCGCCCCAACGACAGCCCATGCGCTAGAGGGCCTACAAGGGCAGCCCTGCCCGGTCGGGCAAGTTGAGCCCTACCCCCGCGCCGGCACCGGGGTCCAGCACGGGAATGCCAGGCCGCCCCTTGCTATTTGAGCAAATCCTTGGCCCAGCCGCTCGCCTTGGCGAAGTCCATGCGGCCGGCGTAGCGCTCTTTGAGTGCGCTCATGACCTTGCCCATCTCGCGGAGGTTGGCAGCACCCACCTCCTTGATGGCGGCGGCGACCGCCGCTTGCGTCTCTACCTCGCTCATCTGCTTGGGCAGGAACTCCTCGATAACGGTAATCTCGGCCGCTTCCTGGTCTGCCTGCGCCTTGCGGCCAGCTTGCTGGTAAATGGCGAGCGATTCGCGCCGCTGCTTGATCATTCTCTGCAGCAGGGCCGGAATCTCCCCGTCTGGGATCGGTGCCTTGGCAGCGATATCGGCTTGCTGCAAGGCAGCGCTGATGAGCCGCAACGCAGACAGGCGTGGTTTGTCCTGCGCCTTAAGAGCAGCCCTCGTCTCAGCCATCAGCCGTTCGCGCATGGGTAACCTCCTCTATCAGCTGATGTATGCCGGCCCGCATCCGACCACAAGCGCGGTTGACCCCATGGTGCGCATCGCCTACTACCCGCATCGAACATCGCGGCGCACTAGGCCAGTCGCAAGTCCCGGTCGCGGGCTGATCAAAGGGGGCTGATCAAAGGGGGCCGACCGCAGGGGTGGTCACGGGATCCATCGAACGGGCCCCCATCGAACGGGCCCCCATCGAACAGGCCCCAATCGAACAGGCCCCAATCGAACAGGCCAGTCGCACGATCAAGCAGGGCAAGTTCCCTGGATGCCCCGTCGGGCTGAGGTTGCCATGATCGCGCATACTCCCAAACCCTGGGATGAGGCCCCGTTGACCGGGCGGCTGGTGCTCGCCGACGGCACCGTGGTTGCCGGCCACGGCCTCGGCGCCACGGGCTGCGCAGTGGGTGAGGTGTGCTTCAACACCGCCATGACCGGCTATCAGGAGATCCTCACCGATCCCTCCTATGCTGGCCAGATCATCTCCTTCACCTTTCCCCATATCGGCAATGTCGGCACCAACGGGGAGGACACCGAGACCTCCAACCTTGCGATGCGCTCAGGCGTACGCGGCTGTGTGCTGCGCGCTGAGGTGCCTCGGCCCTCCAATTACCGAGCACTCCAGAACCTAGATGCCTGGCTCAAGACCCGAGGCATCATTGCGCTGGCAGGCGTCGATACGCGTGCCCTCGCCGCCCGCATCCGCGAGCAAGGCATGCCCAACGGGGTCATTGCGCACGAACCCTCAGGCCGCTTCGATGTCGACCAGCTCACATTGCAAGCCAAGGCGTGGCCGGGACTCCTGGGGCTCGACCTGGTGCCGGAGGTCACCGCCGGACAAAGCTACACTTGGGACGAGTCACGGTGGACCTGGGGCGAGGGCTACGGCCGCCAGAACGAGCCCGCTTTCAGCGTGGTGGCCGTGGACTACGGTCTCAAGCGCAACATCTTGCGCTGCCTAGCCGCGTCCGGATGCAAGATCACGGTCGTGCCGGCCACCGCCAGTGCCGAGGAGATCCTCGAGCGCAAGCCCGATGGAGTGTTTCTCTCCAATGGCCCCGGCGATCCCGCGGCCACCGGGACCTACGCGGTCCCCGAGATCAAGAAGCTGATCGCATCCGGCAAACCGCTGTTCGGCATCTGCTTGGGTCACCAGATGCTGGGCCTGGCCATCGGTGCCCAGACCCGCAAGATGCACCAAGGCCACCACGGCGCCAATCATCCGGTGATGGACTTCACCACCGGCAAGGTCGAGATCACGTCCATGAACCACGGTTTTGCCGTCGATCGCGACACGCTGCCGCCGGAGGCTGAAGAGACGCACCGTTCGCTGTTCGACGGCTCCAATTGCGGTCTGCGCCTCAGGAACAAGCCGGTTTTCTCGGTGCAGTACCATCCCGAAGCGTCCCCGGGGCCGGAGGATAGCCACTACCTTTTCACGCGGTTCATCAATCTCATGCGCGCGCACAAGGGGTTGGCGGCACTAAAGGAGCGGTGAGGCGGTCTCGTTGGCGCCTTGCGAGCAGCCTTTGGCCGGTTCATTGTCGCGACGTGGCGAACTTGGCTTTTGTCCCGGTGGTCCCCATGAGCGCAACGTCTCCCTCCCTCCCGATCGAGGCAAACCGCTTCCTCATTGTCGGTGGTGCGAGCCTGGTGGGCTCCGCATCGGCCGAAGTGCTGCTGGCTGAGGGCGCCGCTGAGGTGACCGTGCTTGACAGCTTTTATCAGGGCTCGGCAGAGAACCTCGAGCACCTCCGGAGCGATGCGAGGCTGCGGCTCATCGAGGGCGACGTTATGCGTCTGCCGCAGTTGATCGAAGCGGCCAAGGGCATGGACGGCGTGCTGCATTTGGCGGCGCTTATGTCCATCAGCATGGATCGCGACCCATGGACGGGACTGGACGTCAACCTGCGCGGCACGCAAAACGTCATTGAGGCCTGCTGCGTCACCGGCGTGAAGAAGCTGGTGTTCACCTCTTCCAGCGCCGTCTACGGCTACGGACCCGGACTCGCCGGCAACCTCATTGAGACGACACCTTTTCTCACCTACGGCGCGCCGCCCGGGGCCATCATTTACGGAGCGAGCAAGGTCATCGGTGAGCAGCTCTGCCGCGATGCGTTCGCCAAGCGCGGGCTCAACTACGTGGCGGTGCGCTATTCGACGGTCTATGGGGAGCGTCAGCACTACCGCGCCACCAACGCTCTCTACATCATTGAAACCCACGACCGCGTGCGTCAGGGACGTCGCCCGCGCGTCATTGGCGATGGGTCCGACACCAAGCATTTTGTGCACGTGAGCGATGCGGCGCGCGCCAATGCTGCCGCATTCGCCGCCGCTGCCACCAATGTCGCGGTCAACATCTCCGGACCAAGGCCGACGACCACCCTTGAGATCGTGCGGCTCGTCACCGAGCTCGCCGGTCAAGACCTCGCGCCGGAGCACGTTGAGCCGGAACCAGGCAAGGTGCAGCTCAGCGCCGGCGGAGCATGGTCTATGGATCACGGCTTGGCTGAGCGGATCCTCGGCTGGCGTCCCCAGGTCGACATGCGCGAGGGGATCCGCCGTCTGATCGCCTGGCGCGAAGCCACGGGCAGATGAAGGGGCGGGGGGCACAAAGAGAGCTTCCGAGAACCCTCTGGCGGGCTGGGCGCGCAGGCGCCGCTTGCGCAGGAGCGCGTTTCAGACAGAGCGCGGGATCTTGCAGCCTCGCCGCCGCGCATCAGGGCCGCCTCCAGGCCAGCACCTCCGTGTGTGAGAAGCAAAAGAAAGCGTCGCGGTCTTCGCCCCAAGCGCGCCAGCCGTCAGCCATGCTTTCGAGCTCGGCACGGGTGGCAATGCCATACTCCAGCGCCTTGTCGGCGAGGTTGGAATGAAGCGTGCGCTCGGCATACGTGTGGGCCCAGTCGCGCGTGGCGGTCGGATCTGCGTAGGACGTGGGGGAGGTCATGACCTGGGTCTCGGTAAAGCCCGCCTCCCGGCACCAGCGTCGCAGATGGCGGCCGGTGTTGGGCTCCCCGCCATTGCGCCGTGCCAGCTCGTAGTACATGGCGAGAAACCGCCGCATACCCTCGCTCTCGGGATAGAAAATTGCGCTGCCCCAGTCGACGTCGCGCACGCCCAGAACACCGCCCGGCTTGAGAAGCCGGCGCATGTGGGCAAGGGCTTCGACCGGACGGGCCAAATGCTGCAGTACTTGGTGCGCAAATACGGCATCGAAACTCCCCGCGGCAAACCGCGGCTGATAAATGCTTCCGACTTCAAAGGTGAGGTTGGCAACTGCAGGATCAAGGAGCGATCGGGCGGTGTCGATCACACTGGGTGACGGGTCGATGCCGATGACCTCGCCCGGCGCGACGCGCTTGGCAAGGCCGGAGGTGATGGAGCCTGGCCCGCAGCCAACGTCGAGCAGGCGCAGACCCGTGCGCAGGGCAGCGAGAAAAAACGCAGCCTCCTTCTCGGCGGTGCGCTTGGCATGGTTGCTGACGACTGAGGCATGATGCCCGTGCTGGTAGACCTCGTGGGCTGGAGGGGTACTGGCCATCGGCAGGCTCCGCATTCGCAGGGGGCGGTGGGTCTTTGGCCAGGCCTCTTTAGCAGCTATGGTGCTAACGGCCGAAGCGGTGGAGAACAGTCATGACGCCCGCACGCATCGTCTTGGTAGCGTCGCTGCTGGCGCTTGTCACGCCGGCCGTTGCCAACCCTTAAGACCGAAGCCCAGCATGCTCGAGATCTACGGTGAGACGCTGAAAGCACAAAGCAGTGCGGCGGCGAACCCGCACGGGGTTGCCAATTGCGGCCGCGCACGTGAACGCGGCAAAATCTTCGACATCTCTCGGCCGAAGAAGGGCAAAACCGTTGCGCGTTGGGGCGCGCTGCAGCTGACCCGGAACGAGGCGGCAAACCCCAGCACCACGTCCTGAGCGCAATACCGTCGGGCGATCACGGCAGTAGCACCATGAGCGCCTCGAGGAAATTAGGTATCGCTGGCGCGCTCATCTGCGCGCTGGCAGGCTGTTCCGACATAGACGCCGGGCAGGCGCGCACCTGCCGCAGCGTCATACCGGCGCTCAACCCTGCGCAGGCCACCTTCAAGATACAGCGTACCTTGTCCCTGCCGGACGGCGAGGGGGTACGCATCGACTACCGCGCCCAATTGCCAGGGCGTCCGCCGCGTGACCGCTTTCTTGAATGCCGATTTGCTCCAACCAGCCTCGTGGCGAAAACTCGGGGCTCTCTCGGCGGGGTGCGCACGGAAGAGGGCGCGATGGGCGAGCTGCGGCTGCAACTGTTGCGGCGCTTCTGGCTCCAAGCCGAGGGTTCGGCGGCCGATCCCGAGCCGATCCCGGGCGCTTCGCTCTCCCTTGAGATCCCGCGCGCGTTGGCCGTTGGGCTGCAACACGCGGTGTTCGCGCTGCCGCCCATCTCCATTTATGGGCTGCTGGCGGCCGCCTATTCCCTCGTTTACGGTCTCGTCGGGCGCATCAACCTCGCGTTCGGAGAACTGGCGGCCGCCAGCGGCTACGCTGCCTTCCTGGGATTTGCCATCGCAGGCTCGCTGTGGGGAGTTGGGGTCCCGCTCGCCATCGCGCTGCTGCTGGCGGTCGGGACCGCCGTGGCCTGGGGCGTTGCGTCAGGCCGTTTCGTGTTCGCACCACTGATGGGAGAGACGGGGCAGCGGGTGCTGATCGGCACCATCGGGCTGGCGCTCGTCATGCAAGAGGGTCTCCGCCTCGCCCAAGGCTCACGTCTCAAATGGGTGCAACCGGTCCTCAACACACCGCGCGCCGTCGCCCGCGCCGGTGACTTCGTGGTCACCGTGACGCCGATGGCGCTGATCGCCGCGGGGCTCTGTCTATCGGCGGTGGTGGCACTGCTGGCGCTTATGCGCTGGACTCGGTTTGGCCGCGCCTGGCGCGCATGCGCCGATGACGCACGAGCAGCGGAGCTGTTTGGCGTCGATCGAGGCCGCGTGCTGCTTGAGACCTTCGCGCTGGCCTCGGTGTTGGCGGGGCTCGCGGGCTATGTGATGACCGTCTATTACGGCACGCTCGGCTACGCCGGCGGCATTGTGCTGGGTCTCAAGGCGTTGCTCGCGGCCGTGGCCGGTGGCATCGGCTCGGTTGCGGGCGCCTTCCTGGGCGGGCTGCTGCTCGGGAGCGCAGAGGCGTTGTGGTCGGCGCTGTTCCCAATCGAGCTGCGCGACCTTGCGATCTTCGTCTTGTTGGTGGTGCTGCTGGTGGTACGCCCACGCGGCCTTCTCGGCTTGGCCGAGCCCTGGCCCCGCGGGCCATGAGACGCACTTCCCCCCATGCCCCCTCAAGAGGGCACGGGGGGTGGGCGGACACATCACGCAACGGGAATGGCGCGCTGGTTATAGAGAAGCTTGCGGATGCGCGCCTGCTCCTCAGGCGGCAACTTGGTGACGTCGGTGGAGAGGTCGGCGCCGACCGCCATGCCCTTCACGACGGCGGGGCGCTTGGCGATCGCCTCGGCCCAGCGCTTGACGTACCTGAATTCCTCGATGTCCTGGCCCTGTCCCTTGTGGTTGACGGTCCACGGGTAGCAGATCATGTCGGCGATTGTGTATTCGTTGCCGGCGAGCCAGGAGCGATCGGCCAGTCGATTGTTGAGCACGCCATAGAGGCGGTTGGCCTCGTCCGTAAAGCGGTTGACGGCGTAGCTCTGGTTGCCCTCGCGGTCACCCAGGCGACGGAAGTGGCCGCACTCGCCGAGCTTGGGTCCCTGGTTGGCCATTTGCCACATCACCCACTGGATGACCTCGTACTTGGCCCGCATCTCCTGTGGCCAGAACTTCCCCTCTTTTTCGGCGATGTACATCATCATGGCCCCAGATTCGAACACGCTGAACGGCGCACCGCCGCCCTTGGGCTTGTGGTCCACCATCACGGGCATGCGGTGGTTGGGGTTCTTCTTGAGGAAATCCTTGTTGAATTGGTCGCCCTTTTGGATGTTGACGGGCGTGATCTTGTATTCGACCCCGCACTCCTCGAGCAGGATCGTGACCTTTTTGCCGTTCG
Source organism: Hyphomicrobiaceae bacterium (assembly GCA_024281145.1). Taxonomy (GTDB): domain Bacteria; phylum Pseudomonadota; class Alphaproteobacteria; order Rhizobiales; family Hyphomicrobiaceae; genus AWTP1-13. Next base: position 4,631 of record JAMXLN010000110.1, on the reverse strand, counting down.
GCGTGGGCCAATAAAAAATCTCGTACATGGCGCTCTCCCTGTTGGGGCAGGCCCGCAAGCTAGCGCAATCGATCTTGCATCGCGAGATCGGGCAGGCATGGCTGCCATCACTATGATGCGAGCACCGCCCCAGCGTAGACCTGAGAGCGCCCCGTCGGAATTGAGCCGGCCCCCGCCCGCTCACCCCTGAAGGCACATCGCTCGCAAGTCGTTCTTGCCCCGGCGGGCCGCCTTAGAGCGTGCCGAGCTCAGGCCGCATGCGTGGCGCAACCAACGAGGAGCGATCGCAGTGGCTCAGGCAGCGAGCGCGGGTCTGCCGTCAGCCCTGGCCAGCTGTTCGATGAGCGCGCGCTCGAACTTGACGGGGTTGAAGCCTAGATCAGCGTTGAGGCGCATGCGCGCCGCCACCCGAGCCGCGGGCGCGAGCAGAGGGTAGCCGGTGTGCATCAGCAGATTGGTCAGGCGACGGGCGGCGAACACCCGGATGAGGCAGCGGAAGCGCACCAGAACGGCGACCCGCTGAGCCGGGTTGCTGCCCAACTCGTCCCACAGCGCCTGGTCGACCTCGCGCAACTCCGCCGCGGTGATGCCGCGCAACATGGTGAGGCCTCGACCCGTCTTGACCATGTACTCAAGGGCGCGCGCGAGCCGGCTGGGGTCCACCAGGGGGACATCGGTGAGGTTCATCGGCGTGATCGGGGTCGTCATGGCTGTCTCGCTCAGGTCCGCATCTGGCCCGCATCTGTCAGCGGAGACTAGGGCGAGCCTGCGCTCCCGGCTGTTCCGCATGGAACGGCCCCCGCCGCCCAGGGGCACGCCGGCTCAACAGCGCGCCCTCCTCTCCACTTCCCCTGTCCACGCCCTTGACCCCCGTCCCACCAGGTATGAGAGCGCGTTGGGTCTTGCTGGCGGCACCGAAAATCTTCACTGTTGCAGAAGGAACGGTTCGCGCGTGCAACGACAATCGGGAGGTACGCCATGGGTGGAGATGGACAGGGCGACAAGCCGCTCGTGCGCTTCGAGGTCGATGATGGCATCGGGATCATCACCATCGACAATCCTCCGGTCAACGCGCTGGCGCCGGGTGTGCGCGATGGCATCCTCGAGGCGATCGAAAAGGGCGAGGCCGACCCCGCGGTGAAGGGGATGGTGCTGATGGGCGCCGGTCGCAGCTTCATAGCCGGCGCCGACATCCGCGCCTTCGGCAAGCCGCGCCCGGCGCCGCGCCGACTGACCTACGAAGCGCTCGATGGTGCCAACAAGCCGGTGGTGGCCGCGATCCACGGCTACGCGCTGGGCGGAGGGCTCGAGAACGCGCTTGCCTGCCACTATCGCATCGCGGTTCCAAGCGCCAAGGTCGGTCTGCCCGAGGTGCTGATCGGCATCCTGCCAGGCGGTGGTGGAACACAGCGCCTGCCGCGCCTGATCGGCTTGAAGGCCGCCATGGACATGATCGTTTCGGGGCGCCATGTCCCTGCCGAGGAAGCCAAAGAGCTCGGCATTATCGATGCCATCGTTCCTGGCAAGGATCTGCGGCAGGAAGCGATTGCATTCGCCAAGGAGGTGGTTGGAAAGCGGCCGCTGCCGCGGGTGCGCGACATGAGCGCCAAGCTGGCCGAGGCCAAGGCCGATCCCGGCATGTTCGAGGCGATGCGCAAATCGATCGCGCGCAAGGCACGCAACCAAAAGGCTCCCTACCACTGTATTGCGTGTATCGAGGCGGCAGCCAGCAAGCCGTTTGAGGAAGGCATTGCCATCGAGCGCCGCCTGTTTGCAGAACTGGAGAATTCCGACGAGGCCAAGGCCTTGCGCTACGCCTTCTTTGCCGAGCGAGAGGTGGCCAAGGTGCCGTGGCTGCCAAAGGACCTCGCTTTGCCGCAGATCAAGACAGCCGCCGTGGTGGGGGCCGGCACCATGGGCGGTGGCATCGCCATGAGCTTCGCTGACTTTGGTTTCCCGGTGAAGCTGGTCGATGCCAGCCCCGAAGTTCTCGCCAAAGGTATGGACCGGATCCGCAACACCTATGCGATGAGCGTCAAACGCGGCAGCCTGGCGCAAGCGGAAATGGACAAGCGTCTAGCGCTCATTGAACCGGTCGAGAGCTATGAGGAGATTGCCGACTGCGACGCGGTGATCGAAGCCGTGTTCGAGCGGATGCCGGTAAAAAAGGAGGTGTTCGCCAAGCTCGACGCCGTCATGAAACCTGCTGCACTGCTCTACAGCAACACCTCTGCCCTCGACATCGACGAGATTGCAAGCGCAACGAAGCGACCACAGTCCGTGGCGGGTACACACTTCTTTGTACCGGCCAACGTCATGAAGACGTTCGAGGTGGTGGAGGGCAGCAAGACATCGCCGGTCACGCTGGCAGCGGCCATGAAGCTCGGGCGAGACATCGGCAAGATTTCCGCCTACGCCGGCAACTGTGACGGCTTCGTCGCCAACCGCAGCCGCATTCCCTTCAATCTCGAGCAGGGCCTCATGATCGAGGAGGGTGCCCTCCCCGAGCAGGTCGACAAGGTGATGGTGGATTTCGGCTACCCGGTCGGGCCGTTTACGGTCAACGACATGTCGGGGCTCGACATCAGCTACGACACGCGAAAGCGCCGCGCGGCCGCCGACCCTACCTATCGCGGGCTGCCGATCACTGACCGCCTTGTCGAGTTGGGGCGCCTTGGGCAAAAGACTGGCAAAGGCTGGTACCGCTACGAGAAGGGCGATCGCACGCCCATCGTCGATCCGGAGGTGCACGCTATCATCGCGCAGGTTGCCGACGAGAAAGGCTTCCAGCGGCGCACATTTTCCGACGAGGAGGTCCTGCGGCGACTGCTGTTCTCCTCCGTCAACGAGGCGTGCAAGATCCTGGAGGAGGGCAAGGCCATCCGAGCTAGCGATATCGACGTCATGTGGCTCAACGGCTTCGGTTTTCCGCGCTATCGCGGCGGCTTGATGTATTGGGCCGACACGATCGGCGCCCGTGAGGTCTACAATCAGATCGCGTCCTGGCATCAACGCTACGGCGCGCGTTGGCGTCCCTCCGATTTGCTGCGTGAGATTGCCGAGAGCGGCGGTTTGCTGCGCCAAGTGGAGGGGCGCATGCGGCGCTAGCCGCAAGGATCAGGTAGCCCTTCTCCGATCCGATGAAGGTATGGAGACAGGGCTGGGGTGAGGTTTGCGGCGTGCTCGAGCGACAAGCTTTGCTTGTGTCCCTCACCCCAGCTCGCCCTCCAGTGCTGGGGCAATGCGCGGGCGGCGAAGGGCAAGAGTGGAGCAACGGGAGGGCGCAATGCTGAAGCTCGGCCTCAACCTCGGCTACTCGGGCGCCGATCTCAAGATCCCGGTCGAGTTAGTGCAGCGCGCCGAGGCCTTGGGCTATGATTCCGTATGGACCGCCGAGGCCTACGGCTCGGACGCGGTAACACCGCTCGCCTTTCTCGCCGGCAAGACGAGCCGCATCAAGCTTGGGACGGCGATCATGCAGCTTGCCGCCCGCACACCCGCCAACGCCGCCATGTCGGCCGCAACGGTTGATGCGCTTGCCGGCGGCGGCCGCTTTATCGCGGGCATCGGCGTATCCGGCCCCCAGATCGTTGAGGGTTGGTATGGTCAGCCCTGGGGCAAGCCCTACTGGCGGATCAAGGATTACGTCAGCATCATGCGAAAGGTCTTTCGCCGCGAAGGCCCAGTGATGCACGCGGGTCGCGAGATCAGCCTGCCCTATTCGGGACCGGGAGCCATGGGCGTGGGCAAACCGCTGCAGTCGATCCTGCACATGAACCGAAACATTCCGATCTATCTCGGTACGGGCAACGAAGCTACCGTAAAACTCACCGCCGAGATCGCCGACGGCTGGCTGCCGCTGGGGTTCGTGCCGGGCGCGATGGCGGAGTACCGACCGTGGCTGGAGGAAGGCTTCCGCCGCGCCGGCGGCGGCAAGGGCCTGGCCAACTTCGCAATTCAAGGCCAGGTGCACGTCGAGATCAACAGCGATGTCAAGGCTGCGCTTGATCGCCTGAAGCCTGAGGTGGCGCTCTATGTCGGCGGCATGGGCCACCGCGACAAGAACTTTCACAAGGACCTGATGGTCCGGCGCGGTTACAAGGCCGAGGCCGATCGCATCCAAGAGCTTTACCTTGCACAGCGCAAGCAAGAAGCCGCCGCGGCGGTGCCCGACGCGTGGATTGACAGCCGGTCTCTGGTGGGCCCCCCGGAACGCATCAAGCAGCGCTATCGCGCATGGGCCGATAGTGGGCTGACAGGGCTCTCCATCCGCTTCCGCGGACCATCGCCCAACCCTGAGGTCATCTCGCTGATGGCCGAGGCGGCGGGACTGGTTTCTGCATCCGGCCACCGGGCATAAATCCCGGCCGCACCCATCGCAAAGTGAGGAGCACGCAATGGCGAAATTCCGGATTGTCACGCCCGCTGGGCTGTCGTTCAGCAACATTGGTGGCGGCTATAGCTTCGAGATGGAGGCGCTCGAGGGCCTGGACGCCGAGATCTTCGAATGTGCCACCAACGAAGACGCGTTCATCGCCGCTGCCAAGAATGCGGATGCTGTTTACGCCAAGGGTATGAAATTCAGCCGGCGCATGATTGGCGCGTTGGACAATTGCAAACTGATTGCGCTA
>JAMXLN010000109.1 GCA_024281145.1 Hyphomicrobiaceae bacterium | reverse complement strand
GCCCACTCGCCGCCCTTGCCAAACTTGACGTCGCCGAGCACGGTCTTGAACGTCGTTTTGCGGATGTAGTCGGCGAGCTTGTCGTCCTCGAGGCTGCGCGTGGCTTGGACGGCCTGCTCCAGGACTTGCATTTGCGTGTAGGCCTGCGGTGCCATGTAATAGCCGAGCGCATCCACGCCGGCGGCCGCCGCTCGCGCCTGATAGCGCCGCATCAGGTCCTCAACGCCAGCAAACAGCATCTTCGGCACGGGGAGCCAGAAATCGTAGTTGGTGAACCCGTTGAGCAGAGGCCCAAGTTGCGCCTTGATGGAGGTGTTCTGCAGCCCGACCATGCCGCCGCCGATCATCTTCGGCTTAAAGCCGATCTCGTTGACGGAACGCACCATGCCGACGGAGTCCGGTGGATAGGAGCAAATGACGAAGAGGTCCGGATTGGTTGCAGCGATGGCCCGCACGATCGGGGCAAAGTCGGTCGTGGCCGGCGGGTAGGTCTTATCGTAGATGATCTTGATGCCGGCGGCCGCGGCGTTGTCGCGCGCGCCGTCGGCAGCGTTGCGTGCGAATTCGGCGTCGGCGGCAATGATGGCCACCGTTGCGGGTTTCGGGGTCTGCGTCAGCGCGATGTCAAAGAACCCCTTGGTGAAGGAGAGCTTGGGCTCAGGTCCCCCAGGGGAGATGACGAAATAGTTGGGGTAGTTGAACTCGCTATTGACGGCCAGGCCCAACAGACCAATGAACGTCTTCTTGCGGCTGATCACCAGCGGCATGGCGGGTGCCAGCATGTTGGTGCCGTAGCCACCGATGATCAAATCGACCTTGTCGACGTCGAGCAGCTTGGCGTAAATGCCGGGGACCGTCGAGGGATTGGTCTGGTCATCATAGTAGATGAGCTTGACCGGGCGACCGAGCAATCCGCCCCTGGCATTGACGTCTTCCTCCCAGATCTTCTGCGCGAGCAGCGCCGATTGGCCGTTGGGGCCGAGGCCACCGGTCATCGCCATGCTGTAGCCGATCTTGATCGGCTCTTGGGCCGCTGCGGGCCGGACCCAAGCCAGACAGACGGCGACTGCAACCAGCCACGCCGCAGCGCGTGCCGAATGAAGGGGCGACCCCACGCGCATGCCTTGCCTCCCTTGGTGACCTCAAGATGCTTCTTGGCGGCGCCTTTGTCCCCGTTCTTAGCTTGGCTTCGTGGCGCCAGATAGCGATTTCGCTGCCGGCGCGCTCACCGGGCGGCGCCTTGCGCAGCTTCCCCGCACGCGCTTGTGGGAATGACGGCGGTGGCCTCGATTTCGACCCTGGCCCTCTCTTCCAGGAGCGCCACCACCTGCACCAGGGTCATGGCGGGGAAGTGACGCCCCATCACGCGGCGATAGGCCTGCCCCACCTCTTTGAGGCGGGTGAGGTACTCGCCCTTGTCGGTGACGTACCAGGTGAGGCGCACGAGGTGTTCGGGCAAGGCGCCGGCTTGGGCCAGGATCTCCCGGATATTGCCCAGCGCCTGCTCGACTTGGGCCACAAAGTCGTCGCTGGCGAACTCTTGCTCCGCGTTCCATCCGACTTGGCCTGCCACGAACACCTGCCGGCCTTGCGCTGCGACACCGTTGGCAAAGCCCTTGGCCGGGCGCCAATGCTTGGGGTGGAGAAGCTCCATGGTTTCCTCATCTTTGCAGAGCATGCTCGTGCTTGGCCGGTGTGCCGCTGGGCCGCTGCTGCCGTCGGGACCCGCGGATGGGCCAAATTAAAGGGACGGCCACGACGAGCTGGGCGGCTCGGTCTTGCTCATGGGGTGGGCGCGCCTTTCAGTTTGAAGCGCTGGATCTTGCCGGTCTGCGTCTTGGGCAGGGCGGCCACGAATTTCACCGAGCGTGGGTACTTGTAAGGGGCGATCATCGCTTTCACGTGGTCTTGCAGGCGCGTGACCGAGGCCGCATCGCCCGCGATGCCCGGACGCAGCACCACGTGGGCCTCCACGATCTGGCCGCGCGCTTCGTCGGGGGCGCCCACCACCGCGCACTCTGCCACGTCGGGATGCGCCAACAGTGCGGCCTCCACCTCCGGTCCGGCGATGTTGTAGCCTGAGGAAATGATCATATCGTCGGTGCGGGCGGTGAAATGGAACACGCCGTCTGGGTCGCGGATGAAGGCATCACCGGTCAAGTTCCAACCGTCGCGCACGTACTGCGTCTGCCGCGGATCGGCGAGATAGCGGCAGCCCGTGGGCCAGCGCACGGCGAGGTGACCAATGGTGCCGTCTGCCACCTCCTGCATACCATCGTCGACGATTTTGGCCTCGTAGCCCGCCACCGGGCGGCCGGTTGCGCCCGGCGTGGCATCGCCCAGCCGGTTGCTGATAAAGATGTGCAGAAGTTCAGTGGAGCCGATGCCGTCGAGGATCGGTTTGCCGGTCTTCTCGGTCCACTCCCGGAATACGGGGGCAGGCAGCGTCTCGCCCGCAGACACTGCCATCCTGAGCGAGGATAGGTCGGCGCCCGCGTCCATGGCCGCCATCATGGCGCGATAGGCCGTGGGCGAAGTGAAGCTGACGGTGGCCTTATAGGTCTCGATGATCTCGATCATGTTTTGAGGCGAGGCGTTTTCCAACAGCGTCGCGGTGGCCCCGAAGCGCAGCGGAAACACGGCAAGCCCGCCCAGTCCAAAGGTAAAGGCCAGCGGCGGGGAACCCACGAAGACGTCGTTCGGCGTGACCCCTAGGACCTCTTTGGCGTAACCATCGGCGATCATCAACAGGTCGCGGTGGAAGTGCATGGTGGCCTTGGGCTCGCCAGTGGTGCCCGACGTGAAGCCCAACAGGGCGACGTCATCGCGTCCCGTGCCCACGGCTGCAAACCTGACGGGCTTGCTCAACGCCACGCGATCGAGTTCGGCGTCATGATTGGCAGTGCCGTCGAAGTTGATCACCTTCTTGAGAAAGCGGCTCGTCTTGGCGCAGGCCACGAGCTCGTCGGCGATGCGGCTATCGCACAGCGCCAGCCCGATCTCGGCCTTGTCGACGATCTTGGTGAGCTCGCCGCTGCGCAGCATCGGCATGGTATTGACGACGACCGCTCCCGCCTTGGTGGCAGCGAGCCACGCCGCGACCATGGCCGGATTGTTGCCCGACCGGATCAGCACGCGGTTGCCCGGCTTGAGGCCGAAGTCTTCTACCAGGGCATGCGCGAGCCGATTGGACCAGTCGGTCAGTTCCTTGTAGGTGCGACGGCGGCCGTTACCGATGAGCGCCGTGTTGTCGCCGAAACCCTTGTCGACCATACGATCGGTCAGTTCGACCGCGGCGTTGAGGTAGTCGGGATAGTGCGGCTGCGGCGCATCGAGCAGCAGGTCGGGCCATTGCTCGGCGGGCGGCAGGTTGTCCCGTGCGAACGTGTCCACGTGGGCACTGGGGCCAAGCGCGGCTGCGCCCTTGGGCGCGGGCCGACGCGGCGTCGTCGATTGGCGACCAAGGATCCTGGCGAACATGTTCTCCTCTTCCTCACTTCCCGGCAAGGGCGTGGGCTCAAGGGAGCGCTTGCCGATCCGCGATCAATCTCTTCTCTGCGTGAGCTGATAGGTCAGGTGCGATTTTACCGTCGGCCATTCGCTGGCGATGATGCTGTAGACGCAGGTATCCCGTAGCGTGCCGTCCAGGGCGCGTTGGTGGCTGCGCAGGATGCCGTCAAGCTTGGCTCCCAGGCGCTCGATGCCGCGCCGGCTCGGATGATTGAAGAAATGGGTGCGGAATTCGACGGCGATGCAATCAAGCTGCTCGAAAGCGTGCGTGAGGAGCAGGAGCTTGCACTGCGTGTTGATCGCGGTGCGCTGAGCGCGCTTGCGATACCAAGTTGCGCCGATCTCGACGCGCTTGTTGATGGCGTCGATATTGAGAAAGGTCGTCATGCCGACTGCCGTCCCGGTGAGGAGGTCGATGACGGCGAACGGCAACATTTTGCCCTCCGCCGCCAACCCGAGGCGCCGGTCGATCTCCGCGCTCATCTTCTCGGGCGGGGGAATTGTCGTGTACCAGAGCCGCCACAGCTCGCCGTCCCGCACGGCCGCGATGAGATCGCTGACGTGGGCGTGGCCGAGCGGTTCCAGCCGAACGCGCTCTCCGCTCAAGGTGATGGGTTCGAAGGCGGTCATGAGCTTTGGCTCCTGCCGTTTGCCGGTGCTCTAAGCGTGCCGAGCAGGCCGACGAGGGTGTCGGTGTCTTCGCGACCGAGCCCGGCAAGGAGCTCGGCGATCCAGGCCTCGTGCGCCTTGGCCATGGCGGCGAAGTGCTGAGTGCCCTTCCTCGTCAGGCGGACGAAGGTGGCTCTGCGGTCGCCCTGGTGGGCGAGGCGCACGACCATGCCCTCGGCCGCCAGCCGGTCGATGATGCCCGTGACATTGCCGTTGGAAACCATGAGCAGGCGCGACAACTCGGTCATCGTTATGCCCGCGCCCTTGCGAGCGAGCGCCGCCATGACATCGAATTTGGGCAGGGTCGTTGCGAACTCCTCGCGCAGCCGGGCGCGCAGCTCGAGCTCGATGGCGCGCGAGGCGTGCAGCAAAAAGAGCCACAGACGCAGCTTCTGCTTGCTGGCCGGCTCGCTGCTCCTGGGGCGGCGCTCCAGCCTCATGTCTCGCCTCCCGATACCGAGATGGCCTGCCCCGTGACCGACTGCGCCCAAGGGGTGCACAGCCACAGCACCGAGCGGGCCACCTCTTCGGGTTGAACGAAGCGGCCCTGCGGATTGTGTCCTATCAGATCGGCCTCCGCTTCGCGACGGCTGCGCCCGGTTTTGGCCATGATGTTGCCGAGCGCGGCTTCGAGCAGCGGCGTCGAGGTGTAACCGGGACAGACGGCATTGACCGTCACCCCGCTCGCGGCCAATTCGGCCGCCAGCGCGCGGGCGAGGCCGACCACGCCGTGCTTGGCGGCACAGTAGGCCGCCACGTAAGGGTAGCCCTTGAGGCCCGCCGTCGAGGCGATGAACACGATGCGCCCCCCGTGCGCGTCCTTCCGCGTGACGTCCGGGAGAGCTGCCTTCACGGACAGGAAGGCCCCGGTCAGGTTGACGTTGATCATGCGCTGCCAGTGGTCGAGGTCGGCCTTGCCAGCCGGCGCGCTCTCTGCGCCACCGGCGTTGGCGATCAGGATGTCGACCGGGCCGTGGGCGGCGCGCGCCGCTGTCACCATGGTGAGGCAGGCCCGTTCATCGGTGACGTCTGCGGCCACGGCCTTCGCCCCGGGGATCTGGGCTGCCACCGCCTCGAGCATTGCCATGCGCCGACCGGCAATGGAGATGGCGGCGCCTTCCGCGCCGAGGGTGCGGGCGA
>JAMXLN010000108.1 GCA_024281145.1 Hyphomicrobiaceae bacterium | reverse complement strand
GCACCGCTCTCTTGGCCATAGGCGGCAATACCGCAAAGGAGGGTAGCAACCAGCACGAGGGATACCCGTTGGATGCGCCTGTCGAGGTTTTTGCCCATAGCCGCAAGCTTCACCGACTGGGAGGCAGCAATGTGGAACGCATCCTCGCATGCGCGGCACGCCGCAAGGGTCGGCGGACAGATGGGCCATGGGGTGACCGCCCGACGCGGCGCGGGCCATCAGCGCTTCGCCCCCCTCTCCTGGCGCCGCTGGCCGTGCAGCGGTGGTGTTTCTCAGCCTCTTGAAAGAGAACGCGCTTGCTCACGGCTCATTACTTTGCTGGGCGCGCGTGGGGAGTTCCATCTGAAAGGTCGAGCCTTTGCCTACGGTCGATTCGACCCAGATGCGACCACCATGCATTTCGACGATCTGTTTGGCAATGGCGAGGCCAAGCCCAGTGCCGCCCTTGGCCTTGGTGCTGGAGTTATCGATCTGATGAAACTGTTCGAAAATGCGTGTTCGCTCCTGTTCCGGTATGCCAGGACCCGTATCTGCCACGCTGACAGCGAACTGGCCGTTGACGGCTTTGGCCGTGACCCGCACCTCACCTGCGTCCGTGAATTTGATGGCGTTTCCCACCAGGTTGAGCAGGACCTGGGTGAGGCGCTGTTCATCTCCAAGACCGATGGGGAGCGCCTTGGCAACCTCGGTGTTGAACGCAAGCTTCTTGTTTTGGGCGAGGGACTCGGTAGCGGAGCGCACGGTCTCAACCAAGCTTTCAATGGCGTACTCGGCCATGGTTAGGGTGAACTGACCCGATTCGATCTTGGCAGCGTCGAGCACGGTGTTGATGAGGCCGAGCAGATGCTTGCCGTTGCCGCGGATGCGCGTGAGCGCGTCCATGGATTTCGGGCCCAGGGGCTCGTAGAAGCCCTCTTGCATGAGCTCGGCATAGCCCAGGATCGCCGCGAGCGGGGTTCTCAGCTCATGGCTCATGTTTGCCACGAACTGCGACCTGTGTCGGCTTGCGATCTCGAGCTCACGGCTTTTCTGGGCTATCTCCTGAAAGAGGCGCGCGTTTTCCAACGCAAGGGCCGACTGGTCGGCGAAGCTTTGCATCAGGTTGATGACCGGCGCTGGGAATTCTCCGGTAGGTCGACGTTGCAGCACGAGCGCACCAATCGCACCCTCGCCACCCAGCAGCGGCACGATGAGGGCCGCGTTCAGACCCGCCTCAAGCACCGCATCGCGAACGGCGTTGCTTGGTCGCCGCATGACATCCGCGATTTGCAGCGGTTGGCGATTGGCGATTGCCTCACCAAGGCCCGTCTGCCCTGTCGCGATATCGAGCTTGCGGAAGCGCGCAACAACCTCCGCGCCGAGCCCCACCGTCTCACCCAGTTCGAACCGGCCGCTCTCGGGGCGGTAGTAAAAGATCGAACCTGCATCGGTGCCGGACAGCTCGACCGCGCGCTCGACGATGGTCTTCAGCACGACCTTGAGATCGAGTGTCGAACTGACGGCCCGTCCGACTTCACCCAGTGCGGTCAGATCGCGGTTGCGTGCTTGCACCTCCTCAAACAGCCGCGCGTTCTCGATGGCGATCACTGCCTGGTCGGCGAACGTCTCCACCAGCTCGATCTGTTTGCCGGAAAATGGTTCCGCCTTGGTCCGCCCCATGGTCAGGACACCGATTGGTAGGCCTTCGCGAAGTAGGGGAACCGCTAGAATTGTCCTGGTATTGGCGACCTGGCCGACGACACTTTTGTAGGTCGGGTCGGCGAGCATGTCGGGAACGTGTATGGCGCATCTTTGCTCTATCGCACGTCCGGTCGCCGAGGTGGCGTCGATCAACAGGGGATGAGCCGCCAGGTATTTGGCAAATGCCGGATCGTGCTGATTGGTGGCCGTCAAGACGCAATGGCCGTCCTCGATCCTGAAGGCGGTCGCGTGTTCCGCATGGCACAGTCGCGCAGCGGTGCTAAGGATCCTGTCGAGCACCGGCTGGACCTGTGATGGGGAGCGGGAGATGACACCAAGCACCTCGCTCGTCGCGGTCTGGTATTCGAGCGACTCTTCGAGCTCCCGCTTGCTGGCCCGTTCCGCCTCGAAGAGCCGCGTATTTTCGATGGCGATGACGGCCTGATCAGCGAACGTTTGCAGTAGAGAAATCTGTTTCTGCGAGAATGGTCGCACCTCCATGCGGCGGATCATAAAGGCTCCGATCGCCTGGTCGTCGCGCATCAGCGGCACGGCGAGCCCCGTTCGGTGTCCGTGTCGAAGATGGAGGTCGTGGCCTTCCGGAAACTGATCGCGAGCAGCCGCAAGATCGTGCACGTGCACCGGCTGCCGATCGAGCACAGCGCGGCCGGTGATCCAACCGCGCCCCAGCTCCATGCTTTCAAAATCGAGGGGGATCCCGCCGTGGTGTGCGCCAACCCGCAACCTGTCGCCGTCCCGCAAGAGGATCGTGGCATCGAAACCTTCGCAGAGCTTGGCGGCAGTCGTCACGATGACATCTAGGACGGGTTGAAGTTCTGATGGCGATCGACTGATGACCCCGAGCACGTCACTGGTCGCCGTCTGATGCTCAAGGGATTGTTGTAATTCATGTGTGCGCTCTTGCACCTCTTCGAACAGGCGGGTGTTTTCAATGGCAATCACCGCCTGATCGGCGAAGGTGGTAACGAGTTCAATCTGTTTGGCCGAGAAGGGTTCCACCCGGTTCCGACGCAGCGAAATCACTCCTAGTGGTGTCCCTTCCCGCAGAAGGGGAACGACCAACAGCGTGCGATGACCAAGTTCTCGAGCGATGGCGCTGCCTTCAGGATAGGTGTCCAACTCGCTCTGCAGATCCGCCACGTGGATCGGCCGACGCTCGAGCACACTGCGCCCGGAAACGGTGCCAGGCGAGGCGGGTATCACATAAGCCGGCGGTGCCTTCATTGACCCGCAGTGGGCAGCCCTTATCAATTCGTTCCCGGCCAGGCGCAGGATGGAGACGTCGTCGCCTCCGCAAAGCTTGGCAGCACTCTCCACCAGAGCGTCGAGGACCGGCTGGAGATTAAAAACCGAACGACTTATCGATTTGAGAACCTCGGAGGTCGCAGTTTGCTGTTGCAGCGATTCCTGCAGTTCGCGCTTGCTCGATCGTTCGGCCTCAAAGAGACGCGTATTCTCGATGGCGATAACCGCCTGATTGGCAAAGCTCTTGATGAGCTCGATCTGCTTTGCAGTGAACGGTCGTACCTCTTGGCGGTAGATCGCAATCACGCCAACCAACTCAGCGTTCTTCACGATTGGCACGCTCAGCAACGTACGAGCTCCAGCAACATCTGCAAGCTCTACGGCGGCCGGAGCGCGGTCGAGATAAGACTGCGCCGTTCTGATGTCAGGAACTTCTTGCACCTCTTTGGTAGCGGCGATGCGAGCGAGTGTACTTCGCGGCGTCGGACGGATCACAGGATTGCGCCGCCGCAATTCGGCGAATGCAGCTGGTGCACCGTAGAACGCCACGTGCCGGAACAGTCCGTCTTCATGGATGAAGAGGTTGCCGAAGTTGGCCTGGCAGAGGCGGACGGCATTCGCCAGCAGAGATTCAAATACAGGTTGAAGAGCTCCGTGCGATGAACTGATGGTGCTGAGCACGTCAGACGTCGCGGTTTGTTGGTCGAGCGCGTCCTGCAGCTCTTTGGTGCGTGCCTGCACCTCCTGAAACAGCCGGGTGTTCTCGATGGCGATGACTGCCTGGCCCGCGAAGGTCTTGACGATCTCGATTTGACCTTCAGAGAAAGCACCCGCCTCCGTGCGTACGATGGCGATTGCCCCAAGCGACTTGCCGCCCCTGAGCATGGGGACGGCCAGAATGCTGCGATAACCCAGGGCTCGCGCCAGCATGAGGGATTGCTCCGGTACACCGGAAGCATCCATGTCTGGCACGTGAACCACGCGCCCCTCGAGAATGGCCTGCGCGATTTGTGTCTCGCGGCTGGGTGGGCGCGGGTAGACACGCCCCAAGGTCACCAAGCCTTCGGCGCTCCAATTGTCGTGCGCTATGTTGTGAATAAGCGTGCCGTCGAAGCCGTAAACGGCACTCCTAAACCCGTCGCACAGCCTGCGCGCGCTGCGGGCTATGGCGTCGAACACGGGCTGCGCGTCGCTTGGCGAGAGCGCCATGACGCCCAGGATTTCGCGGGTTGCGCTCTGTTGATCCCGGGCCTCGGCAAGCTGTCGCTTCAACTCTTGGGCAGTAGGTTCGCGATCGGAAATGGCGCTGGCACTGGAGACTTCGGACGGCATGTCCTTCCACCCAATCCCTTCAATGCTGAGCCAAATCATCAACCCCGAAGCCGCGGGGGATGTCATCCTACGCCAGGGTTTCGGTCGACGAAACAAGGGGGCCGCAGCCCGGGCCACCAGGATGGTGCTATCCAGGCCCGTTCATCTGGCCTCGCGATTGATCGAGCCCGCCCTTGCCAACGGGCGGCATGGGCCGCGCGAGGGCAGTGCCGACCCGACCGCGGCCCCATCCCGCATGCAGGCTTCGCGTTCGACGGGCGTTGCGAAAATGGGTTTTGGAGCTCGGATTAGCCGTCGGTGGGGCCAGCGCACGCGGAGTTCTTCACGTTGGATCCTCAAGCCGCCGGTGGGGTCCACCGGGCGCGATCGCCCGCAAAAATCGTCCCGGCACCCGGGCCAATGACCCCGCCTCAACGCGCTTGCCAACGACCGGATCTGCGCCCCCAACAGAGACCCAGGCTCACAGCTGAGCCGCCTATGGTCTTGCGCCTGTGGACCTATTTTCCGTGGGCACGGTCACGCGTCCGCGCGATCAGCCGATGCTGATCTTCAGCGTCTCAGGCCTTGCACTCGCTACGCACCCGGCGGGCGCAATCGTGCTGTCGCCGGTTCGACCGCGTCAAAGGCTTGTTGATCGAATGGGAGTGTGGGTAGCCCAGAGCCTCTAGTTTGGTTCCGCGCCAGGCTTCAACAGCTCGAGCGATTGCTCGAGCTGTTGGCTCATCGGCAGGTTCAAACGCTCGCCGCCAGGAAGCCGCGACATGAACCATTTCTGATAGAGCGCAAGGAAGTCGCGGTCGCCAACCAGCTTTTGAAAGGCGCGCGTCACCGCATCGCGCAGCTGCGGCTCGTTACGGCGAAACATGATGCTGTAAGGCTCATACGACAATAGCTCGCCAGCGACCTTAAATTTGCTGCCCGCGCTGTGCTTGGCGATCAGTCCGTAGAGCAATACCTCGTCGCTCGCATAGGCGTCGATACGTCCGTCCTCCAAGGCCGCAACCCCCTGCTCGTGGTCGTCGAATTGGACAAGCTCAATCTGCAATTCGAACTTGCCGGCGAGATCGCGCAAGGCCTGTTCGTTGGTTGTACCGCGGCTTACGCCAATCCACTTGCCCTTGAGTTGATGGAAATCCGACCAAGGGTTCGCGACAGGAACCATGACCTTGGTGCCAGTCACGAACATCATGGGCGAGAAGTCGACGAGCTTGCGCCGTTCGGCATTGGCGGTCGTTGAGCCGCATTCGAGGTCGATGCGATTCTCGACGACCGCTGGAATGCGCTCCTCGGCCAGAACCTTGACGTAGCTTACGCGCAGTGATTGGGAATCGATGGTCTGCCCGATCTCCTCGACAATGGCTTGGCAGAGCTCGATGGAGTAGCCGATCGGATGTCCCGAGCGGTCGAGGTAGGAAAACGGCACCGATGCCTCGCGATAGCCGATGCGAACCTGGCCGCTCTGTTTGACGCTCAAGAGCGTGCCGGTGAGCACGTCCTCGTCTTGAAGGGCCGCGCGCGTCGGCTGCTGCGCGCTGGCGGCGCCGGCGCATGCCGCAATCGATAGCGCGCAAAGTGCTGGCCACGCGCCAGCACGTCTGGAGGCAACTAGGCGGCCCTCTGCGCGTTGCGCGCCCGGATGGCGGCTTGCCATAGCTCGCGCCCTCTAGACCGCAGCGCCCGGCGCCGGGAGGGCGTCTTCGAGGGTGGCTCCCTCGTCGATGCCGGGTTGCTCCTCGCGCAGTTGCCCTTCCCATTTCGCCACCACGCTGGTGGCAATCGAGTTGCCGATGACGTTGGTGGCACTTCGGCCCATGTCGAGAAATTGATCGATACCCATGATCAGCAACAGCCCCGCCTCGGGGATGCCGAATTGGTTGAGCGTGGCCGCAATCACCACAAGCGATGCGCGGGGCACACCCGCCATGCCCTTGGAAGTGACCATGAGGATCAACAGCATCGTGACTTGCGTGGCGAGACTGAGCTCTATCCCGTAGGCCTGGGCGATGAACAGCGTCGCGAACGTGCAATACATCATGGAGCCATCGAGATTGAACGAGTAGCCCATGGGCAGTACGAAACTGGCGATGCGGTTGGGGACGCCGAATTGCTCGAGCCGTTCAAGCGTCTTGGGATAGGCCGCCTCGGAGCTGGCGGTCGAGAAGGCCAACAGGAGCGGTTCGCGGATGAGCTGGCCTAATCGGAATATGCGCGTGCCCAAAAAGAGGGATCCGGCCACGAAGAGCGCCCCCCACAGCACGAGCAGGGACAGATAAAAGCCGCCCATGAATTTTGCGAACACCAGAATGATGCCAAGCCCCTGCGTGGCAACCGTTGCGGCCACGGCCGCGAACACCGCAACGGGAGCAAACAGCATCACGTAGCCGGTGACGGTCAGCATGGCATGCGCCGCCTGCTCGAACGCATCGGCAATCAATCTGCCGCGCTCGCCCAGGGACGCCACCGCGACACCCAAGAAGATCGAGAACACGACGATCTGCAAGATCTCGTTGGTCGCCATGGCCTCAATGATCGACTTGGGCACGAGATGTTCGACAAACTCCTTTAGCGAAAGCGACGACGTCTTCAGTCCGGTTGCCGCACCGATGTCCGGCAGGGGCATATTGAGATCGACGCCGGGGCGCAAGACGTTGACCATCAAGAGGCCCAGCAACAACGAACCCAGCGAGGCGGTGATGAACCAGACCATGGTCTTGGCGAAGATCCGGCCAATCGATGAGGAGTCGCCGATGTGGGCTATCCCGACCACAAGCGTCGATAGCACGAGCGGGGCGATGATCATCTTGATCAACCGCAGAAACAAAGCGGCAATGAGAGAGATGTAGCCCGCAGTCACTTTGGCTGTGGCCGCATCGAAGAACGTGAAAATCATGTAGCCGATCGCGATACCGAGGATCATGGCGGCTAAGATGATATGCACCATGTACTTGCGCATCGCGGCCTCCCGTCTGCTCGAAACCCTCGCTGGCAACTCTCGTCCAGCCAGGGCCTCAGCGTCAACGCCTGATCGCCATATGACCGTTGGGATGCGAAGCTTGGGATGGGACGCTTGAGATGGGACGCTTGAGATGGGACGCTTGAGATGGGACGCTTGGGGTCGGTGTCCCCGGAGGGTTCGCAGCCCGGCGCGATAGGCAGCGCTTCTCAGCCAGCGTCAGGCGTGCACCGCACAATGGCGCACCGTGGCGCACCGATCGGGCCGCCTTCTGGCGCAGGGATCCCGCTTGCTAGGCTATCGGCTCTCGCTGTTTCTTAGCGAGCGCTGTCTCGCACCAGCGCTCCACGGGGCCGCCGGTCAACAGAACCGCGGCAACGATGATCGAGAGAACGAGGATGATCTTCCATTCACCGATGCCGCAAAGCACGCCGAGCGCGGCGGTTATCCAGACGGCCGCGGCGGTGGTGAGGCCGTGGACCTTCACGTCCGTTTGACCGCGCATGATCACACCCGCCCCAATGAAGCCAACTCCCGTCATGATACCCTGAATGACACGGCTCATCGCATCAACATGCAGCGCCGTGCCCGCCGAATGCAGAGATGCCAACACCAACCCGGCCGCACCACACGAGACCAGGCTCAGCGTCCGCAATCCGACGGCCTTGTGGTAGAGATGGCGATTGAGGCCGATGCCGCCACCGATCAAGGCTTCGGCGGCCAGGCGCGTGATGATTTCGAGCCAATCGGGCATGCTCAGCTCCCTCCTAGGGCATGCGAACTTGAGCGATCACAATAGCGCGTGTCGGAGCGTTGGGCGCTCAGCGCTTATTTCTTTGCTGCCTTGCTCGGATCTCTGACCCCTTCCAGGGTCGCGATTTCGGTATTGTAGAGTTCGCCGCCGATCTTTTCGAC
>JAMXLN010000107.1 GCA_024281145.1 Hyphomicrobiaceae bacterium | reverse complement strand
CGGTGGTTGCCTACCCGGCGCCGCTCGCGCCCTATGCCTACGGAGCGCCGGCGGCGCCCGCCTACTATGGTGCCTATTCGGACTGGTGAGGGGCAAGCGGCTCAGCTGCTTGGCCCATCGAGCTTGCGCGTGAGGTTCTCGAACTCGCGCCGCAACTCCTCGTTCTTGAAGATCTGGTCAAAGGTGGGCGCCTCTAGTTTCTGCAGGGCCTCGAAGGAGGCGGCTGAGTCCTTCATCAGGTTGCGCAGCTGATAGCTCGCCTCCACCGTTTCAAAGGTGTTGTCGGCGATGCGCAGGTCGTGGGTAGCGCGCCGTCGCGCATTCGCCACTTGTTCGCGTTGCTGCAAGAGGTATTTGCGGTAGGCACGCGCCGCGTCGTCTGCAAGTCGTTGACTGTCGCGGTTGGCCTCGAGGGCGCGCTTCTGGTCCTCGCGGTTCTCGGCCTTTAGCAGGTCTGCTGTCTTAAGGCGGGCTGACTTGATGTCCTGCTCGATGGCCGAGAGCTTGGGCAGGTACTGCTGATCAATCTTGGCCACCAGCAGATCCTGGGAGTGCACCAGCAGGGCAAAGAGCGCGGCGTGCATGGCAAAATACTTGCGCGCAGCACCGATATTTTCACCCGACGCGATCAACAGCTTGCCAAGCTGACCGTCGATGAGCTTGGCCGAGTTGAACACGGCAACGAGGCGGACCAAATCGCCTGACAGCACGCTGTCGAGCAGCAGGTCCACCTGTTCCGGTGCCAGTTTAATGCCGGCCGTGTCGAGAGCGATGGTGACCTCGCCTTTGGCCTTGGCGATCTCCTCACGATTGAGATCGATCTTCTTCTTGGCCTCGTCGATGTCTTTGCTCAGGCTATCGACGGTATCGGTGATGAACCCTGGCAGCACGCCGTCCTTGGGTGCGCCGATCTGTTTCTCGCGCAGCTTGACGATACGCTCATCGAGCTCACGAATGTTCTTGCGCAGCCCCTCGATCTTCTTTTGCACTTCGACGACGGGGACATCGGTGATGACGCCGAGGGCAGCGTCGAGGAGATCGCGGATCTTCTTTTCGCGATCTTCCTTGGTCTCCGTCCACAGCGGCTTCATCAGGAAGTCCTTCTCGGAAGGAAGCTTCCTGGCCTCGCTGCGGTTCTTTGCGGTGTCCTGCAGGATCGCGTCGACGGCCTTCATGAGGCGTTGCGCCTGCTCGAAGCTGGGATCACCCTCGCGCGGATCCTTCTCTGGCGCCGACGGTGTTGCGGAGGGTCCGGGAGCGGACGCGGGGGGCGGCTGGCCAGCTGGGGACTGGGCAGCGGCGGGCGCGGCCAAGCTGGCAGCGCCGGCGATCAGCGCGATCGAGAACATCGAGTGGCAAACGCGTGGCATGGAACCCGCACCTCCTCACACGCCTTCCGCCGCCAAAATGCCGCGCGGATTGGGGTATTTTCGTGGCCCGGCCGGCGCCGATCTTAGCCGTTAACGCGCCGGTTGGCAGCTTTGATAAGTTTAAGCAAATCAGCGTTCACTTGGCGGGCGTCTGTCAGCACCACCATGTGCGAAATGGCCGGACCGGGCCCGCGCATGCGCGGCTTCTCAAGGCCTTGCACGTGGGGCACATCCCCCAGACCGAGACCGAGCCGCAACTCGGTGGCATAGAACGTGACGGCTGCAAACTCACGTGGTGCGCCAAGCGAGAGGTAGCTGCCCTTGGGTTTGACAGCGAGGTCTGGGACAGCGCCGCGGATTTCGGCTTCCAGCATGACATAGAGGGGCCGATAGCCCTTGCTTGCCGCCAGCAAGCGGTCGAGATCTGCAAGCTCGCGTTGGCTCGGTGGGCGCGGCGTCGCTTTAGCTGCGGGCTGCTGCGGCTTGCCCTCATCGCCCGGCTGACCCGGTGGCTGCAGATAGATAGGCCGCCCCCCGTTGCTGTGGATCCGTTCCAGCCAAGAGGCGTGGGCGAAGGGGATCCCTTGTGCGCGCAACCAGTCGATCACCTCGTTCTTGTCGGAGAAGTTCTGGGCGGCAATGGCAGCCATCCACTGAGCGAGGTCGCGCCCCGTGCGGGTCTGCAGGTCCGCCAGGAATTCCAGCTCCTCCGCCTCTTCATCGCGAGCCATGCGCGAGGCTCCTCAGAACCAACGGCGCGTGCGCGCCTTGTAGGCAAGATACTCCTCACCAAAGCGCGCCTCCAGATGCCGCTCCTCGGGTAGGATGGCAAGTGCGAAGAGGAGGATTGCCAAGGGCGGCGCCGCAAGTGCCATCCAAATGTTGCCGGTCGCCTGCGCCAGGCCGAGCAAGATCAGCACTTCGCCCATGTAGATGGGGTTGCGACGAAAGCCGAAGGCGCCGTGTGTAACGAGCCGCTTCACCGGCTTGTGCGGCAGCACGGTGGTGTCTGCGCGATTGAGCGTGAAGAACCCCCAACCGGTGAGCAGCATTCCGATGGCACCCAGGCCATAGCCTATCAACTGCGCCGGCAAGTCACCGAGCCCAGGCCAGGGCAGGGGGTAGAACCTGCCGAGGAGAACGGCGGCGACCAGCGCGGCCACGATCAGCAGCGGCGGCCACGCAATGCGCGAGGGACGCTCCTCCTGGGAAGTCGCCATAAGGCAAACCCCAATGATCGTGCCTCACTGTTGTGACTGCCGTCGTGGCAGAACGTGAGGCGGACGCGGCGCGCCGGGCATTGGCTAAGCGCAACGCAAATGCCCTGCCCGAGCGGGGTCGTGCGATGGTTAGGCATCCCGGTGGGTCGTGCGACACACCCTGCCCGCAGCATCACCGCTCCCGCCCAATCGCGCGCCCAGCACCATCCGTAGCCACACTATGAAACCGCGGGGTGGGGTGCGTAAAGGACCACAGCGGCCATCTCGAGGCGCAATCGGTGCTTGCTCGCGTGGGCGCTCGGCGTTAGCCAATGGCCAAAATGGTGGAGACACCCCCATGATCGCCAACGATTTCCCCTCGCTCAACTTCGATCTCGGCGAGACGGCCGACCAGTTGCGCGCCAGCGTACGAGGGTTCACCGCCGATCAAGTCGCGCCGCTCGCCGCGGAGATCGACAAGACCAATGAGTTCCCGCGGGAGCTGTGGCCAAAACTCGGACAAATGGGACTGCTTGGCATCACGGTCGAGGAGGAGTACGGCGGCTCGGGTCTTGGCTACCTTGAGCACTGCATCGCCATGGAGGAGTTGAGCCGCGGCTCGGCCTCCGTTGGCTTGTCATACGGTGCGCATTCCAATCTGTGCGTCAATCAGCTTCGTCGCAACGGCTCTGACGCGCAGAAGCGCAGGTATTTGCCCAAGCTGATCTCGGGCGAGCACGTGGGCGCGCTCGCCATGTCGGAGCCGGGGGCCGGTTCCGACGTGGTGTCCATGAAGCTGAGGGCCGACAAGAAGGGCGACCACTACGTTCTCAATGGCAGCAAGTTTTGGATCACTAATGGTCCGTGCGCGGACGTGGCGGTGGTTTACGCCAAGACGGATCCTGCGGCCGGCCCACGCGGCATCACCGCCTTCCTGATCGAACGTGGCTTTAAGGGCTTTGCCACCGCGCAAAAGCTCGACAAGCTGGGCATGCGCGGCTCCGATACGGGTGAGCTCGTGTTTGAGGACTGCGAGGTGCCGGCCGACAACGTGCTGGGAGAGGTCGGCATGGGCGTGAGCGTGCTCATGAGCGGGCTCGATTATGAGCGCGCAGTGCTGGCGGCCGGCCCGCTCGGCATCATGCAGGCGGCTTTCGACGTGGTGATCCCATACGTGCATCAACGACGTCAGTTCGGTGAGCCGATCGGCACCTTCCAGCTGGTGCAGGGAAAGCTCGCCGACATGTACACCACCATGAACGCTTGCAAGGCGTACGTGTATGCCGTGGCGTGTGCCTGTGATCGCGGCGAGACGGCGCGCAAGGACGCGGCGGGAGCCATCCTTTATGCCGCTGAGAAGGCGACCGCGATTGCGCTCGATGCCGTACAGCTGTTGGGCGGAAACGGCTACATCAACGATTATCCGACCGGACGCCTCCTGCGCGACGCCAAGCTCTACGAGATCGGCGCTGGCACAAGCGAAATCCGCCGCTGGCTGATCGGCCGCGAGCTGTTCGAGGAGACCGCCTGAGGGTCCTCACGGCTCGCCCAAGCCCGGTAACAGAGGGGTGCCGTGAGCGAGGTGCACACCTTCCAGCGCCAGCAGGCGTTGTTTGGTGCTGGTGCCGCCGTGGGCCGAAAAGCCGCCGATCTTGCCACCGGCCGCCAACACCCGATGGCAGGGAATAATGATCGGCACGGGGTTCTTGCCCATTGCCTGCCCGACGGCACGCGCCGCATCCCGCGCGCCAGCCCGTTGTGCAAGCTCGCCGTAGGTGGCTGTCTTGCCCCATGCGAGTGCCCGCGCGGCGTCATAGATTTTGCGGTGGAACGGGCTCACGCCGCTTAAGTCGAGAGCGACCTTTGACAAGTCCACCGGTTCGCCGGCGAAGTAGCGCTCCAGCAGCCCTATGGTTGCGCGGACGGCCGAGGGCGGCAGGCCCGCGCCGCCGTGCGCGCTCCGTCCCCGCAAGCGGCGCTCGGTGTCGCTGTGCGAGCGTTCCGGCAGCTGCAAACGGGTAACGCCGCGGTCGCTCCAGGCAACGCCGCACGCACCGATTGCGGTCTCAAACAGGCAATAGTGCTGCACCACGTTTGCGACACCTCTGTCGCATGCGCCTGCCGGTGCGCATGGTTCATCTGCGGGATGGCGAAACGCGCCGCCCTCAGCCGACACCCGCCCCTCCCGTCGGTCAAGCGGAGACGTTGCGCTGTGAGCTCGATCGGCCGATCGTCCGCGGCTCGGCGGTGGGTGAGGAAACCTGCTCATGCGACGCTCCTGCTCCCTGCGAGCGTCTGCTGCATCGCGCGCATCCCCTCCTCCATCATGCCGGCAATGGGTTCGGTCAGGTTGTCGGGCAGCAAATCCGCAATCCACACGATGCGACTGCCCTCGCTTCCTTCGGCAAAAACCTGCAGCGACGCGTTGTGATGTTTCGGTCGGCCCTCCACCACGGCCCACACGAGACGGCGGGCTCCATCGTCGATAGCCACAATGAGCTCGCGGGCGATGAGACCGTTGGCGAAGGTCACGATCCTGGTGCCACCCGCGTCCTCGAGCCGGCAGTCCGCGACAAAGCCAGGGGCCAGCCTGCGGTGCACCGATCCCACGTCGCGGATGGCGTTCCACACAGTCTCGGGGGCCGCATCAAGCCGCATTTCTTTGCGGATAGAAGCCATGTGTGCGTGTCCTCATCTCGTTTGCCCGTTGCCAAGCGCCGCTGCACTAGCTCGTGCACACCGCCTCGATGTTGTTGCCGTCCGGGTCAAGCAGGAACGCCGCGTAGTAGCTCGCGCCATAATCCGGGCGCAGGCCAGGTCGACCGTTATCGCGGCCTCCGGCCTTGAGCCCGTCGCTGTAGAACCGGTCGACGGCGCTCCGGTTGGGTGCGCGAAAGCCGATGTGCACGCCTGGCCTCGTCGTGCCGCCGGAAGCGGGCGAGAGCCAAAGCGCAGGCGCATGAGCCGGGCCAAAGCTCGCGCTTGCAGCATCCGTGGAGCACACGTCATGGCCGAGGGGGGCCAGGGCAGCGGCATAGAAGCTCACGCTTGTGCGCAAGTCGTTAACCTTCAGGCCAATGTGATCATACATGGTGACCTCCTGTGCTGCAGGTCACCCTAGCGCGAGGGTCTCAAGCCGTTCTTGGAGAATCTTGCGCTCGCCGCGCGCGGCCAGCCGAAAGCTGCGCGGCGACACGCCGGCTGCGCGGCGGAATGTGCGCACGAAGTTGGAGAGGTCGGCAAACCCCACTTCGAGCGCAACGTCCGTAATGGAGCGCGCATCGTCGGCCAAAAGGCGCGCGGCGTGGCGCAATCGGGCGCGCACCAAATATTGATGCGGCGTCACGCCCAGGACATTGGCAAACAGGCGCAGCAGGTGAAATGGGCTCAACCCAGCCTCGCGGGCACAAGAGGCGAGGGCGATCGGCCGGTGCGCGTTGGCATCGATCCAAAGGGCCGTCCTGACAGCCCGGCGCCGATCGCGTGCGGTTGTGTGGGGCGCTCTGCGCTTTTCTCCGGAGGCAACCTCCAGGTAGCGAGCAAGGAGCAGCAGCCCAACCTCATCGAGTCCGAAATCGCTGCTGCCCTTAGCGGCCGCCTGGGCAAGCTCGCCCATCACCATAAGCTCGGGGAGCGGTGGCACGGCGCGCGGCCGCCAAGGCTTGGCCGCGGCCTGGGTTGCTTGGGCCAAGTTCGCCTCAAACTGAAAGGACAGGCATTCGTCCCCGCAAGCGTCGTGCTCGTGGGTGCACATGTATTCATCGCCCGCATGGCCGATCAGGATGGAGCCTGGCACCAGCTCGTAGAGCGCGCCGCGCGCGCGATAGCCAAAGGTGCCCTTGCGCACGTAGGAAATCGAGAAGCGGTCATGCAACTCGGCATACGGCCGGTCGCCGGGCCGTGCCGTGCAGCGGTAGTCGTAAACGGAGATGCCTTCTTGCCGGGCGATGATCGTGCTGGCCATGTCCCCATTGTGGCCCGGCTCGCCAGTGCGGTCGAGGGAGCGACACGCCGTCTCCTGACACGCGGGCGTCAGGAGGGCAGGAGGGTGAGCCCGCGGCCCTGGGCGCGCGTTTTGGCTTCTTCATAGGCCGCGTCGGCGGCGAGCCAACGGACCTCCGCTTCGGTGCGAGCGCGGATCAGCCCACCTCGCTCGCGAGCAAGCACCTGGGCGCGTGCAGGGTCGCGCTGATAGAGCGCTCCCTCCGCCAGGTCGCTGTCGATGGCGTCGATGCGCTTGGACAAGCTCTCGATCTCGGCCTCGGCTGCGGTGACAGCCTTCTTCAGGGGGGCCAGGTCGGCGCGCGATTGCGCCGCTTGGCGGCGCGTGTCTTGGGCGGTCGCCCGACCGGCGGCCGCCTTGACCTTGGCCGAACGGGCATCGGGATCGGCGCCGCGCTCGCTCAGGCATTGGGCACGATACTGGTCGATGTCGCCCTCATAGGGCCGCACGGTACCGTCGCGCACGATCCAAAGCCGGTCTGCGCACGCGTCCAACAGGTGCCGGTCGTGGCTGATGATGAGGACGGCGCCCGCGTACTCATTGAGCGCCCGTACCAGCGCCTCGCGCGCGTCCACATCGAGGTGGTTGGTGGGCTCGTCCAGAACCAAGAGGTGCGGTCCGTGGAAGGTTGATAGCGCCAGCAACAAGCGCGCCTTCTCGCCGCCAGAGAGGTCTTGGGCCTTGGTATCGGCCTTGCCGATGCCGAACCCTAGGCGCCCGAGCCTTGCGCGCCGCTGCGCCTCGCTTGCTTCCGGCATGTGGTCGAGCACGTGCTGATAGGGCGTCTTGCCCGCAGAGAGGTCCTCCATCTGATGCTGGGCGAAGTAGCCGACGGCAATCTTGCTCGAGGCATAGCGCTTGCCGGCGATCGGCTGCAGCCGCCCGCACATGAGCTTGGCGAACGTACTCTTGCCGTTGCCGTTGGCGCCGAGCAGTCCGATGCGGTCGTCGGCATCGAGCCTCAGATCGAGGTCGCTCAGCACCGGCACGTCCGGCAGGTAGCCCACCGCCGCGCCTTCGAGGCGAATGAGGGGGCTTGTCAAAGGCTGCGGCGGGTCGGGGATCAGGAACGGTGCAACGCTCTCCTCGATCTGCTCGGCGATCGGCTGCATGCGCGCCAACGCCTTGATGCGGCTTTGCGCCTGGCTGGCCTTCGAGGCTTTCGCCCTAAAGCGGGCGATGAACGCCTCGATGTGACGCCGCTCGTCATCTTGTTTCTTCTTGAGCTTGAGGTCGAGGCGCTGTTTCGCGCGTCGCGCTTCTTCGAATCGGTCGTAGCCGCCCGAATAAAGTGTGAGCTTGCCCTGGGATAAGTGCAGGATCGAATCGACCGCGCGGTTGAGGAGTTCGCGTTCGTGGCTGACGATCAAAACGGTATGGCGATAGCGGGCGAGGTAGTCCTCAAGCCATAGCGCCCCTTCCAGATCGAGATAGTTGGTGGGTTCGTCGAGCAGCAACAACTCGGGCTCGGTGAACAGCATGGCCGCGAGGGCAACGCGCATGCGCCAACCACCCGAAAACTCCGCGCACGGGCGCGCCTGCGCCGCCTCGTCGAAGCCGAGCCCAGCCAGGATGCGTGCGGCGCGCGAGGGCGCGGCGTGGGCCTCGATGTCATTGAGGCGTTCATAGATCTCGCCGATGCGGGCGGGATCGCGCGCTATCTCGGCTTCCGTCATGAGGCCGGTGCGCTCCGTGTCGGCTGCCAGCACGAATTGGAGGAGGCTCTCGGGCCCGCCCGGCGCCTCCTGCGCGACCCAGCCGATGCGCGTTGCGCGCGGCAGGCGGATGGCTCCCGCATCGGGCTGCAGTTCACCGAGGATCAGACGCAGCAGCGTGGTTTTGCCGGAGCCGTTGCGGCCGACCACGCCTACCTTATGGCCGGCGGAAATGGCCGCAGTGGCCTTATCAAAGAGGAGGCGGCCCTCGATGCGGTAGGTAAGATCGTTGAGATGCAGCATGGGAGGGAGGCAATAGCCGAATGCAGTCGCAAAGTCATGGGGTCTTGGGGAGGGGAGGTAGGGACATCCCCTGGGCTAGCGGCCAAGCGGGCTGGAACCGAGCCTTGGCCGAGATGGCGTTGGCCTGCAACGGTGTCGCAGCCCGTGCACGAGCTCATCCGGCCGCATCCAGCGGGGGCAGGTCGGGAGGTGGCCTGGCGCAGTACCACGGCAGAGCCGGGCGCAATGTGCATTGGCCATGCGGCCCTCGCGCAAGATGCGTCAGCGCGGGCAGCCTAGAGCAGGGCACGTCATAGAAAGGGGGTTGCTCCCGGTCGGTGTTGGCAATATCCCGAACGAGGCATCCGCCGCCAGCGGCCTAGATCTTTTGATTGTACTCGCCCACTTCCGGACACTTGGCGAGCCGGCCGTCGATGTCGGCGAAGATGGCGCGCATGTTGGCTTCCGACGTTGGGCTCTCCACCACGATCACCAGTTCAGGCTTGTTCGATGAGGCGCGGACCAGGCCCCAGGTGCCGTCCTGCAGCACCACGCGCACACCGTTTACGGTGACGAGGTCGCGGATCTTCTGCCCAGCGATGGTGGCACCGTTGGAGGCAGCCTCCTTGTATTGGGCGGTGATCTTGTCGACGATGGCGTACTTCTCCTCGTCGGCACAGTGCGGCGACATGGTGGGCGAGCCCCAGGTTTTGGGCAGCTCGCGCTCGAGGTCGGCGAGCGATTTGCCCGGCGCGCGGTCCAACATGTGGCACACCGCAATGGCTGCCAGGAAACCATCGTCGTAGCCCCGGCCGAGCGGGGGCTGGAAGAAGTAGTGGCCCGACTTCTCGAAACCTACCAGCGCTTTCTGCTCGAAGGTATGGCGCTTCATGTAGGAGTGACCCGTCTTCCAGTAGAGCGCGCGCGCGCCATGGGCGGCGAGCACAGGGTCGGTCATGAAAAGGCCGGTCGACTTGACGTCAACAACGAACAGAGCGTTGGGGTGCAGGGCGGAGAGGTCGCGCGCCAGCATGACGCCAACCTTGTCGGCGAAGATCTCATGGCCCTCGTTGTCGACAACACCGCAGCGGTCGCCGTCGCCATCGAAGCCGAAGCCGACATCGGCTTGGTTGGCGAGCACGGCCTCGCTGATGGCGTGCAGCATCTTCATGTCTTCCGGGTTGGGATTGTGGCGCGGAAAATTAAAATCGAGATCACAATCGAGAGGCACCACCTCACAGCCAATTGCTTCAAGCACGCGCGGCGCCCACGCGCCCGCCGTGCCATTGCCGCAGGCGGCGACCACTTTGAGCCGGCGGGCGAGCTTCGGTCCCACTGTGAGCGCCCTGATGTAGCGATCGGCCAGATCCGGAACGAACACGTAGCTGCCGCCCGGAGCCGTTTCGCCCTGGCCGGAGAGGACGAGATCCTTGAGCGCGGTCATCTCGTCTGGTCCGAAGGTGAGGGGTCGGGCAAAGCCCATCTTGATGCCGGTCCAGCCGTTGTCGTTGTGGCTGGCCGTGACCATCGCCACCCCCTCCACATCGAGCTCGAATTGGGCAAAGTAGGCCATCGGCGACAATGCGAGGCCGATGTCGTTGACCTGCGCACCTCCGGCCAACAGGCCAGCGATCAGCGCCTGCTTCACCGCGCCCGAATAGGAGCGATAATCGTGGCCGACGACGAAGCGCTTTGGCAGGCGACGCTTGCCGGCGAGCGTGGCGAGGCCGAGGCCAATGGCATTGAGCCCCATCAAGTTGATGTCCTTGGGGTAGAGCCAGCGCGCATCGTATTCGCGAAAGCCAGTCGGCTTGACGAGCGGCAGGCGCTCGAAATCGGCGGTGTTGGCTACCAGATCGGCGCGCGGCTTTACGAGCATGTTTGCCCCTTCCCTGCCTCGGTGCCAGCTAAAAACCACTTAGACGAGGTAACGTCAAAGGCGCGCTGTTGGGGCATGCGACACGTGGACCTTGGCGCCCTCCGATCCTTCAGGTGCGCCGCAGGCCTACTCCTGCAGCAGAAGGGTGCCGGCGCGCATGTCGACGCGCCGCAGGCGCGCCAAGAACGACATGCCAAGCAGCGACGTTGGCAGGCTGCCGGGCTCGGTCACCGCCGCTGGCACGTTGCGCACGGTGATAGCGCCGATGCTGATGCGATCAAGCACCACGGGCGCCACCCGGGCGAACCCGTTGGCGGTGCTGACGCGCTGGGTGTAGTCGCTGCCGCGGAGCAATATCCCTACGCGCTTGGCGTCATCGTAGGTGAGTGCGACGATGGATGCGCCGGAATCGACCAGCACGTTGATGGGCCGGCCGTTGACTTCGGCGCTGGCGAAATAATGTCCGTGCGCGCCGGCCGTGATCGCGACGATGCGATCGGCGTGGGCGCTGCGCTGAGGCACGGCCGCGCGATCGGGAGCGCGGGAGGCCTCGAGCCCGAGGATCGCGCGGGTCGTGCCTTGGATGACGGGGACGGAGACGAGGCCGACGGCACCCGCGCAGGTCAGCGTAAGCCAACCCATCGCCGTGCCGACCGCCTGACGCAGACGCGCCGATGACGCCATGGGACTCCAGACCGGACGGATGTGGCCCCGCCTACCGGCATGCCGGGGACGCGGGGTATCAACTGCGCAGGGTCAGCATATCGGTGGTGAACTCATAAGAGCGCAAGCGGCTTAAGAAACTCATACCGAGCAAATTCTCTTTCAGCGTGCCGGGTTTGGCCACCAACGCCTCGACATCGTTGAGGCTGATCGGTCCCAAAGTCAGGGTGCGCAGGCGCACGTGCGCGGCGTAGGTAGTGCCGTTGGCCGTTTGTACGGGCACTGTGTACTTCAACCGGTCGACATCGATCCCCAGCCGCTGCGCATCGGCGGGCTTCAGCACGACCGTTGAGGCGCCGGTATCGATCAGCATGACGAGGGAGACGCCGTTGACCTGCGTTTTGGCGATGAAATGCCCATCGGGTCGCCGACGGATGCGCACGGAGCGCTCCCCTTCGATCTGGGCCTCGCCGCTGCGCAGCACGGTGCCGGGCGGTAACAGCTCCCCGACGACGCGGTGGCCGAAGCTAAAGAGCTCCTCGCGATAGCTGTAGCCGCCCACCAGAAGCAGCGCCATCAGCGTCCAGGTGAGCAGATCGCGCACGGCATGGCCGGTGCGGCCGCGATAGCTGCCGGCGATGGAGGAGACGAGAAAGATGAGCAGGGCCACGCATGCGACAGCTATGGCGAAATCGGAGGGGTCAAAGCCGGCGATGGAGCCCGCGTCCGCACGCAGCAGCAGCGCCAGTCCGGCAATAACGAGGAGCGTCAGGGCGATCCAAGCCCCCATGTTACCTCTCCACCCCGTTACCTCTCCGCCCCGTTACCTCTCCAGCCCTTGTCGCGCGCGAGCCCACCCAAGGGGCAAGCCTCGCACAATATGCTGTCGCTTTGCGTCCGTCATTTGCCGCCCAGCGGGCAATCCTCGAGCACGCGCCTGCCCGCGGCGCAAACCTTGGTGCCGGCATCGATCACGCGCGCCCTCGTGCCAGGGGTCTTAATTGGCCTCTTGAACTCCGCCGAGCGGTGGAGAAAAACCCCGCCTCGCCTGCCAGAATGTAGGAAGCGGCGGGATCGATGGCAATCCGTCTCAGCGAGACACTGTGGATTGGCGGCCCCGTGCGAGGGACACGGCTAGCCGGCGGTGGCGTTCTTTTCCCGGTGGCTGCAACGGCGGTATGGTTCGCAAGACCCTGTTTTTGGGCAGAAAAACCACAGCTTCCGTGCCTTTGCGCAGCTCTGAGCGCAACTCGAAGGTGCCGCCGTGCAACGCCGCGAGGTTCTGGACGATGGGCAGCCCCAGTCCCGTTCCGCCCTCGGCTGTCTGCTGCGCCAACGAGCCCTGCCCGAACGCCTGCATGACGCGCGGGATCTCCTCCTTGGGGATACCCGGACCTGTATCCTTTACGCTCAGCATCTGCCCACCGTCTGGCGTGCCGGCGACGGTGAGCGTGATACGGCCGCCGCGGGGCGTGAACTTCAGGGCGTTCGACAGCAGGTTGAGGCAGATCTGGCGGATGGCGCGCTCGTCGGCCCAGATTGGCTCCAGGCCCTTGGGGAATTCCGGGGCGACCTGCAGGCCCTTGCTTTCCGCTCGCAGGGCCAGGAGGCGATGACATTCCTCGACGATCTCGCTCAGCCTGATGGGTTCCTCATGCAGCTCGTAGCGACCGGCCTCGATGCGGGAGAGATCGAGGATTTCGTTGATGAGCTGCAGCAGGTGGCGTCCGCTGGCGTGGATGCTGCTCGCATAGTCGAGGTAGCTCTTGTTCTGCATCGGCCCCAGCAGTTGCGCTTGCATCACTTCCGAGAAGCCGAGGATGGCATTGAGCGGCGTCCTGAGCTCATGGCTCATGGTGGCAAGGAAACGTGACTTGGCGACACTGGCGGCCTCGGCGTGGCGGCGCGCTTCATCCGAGATCGACTTCTCCTCCTCGATCTCGGCGATCAAGGCATCCTTCTCGGCGCGGAACTCGAGCATGGCGAGGGCCGTCGAGTTCAGCCCTTTAGCGAGGAAGATGAAATAGACCTGCAGGCCCACTGCCATCGCTGCCATCGTCATATAGAAGGGATGACCCTGCGCGATGAGGCGCAAGCAGACGGCAATGGTCATCGGCACGGTGCCGACATAGAGCAGGGTCATGATCGAGGAGGCGAAAGTCATACGGATTGCCAAAAGCACGATCAATGACGCCAAGATGAAGACGTGACTGATGGCATCCGTCGTCCCGAGACCAACGACCGCCATGCCGCCCCAGGTGATGCCGGTGGCGAGCTCGAGCCAGACGAAGACATCGCGCCAGGCATCGACGCGAACATCACCTCTGGGGTCGGCCAGGAATTTGCGACAGGCGGCGATCATGCAGAATTTCATGAGGATCACCGCCGCCAGCCAGGCCGACGCCTGACCGACCGGGGCCCAGAACATGGAGGCGAGCGAGAACAGGACGGCCAGCAGTGGCAGGGTGACCCTGGCGGACAGCTCGTTCTTCACGAACATCGCCAGGAGTTCGTACTCGAACTCGGGCTTCAGCACGCTGCCCTGGACAAGGCGGCTGTGCAGCTCTCGGACATAGGCCTTGAGCGCCGCCCGCCGGTCCTTGGCGCGCGGGCGGGGTGCAGAGCTGATGGTGGCGTCCTCGCCTCGCATCGTTCCTCGTCAGCCATTCACCGAGCAAAATCGCCTGCAAAGGGCATGCTTCCGGCGTCGGCAGCGCCGCAGGGTCAATCTTGGGGCACATCCGTTAATCGAGATTTATCAACGAATTGTTGGCGCCGGATGAATTGGAAAGGCAACTCGGAGGGTCTCCGGGTCCCGATAAGGCGCGCAAGGCTCGCCTTGCACCCTCAACAGCGCTCCTCTACCACTGTTCAGAATAAAAGAGCCTGGGGAGCGCGATGAAGATCCTGCAGACCAAGACGGCGCCCAATCCGCGCCGGGTGCGCATTTTCCTGGCGGAAAAGGGCATCGAGGTGCCCTACGAGGAGCTCGATATCCTCAAGGGTGTCAAGACCCCCGAATTCAGCCAGATCAATCCCTTTCAGCGTGTTCCCGTTTTGATCCTCGACGACGGCACGCCCATCGCAGAGACCATGGCAATCTGCCGCTATTTCGAAGAGCTGCAGCCAGAACCGGCCCTGTTCGGCAAGGGCCCTCAGGGCCGCGCCATTGTGGAAATGTGGAACCGGCGCATGGAGCTGGGCCTGCTCGCCTCGGTAGCGCAGGCCTTCCGGCATCTGCATCCCGCCGCGGCGGCGTTGGAGGTCCCACAGGTACCGGCGTGGGGGGAGGCCAACAAGCCCAAAGCGCAAGAGGTCCTGCGGCTCATGGATCGGGAGCTTGGAAAACGCCGCTTCATCGCCGGTGAGGCGTTTACGGTGGCCGACATCACGGCTCTGGTGGCGGTCGACTTCGCCAAGCCCGCTCGCGTGGAACGGCCGCAGGATCTCGACAATTTAGCCCGTTGGCACCAGGAGGTCTCGGCTCGGCCGAGCGCCAAAGCTTGAGGCTTAACTGGAGCCTGGTACCGGGGGTGTTCCCTAGGGAACAGACGCGCCGCGCGTGCCGTGCCTAGGCGTGAGGGGATTGGAGCCCTCGCATGCGAGATGACGTGCCATGAAGCTGACGGTCGTAGGCTGCGGCGACGCGTTCGGATCGGGCGGCCGCCTGCAGACCTGCTACTGTGTGGAGACCACGGCGAGCCGGTTCATCATCGACTGTGGCGCCACCACCTTGATCGGTTTCAGCCGGTGCAAAATTGACCCCAACAGCATCGACACAATCTTCATCTCCCACCTGCACGGAGACCATTTCGCGGGGCTGGTGTGGTGGCTGGTCCACGCCCAACACGTTGCCAAGCGCACCACGCCGCTGACCGTCGTTGGCCCGCGCGGGGCTCGTGCACGTTTCGAAGCCGCCGCCGACGTCCTCTTTCCCGGATCGATCGCCATCCCACGCCGCTATGATCTGCGCTTTTTGGAGCTTGTGCACGAGACACCGTTGGACGTGGGAGCGGTGCGCGTCACTCCGTTTGAGGTGCGGCACCCCTCGGGAGCCCCACCCTATGCGTTGCGCTTCGAGCTTGAGGGCAAAGTGCTGAGCTTTACAGGCGATACCGAGTGGACCGACGCGCTGATCCCCACCGGGCGCGGCGCCGATCTCTACATCATGGAATGCTATCAGTTCGAAGGCGAGCCGCGCTTTCACATGAGCTGGCGCAAGATTTCCGGGGAGCTTGACCGCATCGGCGCTAAGCGCGTGCTCATCACGCACATGGCCGAAACGATGCTGGCGCGGCGCACCGAGGTGGCAGACCCCCGCGTCGTCCTCGCCGAGGACGGCCTGGTGCTCCACGTGTAGAGCGTGCCGGGCTCGCGCAAAGGCGAGCGCGCGCTCGCGCGCCTCGCATCGGACATCAGGGCCTGCCGCATCTGCCGTGACACGCCGCGCGGACCGCCGTTGCCACACGAGCCGCGGCCCGTGTTGTGCCCAAGTGCGAGCGCGTCGATTTGCATCTGCAGCCAGGCGCCCGGTGTGCGGGTGTATGCCTCTGGCATACCCGTCACGGATCCTTCGGGCGATCGGTTGCGAGCCTGGCTCGCGCTCAGTGCCGAGGAATTTTATGATGTGCGCCGCATCGCCATCGTGCCCATGGGCTTCTGCTTCCCAGGGCAGGATGCTGCAGGCGGCGACCTGCCCCCGCGCCGCGAATGCGCCCTCACCTGGCACGCCCGGCTTTTCGCCGCCATGCCGCAGCTGCAACTCATCCTGGCGGTTGGCGGCTATGCTCAGCGCTGGCACATGGGGCGGGGCAACGACGCTGGCATGACGGGCGCGGTAGGGCGCTGGCGCGAAGCGCTCGCTGGACAGGCCATGCCGCGCCGCATCGCGCTGCCGCACCCCTCTTGGCGCAACAACGCGTGGCTGCTGGCCAATCCCTGGTTCGAGACCAAGCTGTTGCCGGCCCTGCGCGAAGAGGTCAAGCGCCTGATGGAGACGTCGGAGCGGCCTCCAGATGAGCAAGAATCCCGCAAGGCATGAAAAAATAGCATTGGTAGTGCGCCGCTTAACGCAATAAAACCCCTGCGATACCCACCCCAACCCGGCGGCTCGAGGAAAAATGTTTCAATTGGCACCAGCGCCGGGCCGACGCCGATCCGAGGCGGCTAGCGCCATGCTCGACGATATGGATGTCAAGATACTCAAGATCCTGCAGCAGGATTGCACGCGATCGGTGGCCGACATTGGCAAGGAGGTCGGCCTATCGACCACACCCTGCTGGCGCCGCATCCAGAAGCTGGAAGAGGCGGGCGTGATCCAAAGGCGCGTGGCGATCCTTGATCCGCCGCGCGTGAACGCGGGTGTCACGGTATTTGTCTCCATCAAGACCGATCAGCACTCGCTTGCCTGGCTGGAGAAGTTCCACGCGGCCGTCGTCGACTTTCCAGAAGTCGTCGAGTTCTATCGCATGAGCGGGGATGTTGATTACCTCTTGCGCGTGGTTGTGCCCGACATCGCCGCCTACGACCGCTTCTACAAGAAGCTCATTGCCCGCATCGAAATTGCCAAGGTGTCCTCCGCATTCGCGATGGAGCAGATCAAGTATACGACCGCCCTGCCGCTCACCTTCGCCATCGATCGCGAACAGAAGTTGGCAGAGGCAGCGACGGCCGGGGGCGTGCCGCATGGCTAGCGCGAGCCCCCGTCGGTGCAGTAGCGAGGAATTGGGCGTTATGAGCGAGACGGCTGGCAGCGTCGGCGTGCCCCCGCCGGAAATGCTAAGGAGCCTGAGCGGTATCGAGTATTTGCAGCGCATCGTCGATGGGCGCCTGCCGCGGCCGCCCATCACGGAGACGCTCGGCTTGGCCATCAGAGAGGTCGCGCCGGGATTTGCGCTTCTTCACCGTGACGCCGCAGTTTCGGCACTACAACCCCATTGGTACGGTGCACGGGGGGGTTGCCGCCACGCTGCTTGATTCGTGCATGAGCTGTGCCGTGCAAACGCACTTGCAGCCCGGCACCGGCTACACCACGTTGGAGATCAAGGTGAACATGGTGCGGCCGATCACCGACAAGACCGGACCGATCCGCGCCGAGGGCCGTTCGCTCCATGTCGGCCGGCGCTCGGCGACGGCCGAGGGGAGGATCCTCGATATGGCGGGCACGCTGCTGGCCCACGCCACCACCACCTGTATCATCTTTGCCTTATGAGCCTGCGCTCCCCGCCTCGCTTATCTAGCGCGCCCGAGCAAGCCAACGGCGCGGGGGCCGCATGCGACGCTCGGGTTTTGAGATGTCATAGCCAGCGGCACGCGCTTTCCTCGTCTGTCGCCATCGCGGATCAACGCATGGGCGTGATCGCCCAAGCCTTGGCGCAGATCGACCTCCTTGAACGCCCGTGGCTAGGCCGTGGCCTCGGCATTTTGCGCGCGGATCGGCAGTTCCACCTGGAACGTTGAGCCTTTGCCCAGCGTCGATTCCACCCAGATGCGCCCACCATGCATCTGTACGATCTGTTTGGCGATGGCGAGCCCGAGGCCAGTCCCACCCTTGGCCTTGGTGTTGGAGTCATCGACTTGGTGGAACTCATCGAAGATGCGCGTCTGCTCCTCTGGGGGGATGCCTGGGCCCGTATCGGTCACACTGACGGCGAAGCCGCCATTCCCGGGCATGGCAATGATGCGCACCTCGCCCGCGTCCGTGAATTTGAGCGCGTTGCCAACGAGGTTGAGCAGCACTTGGGTGAGGCGCTGCTCGTCACCGAGCCCCAGCGGCATGCGCTTGGCCACTTCGGTCTTGAGCGCGAGGTTTTTGGCTGCGGCAAGTGACTCGGTTGCCGCGCGCACGGTTTCAACCACGCTTTCGAGCGCGTATTCCCCGATGTTGAGGGTGAACTGCCCGGACTCGATCTTGGCGATATCGAGCACGGTGTTGATAAGTCCCAACAGGTGCTTGCCGTTGGAGCGAATGCGCGTGAGGGCGTCCATCGACTTCTCCGGCAGCGGCCCATAGAACCCCTCCTGGATCAGCTCGGCATAGCCCAGTATGGCGGCAAGGGGTGTTCGCAGCTCGTGGCTCATGTTGGCCACAAACTGCGACTTGTGTTGGCTGGCGACTTCGAGCTCGCGGCTCTTGCGGGCAATCTCCTCAAACAGCCGCGTGTTCTCGATCGCGATTACGGCCTGGTCGGCGAACGTCCTGAGAAGTTGCACTTGGGCGTCGGAAAAGAGGGCGGCCTGTGCGCGGGCGACGAAGATCGCGCCAATCACCTGACCGTCGCGCATCATGGGCACGCCCAGACAGCTGCGGTACCCGCCGACCAGCGCGACATCTTTCATTGCATACTGAGCATCGTCAAGAACGTCGGCCGTGTGCACAACGGTGCCTGCCCGCACGGCGCGCGCTGTCACCGTCTCACTATGCCTTTGCATTGGGAAGGCACGGCGAGCTGCCTCCACACCTTCGGCGTTGACGCCATGGATCGACGCAAGCTCGATGGTGTCACCCCTGACCATCGACACAACGCTGATCTCGGCTTCGCACAGCTTCTCGGACCGCTCACCGATAATGTCGAACACTGGCTGGGCGTCAGT
Organism: Hyphomicrobiaceae bacterium; assembly: GCA_024281145.1. GTDB lineage: Bacteria > Pseudomonadota > Alphaproteobacteria > Rhizobiales > Hyphomicrobiaceae > AWTP1-13. The sequence goes on along the minus strand of JAMXLN010000107.1, from coordinate 10,435 downwards.
AGGCGAGCGGCTGATGACACTTAGTACGTCCGCGGTCGCCGTCTGCTGCTGCAACGCTTCGCGCAGTGAGTTGAGCAGTCGTGAGTTCTCGAGGGCGATGACGGCCTGTTTGGCGAAGCTCGTGAGCACCGCGATCTGCTTGGGTGCGAAGGATCGGACCTCCTGCCGGTAGATGCCGATGGCACCAACCAATCGGTCTTCCTTCAGCAGCGGCACAGCAAGCAGGGTGCGGGCCCCGGCAACGTCTGCCATCTGAACTGTGGCTGGATCGCCGTCACGATAGGCCTGCTCCGTGGTGACGTCGGGGACGTGTTGGGGCTGTTTGGTCAGAATGAGCCGCTGGAGCGCATTCATGGCTACGGGTCGCACCACCGGGTCACGGTGGTACAGTTCCGCAAACAAAGGCGGGCCACCGTGGATCGCGACGTGCCGGAACGCCTCTCCATCGTACAGGAACAGATTGGCAAATTTGGCGTCGCAGATGCGCGCGGCGTTGGTCAACACCGCCTCGAATACTGGCCCGAGCTCGCCAGGTGAGCTGCTGATGAGCTCAAGCACCTCGGAAGCTGCGGTCTGCTGCTCGAGTGCCTCCTTGAGCTCGCGCGTGTGCTGCTGCTCGACTTCAAAGAGCCGCGTGTTCTCGATGGCGATCACGGCCTGGTCAGCGAAGGTCGCCATCAGGTCGATCTGCTTTGCCGTGAAGGGTGCGACGCGCGTGCGATAGAGCGACAGCAGGCCGACGGGTCGGCCGTCGCGCAACAACGGCACACCGAGCATGCTGCGGGCGCCCGTGATGCGCGTGAAGTCGCGGAACGTGTACTCGGCGTCTGCCTCCACGTCGGCAATGTGCACCGCCTGTCCTTGGGCGATGGTGCGTCCGGCGAGCGAGCCACGGTCCAAGACCTGACCGATTTTGCTCAGGGCTTCAACCATTTCCGGCGGGAACCCGTGGCGCGCCCGGCCTGGAAGCTGAGCATCGCGTTGCACATGGATCGCAACCATTGGTGCATCGCACAGGTGTGCGGCCGAGGCCACGAGTGCATCGAGCACGGATTGCAGATCGAAGGCCGAGCGGCTGATGATGCGCAGCACTTCGGCTGTGGCCGCTTCCCGCCGATGCGCTGCGCTGAGCTCGCGCCGCAGTTCCTCGACGGTGCGGGTCCGGTCTTGGTCGGGGCTGGCTGTCGCCACTGTGGCACTCATGAAATTCAATCCTCGTGATCCAATCCCCCAATCGGAACCGCTGGAGCCAGAGAGATGGCGCTGGTTTGGGGTCTTAGCCTAGTTGACCCCTGACTGACCCCTGACTGACCCCTGACTGACCCTGGGCAGACGCCAGGCCGACCCGCCATCTTACGCCGGGCGAGCGTGCGATAAAACGGCTTCGGCAGCTGGGCTCAATGGTAAACGAGGCCACTAACCCGAAGCGGGTTTGCCGCGCCGGCGCGCAAGCACGCACTTTAAAGCGGCGGGAAACTCGCGGAAATGATCGATGAGGGCATCGGGGCCAAACTCGGCGACAGGACGCGGGGTGTAACCGAAGGTCACGGCAATGGAGGGGACCTTGGCCGCCGCCGCCGTGGCGATGTCAACCTCGCTGTCGCCCACCATGACCGCTCCATCCACGTGCCCGCCGGCCATGGCGATGGCACCGATGAGGTGGCCTGGTGCGGGTTTGAACACGCTGAAGGTATCGCGGCCGGCAATGGCAGCGAACTTGGCCGCGAGCCCCAGCTTGGCCAGGAGCAGTTTGGAGAGATGTTCGACCTTGTTGGTGCAGACCGCCAGGCGGGCGCCGGCCAGCAGCAACTCGTCAAGGAGTGCCGGCACCCCTTCAAAGGGTTGGCTACCAACGGCAACGTTGGCGGCATAGAAGGCGAGGAATTGATCGTGCAGCTGCGTCAGCTCGTCGGGTGTGACGGCCACGTCGTGCAGCCGTAACCCAGCGTCGATCATCGCCTTCGAACCGTGGCCAATATACGGGTGCAGCCCGGTGACGGAGATGGGCGATAGCCCAAGAAGGCCTAGAACATGGTTGGTGGCGGCCGCCAGGTCCGGCGCGGTATCGACGAGGGTGCCGTCGAGATCGAACACGACGGTGGTGTCGGTGAGATCGAGGGACATGGGCGGTGCTCAAGTTGCGGCGCGGCAAACTATTCGCCTTTACCGTGGCCGGAAAGAGGACGCCGGGCGGTGCCGCCCATGCCGGCAAAGTGCAACTCGCGCTCTCCGCCATGAGGCCAGCCCAAATCTGAGGCCGAGCTTGGTTCACCCTAGCCCCGCGAGCGCCCAACCGTCGCTCCGCCTTGCTTGCGGCACACCACAAGCCTACACAAGCCCTAGTGCTCCATCGCCCGGTCCAGGGTGCATCATAGTGGAGGCGTTCATGGATAAGCCCACAATTAGCCTGATCAGAAACCAGTGCTACGTCGATGGTGGCTGGATCGGCGAGCCGACGCTGCCCGTCACCAACAAGGCTACCGGCGACACCATCGCCAAGGTGCCAAGCTTCGGCGAGGCTGAGACGCGGTCCGCCGTTGCGGCCGCCCACGCTGCGTTGCCCGGTTGGTCGAAGCTCTTGGCCAAGGAACGGTCAAAAATCGTGCGCCGGTGGTTCGACCTCATGGTCGAGCACGCGGATGAACTTGCTTTGTTGCTGACCAGTGAGCAGGGCAAGCCGCTCGCCGAAGCCAAGGGTGAGATCATCTACGCGGCGGGCTTCGTGGAGTTCTTCGCCGAGGAGGCCAAGCGGGTCTACGGCGAAACCATCCCGACCTTCAAAGCCGACGCCCGCATCGTCTGCATCAAGCAGCCGGTTGGGGTGGTGGCGGCAATTACGCCCTGGAATTTCCCGGCAGCGATGATCACGCGCAAGGTGGCTCCCGCACTGGCGGTGGGGTGCACGGTGGTGTGCAAGCCGGCCTCCGAGACGCCGCTCACCGCGCTGGCGCTGGCGGAGCTTGGTCACAGGGCCGGCTTGCCGAGGGGCGTGTTCAACGTCATCACCGGCAAGGCGGGCGTGATCGGCAAGGAACTGACCGGCAATCCGCTCGTGCGTATGCTGACCTTCACGGGCTCAACCGAGATCGGCCGCGTCTTGATGGCCCAGTGCGCGCCCACCATCAAGAAACTCGGCTTGGAGCTCGGCGGCAATGCCCCCTTCATCGTGTTCGATGACGCCGACCTCGACCGAGCGGTGGCCGGCGCGATGGCCTCCAAATATCGCAATGCCGGTCAGACCTGCGTATGCGCCAATCGCATCTATGTGCAGGACGGCATCTATGATCGCTTCGCCGAGAAGCTTGCTGCCGAGGTTAAGAAGATGAAGGTCGGCGCCGGCACCGAGGATGGCGTCAGCACGGGTCCGCTCATCAACAAGGCTGCGGTTGAGAAGGTCGAGGAGCACGTGGCAGATGCGCTCAAGCACGGGGCAACCATCGTGCTGGGCGGCAGACGTCACAGCCGCGGTGGCAACTTCTATGAACCCACCATCCTCGCCAATGTCACGCAGCAGATGATGGTGGCGCGCGAGGAGACATTCGGTCCCGTGGCACCGCTCTTCAAGTTCAAGACCGAGGCGGACGTGATTGCCATGGCCAACGACACGCCCTTCGGGCTTGCCGCCTACTTCTATGCGCGTGATGTGGGCCGCGTGTGGCGCGTCGCCGAGGCGCTTGAGTGCGGCATCATCGGCATCAACGAAGGCATCATCTCCAATGAGGTGGCTCCCTTCGGTGGCTACAAGCAATCGGGCCTGGGCCGCGAGGGCTCCCACCATGGCGTGGAGGAGTTCCTGGAGACGAAATACATGCTGATGGGCGGCCTGTGACGATGCCTTCTTGCCGCGCCCTCGCGGCGCCTTTGCAACCGCGACTGCAACCTGCGCGCACGGCGAAGGTCGCCACCAAGGCCGGACGCACACTCCGGTGCGCACGGGCCCGCTCGCGCGCTGTGCACTCGCCCCCAAGGCACGCTCCGCGGCCGTGTGGGGTGAGGTCTGGGCCGTGGGGACGCTGGGGATTGGAATGACATCACCGGCGCAGGTCGACAGCTGGAAGCTGCAGGCGGCGGAGCGGGCGCTGGCCGCCGTCGAGGACGGTATGCTGGTGGGGCTTGGTAGCGGCACCACGGCGGCGCGGTTTGTCGATCTTCTGGGCGAGCGCGTTCGCCAAGGACTAAGCGTGACCTGTGTGCCGACCTCGGAGAGCACGCGCGCTCAGGCGGAGCGCCTGGGCGTCGCGCTCACAACCCTCGACGACGTCCCGTTTCTCGATCTGACGGTGGACGGGGCCGACGAGCTCGACTCCCACTTGCGCCTCATCAAAGGTGGCGGGGGTGCGCTGCTGCGGGAGAAGATTGTCGCGGTGGCTTCGCAGCGCATGCTGGTCATCGCCGATGCTACCAAGCACGTCGGCACGCTCGGCAACTTTCCGCTTCCGGTTGAGGTCGTGCGTTTCGGTCTCGCTGCGACACGCAACCTCTTGGGCGCGGTGGCGGCAGACGCCGGCTGCTCGGGCGAGATCAGACTGCGCAGGGGAAGGGATGGTGAGCCGTTCGTCACCGACGGTGGCAACGTGCTCTTTGACTGTGTGTTTGGTCGCATCGACAACCCTGAGGCGCTCGACCTGGCCCTCAAGAGCGTGCCCGGCGTGGTCGAGAACGGGCTCTTTCTTGGCATCGCCGATGCCGCCATCATCGCGGGCGCCGACGGCGTCAGTATGATCGAACGCGGCGGCGATGTGTGCGAACCCTGAGCGGGCCGCAGTGCGACGGGGGCGAAAAAGATTGTCCAAGGGGATTGATGCTTATGTCCAACCGTAGGCTGGCTACTGCGGCGGGTCTGTTGGCGCTCGTTGTGCTCCCGGCGGTCATGTGCGCCCAGGTGCCCAACGGCGAGCGCGTCGCTGCCGCCAGAGAGTTGATGCAGATTGCCGGGGTCGCCAAGCAATTTGACGAGCTGATGCCCTACCTGACGCGTCAGTTGACCCAGAGTTTTACGGCGATCGCGCCAGACAAGGCGACCGAGATCGGCGAAGTGTTGGGCCAGCTGACGACCGGCGGTTTGTTGGGTTTGCGCTGGATTGCCAGACCTTGCGCCTTCGGCCACCCTGTCGGGAGCCGAGGCTTGGCGAGATGAGTAGAACGAGATGGCCGAGTTCGATTTTGACCTATTCGTCATTGGTGGCGGCTCGGGCGGGGTGCGGGCGGCGCGCATCGCCGCTGGCCACGGTGCCAAGGTTGCAATCGCGGAGGAGTATCGCCTCGGCGGCACGTGTGTGATCCGCGGCTGCGTGCCGAAGAAGCTGCTCGTGTATGCCAGCCGGTTTCGCGACGAGTTCGAGGACGCGGCCGGCTTTGGCTGGAGCCTAGCCAAACCGGCGTTTGACTGGCCGACGTTAATCGCCAACAAGGACGCGGAAATTGCCCGCCTCGAGGGCCTTTATCGCGCCGGGCTGGAGCGCGCGGGCGTTGCAATCTACGAGGCACGTGCGGAGCTCGCCGACCCGCACACGCTTTCCCTCGGCGCCGGCCAGCGCAAGATCACCGCTCGCACCATCCTGGTCGCCACCGGGGGACGCCCGATGGTGCCGCAGGTGCCGGGCGCCAACCACGCCATAACCTCCAATGAGGCGTTTCACCTGGAGGCCTTGCCCAAGTCCATCCTGATCGTCGGGGGAGGTTACATTGCCGTCGAGTTCGCCGGCATCTTCAACGGACTGGGTGTCGACACGACGCTCATCTACCGCGGCCCCAAGATCCTGCGCGGCTTCGACGAGGAGCTGCGTGACCATCTTACGGAGGAACTCCTCAAGCGCGGCATCGACATCGTATGCAACGCCGAGGTCGCCGCCATCGACAAGGGTTGGGGACACTATCACGTTACCCTGAGCGACGGCAGCAAGGTGGAAACCGGTAAGGTGATGTACGCCACGAGCCGCGTGCCCAATAGCCAGGCATTGGGCCTCGAGGCGGTGGGTGTGGAGCTTGGCGAGAAGGGCGCGATCATCGTGGACAAGTTCTCGCGCACTTCGGTTGCGAGCATTTATGCCGTGGGAGATGTCACCAATCGTGTGAACCTGACGCCCGTGGCTATTCGCGAGGGTCACGCCTTCGCCGACACCGTGTTCGGCAACAGGCCGGTGTGTGTTGACCACGAGCTCGTGCCGACGGCCGTGTTCGCCACCCCCGAGATCGGCGCAGTTGGCCTGCCTGAGCACTTGGCGCAGGCACGCTACCCCAAGCTTGATGTCTACAAGGCCCGCTTCAGGCCCCTCAAGCACACCCTCTCGGGGCGCGACGAACGCATGTTCATGAAGCTGTTGGTGGACGGCGAGAGCGGTCGCATCGTGGGTTGTCACTTCCTCGGACCCGATGCAGCCGAGCTCACGCAGATGGCCGCGATTGCCCTGCGCGTTGGCGCCACCAAGGCCGATTTCGACGCCACTATGGCGCTGCACCCGACCGCGTCGGAGGAACTCGTCACCATGCGCGAGAAATGGGTGGCGCCGCCCAAACGGGTCGCCGGCGAGAAGGCGGGACCATGAGCCGGCTCGGGGACCGCATCGCCTTGGTGACGGGCGCCGGCTCGGGATTGGGCCGAGCCACCGCCAAGCTGTTTGCAGCGGAGGGTGCGCACGTTTATGTGACCGACATCGATGGTGGGGCTGCCGAGACCGTGGTCAGAGACATACGGGGAACGGGTGCATCGGCGCAGGCCATCACCGCCGATGTGTCGCGGGGGTCGGACGTAACGGCCATGTTCCGAGCGGTGGGGGCCGCGCACGGCCGGCTCGACGTGCTCGTCAACAACGCGGGGCTCAACGTGCGTGGCGATTTCCGCCACCTGAGCGACGCCGAATGGGTCAAGATCCGCGAAGTCAACCTCGACGGCGTCGTGCGCGTTGCCCGCGATGGGTTTGCGCTGCTCAGGGCGTCTGGGCGCGGCTCGCTCATCAATATTGCGTCGATCATGGGGCACCGCGGCCTGCGCCAGCTCGTCGCCTACTCGGCCACCAAAGGCGCGTTACTGGCGCTGACGCGCGGGCTTGCCGTCGAATACGCGCCGTTTGCTGTTCGCGTCAACGCGCTGGCGCCCGGGTTTGTGGAGACGGCGCTGACGCAACGGGCGCTCAGGAATCCCGGCATCCAGAGGGCGCTCCTGGAGAGCACGCCCTTGCGCCGCTTCGGGTTGCCCGAGGAGATCGCCAAGGCCGCGCTGTTTTTTGCCAGCGACGATGCCTCCTACGTGACGGGGGCGGAACTGGCCGTGGACGGGGGCATGTCGGCGAGCCTGTAGGCTCCACAAAGGCAGGATCGCTCGGCTCTGCTGGGGTCGGCCATCCCCCATTTTTGCCAACAGGCCCGATGGGAGAGCGCGGATGCCGAGAGCTTTGCGAGCGCTGCGCGGACGGCTGCCGGAAACGCCCTTGGCAAGCAAGAGGCCATTGCCGGCCGTGCTTCAGGGAACTCACCCCCTTTCGAGGCCGTTGCATTCGCGCTATGCCAGGGGCAACCGGGCAAAGACGATTGATGCGATGGAGACGAGCCCATGACGAAAACCTTGACATTGGAACAGGTCGCCGAGGCCATGGTGGCGCCGGGCAAGGGCATCCTCGCCGCCGACGAGAGCACGGGCACAATCAAGAAGCGCTTCGATTCTATCAAGGTCGAGAGCACCCCCGACACTCGCCGCGACTACCGCGAGATGCTGTTCCGTTCCACCGAGGCAATGAAGAACCACATTTCCGGCGTCATCCTTTACGACGAGACCATCCGGCAAAAGGCGAAGGACGGCACGCCTCTGCCCAAGATCATTGAGGCGGCGGGAGCCCTCCCCGGCATCAAGGTAGACGCCGGCACCAAGCCGCTGCCCTTCTGTCCCGGCGAGCTCATCACCGAGGGTCTCGATGGGCTCGGCAAGCGCATCGCCGAGTACGTGAGCCTCGGGGCCAAGTTCGCCAAATGGCGTGCGGTCATCGACATCGGCAAGAACATGCCGTCATACAACTGCATCAATGCCAATGCCCAGGCGCTGGCGCGCTACGCGGCCTTGTGCGTGGAGGGCGGACTGGTACCGATCGTGGAGCCTGAGGTCCTGATGGACGGCGACCACGACATCGATACCTGCGAGAAGGTCACCGAATGGGTGCTCAAGGAAGTGTACGCTCAACTCTATTACGCCAAGGTGCCCTTGGAGAAGACCGTGCTCAAGCCCAACATGGTGATTGCGGGCAAGAAATGCGCCAACCAGACGAGCTGGCAGGACGTTGCCCAGCGCACCCTCAAGGTCCTGAAGCAGTGCGTGCCGCCGGCGGTGCCAGGCATCGCCTTTCTGTCGGGCGGCCAGTCGGACGAGGACGCCACCGCCCACCTCTCGCTCATGAACCAGATGGGCCCGCTACCCTGGAGGCTCTCCTTCTCTTACGGGCGAGCCCTGCAGGCGGCCCCGCTCAAGGCCTGGGGCGGCAAACCGGAGAACGTTGCTGCCGGTCAGCGCGCCTTTGCCCATCGCGCGCGCATGAACGGGACCGCGACACTCGGCAAGTGGAGCGCGGAATTGGAGAAGGCCGCGTAGGCTGGCCGCTATTCCGCCCCAATGGCACCCGATAGCGTGCCATGTCGGCGAATAGCCCCTCGGGGAACGGCGTGGCGCAGGACGAGGCAGCAACGCAGCTTTGCGCGGTGATCGAGGCGGGCGAGACTGCGCTCGGGCATCTCTCGGCGGCGCTGGCGGTGGCGGAGGTTGCGTGCGTCCTCATTGCGCCCCTCCCCGGTGCCTACCTTGATGCCCACGCCGCAAGGCCCCTGGTGGAGGCCGCGCAGAAGCGCAACGCGGCGGCCCTGATCGTGGAGGATGCCCAGCTTGCGCGCACGCTGCGCGCGGACGGTGTGCATCTGAGTATCGCCAACACCGGGGTCAACACGGGGGCCAGCGGCTATGGCGTGGTCCGCGGCCTGGTTGGGCGCGACGGCATCGTCGGGGTCGACGCCGGCATCTCACGACACGATGCCATGACCGTGGCGGAGGACGGGGCCGACTATGTCGCTTTCGGAGCGCCGGCGCACCTCAAGGACCGCGCCAAGGCGCGCCTGCGCCGAGACGAGCTGGTCGCTTGGTGGGCGGAGATTTTCGAGGCGCCCTGCGTTGCCCTCGACGTCGAGACGCCCGAGGAAGCCGAGGCGCTCGCACGCGCCGGCGCCGACTTCGTCGGGCTTCGGCTGCCGTGCGCGGCACCGGCCGCAGCCACGCGCGAATTGGTTGGCGCTATCGCCGCAGTGCTGGGTTTGCCGGCGTCGGTGGGGTGAGGTCGACCGGTGTGGGAACGGCTTAAATTGGCCGGGATGGCGTGGCTAGCGACAACGGCGATCGTGCTGGGCGTCGCGGCGGCGGCGGAGACGAGTTCTTGGTCTGGACGGGTCGACGGCCCGGCCGAGGCGATCCCGAAGCGGCCGGCGCCTGCCAAACCAGCTGCGCCGGGCACGCAGGTCAAGATCATTAAGACGGTGCCGAACACCCCTGCGGAGCGGCCCGCAATCGCACCGCCCGCGCTCATCGGTACCCAAGTGCCGTCCGTGCCGTCTTCGGCCGCAGGCACACAGGGGCCCGAGAGCCAGCTAAAGCCCTCCTCGCCGGCGACGGTCTCAGCCCCCGGGTCCAGCGACTATGCCAAGGCCCAGCCGACGGGTGACGACGCCGCCTACGAAGCCTTTGACCAGGGCAAGTATCTCACCGCGCTTGATCTTGCCCAGAAGGCCGCGGAAAAGGGCGATCCGCAGGCCCATACGCTGGTGGGACGGATCTATGCGGAGGGCGTCGGGGTACCGCAGAACCTTGCGCTCGCTGCCCGGTGGTATGCACGTGCGGCTGAGCTCGGCGATGTTGAGGGCGCGTTCGCCTATGGGGTGATGCTGGCCAAAGGGCAGGGTGTGCAGAAGGACCTCGAGGCGGCCGGGCGCATGTTCGAAGCCGCCGCGGCGCACAGGCATCCGCTTGCCAACTACAACCTGGCGCTGCTCTTTCTCAGCGGCCAGGGCAAGCCAGAGAACCCCTATCGAGCCTTCGGCCATATGCTGTTTGCGGCGGAGGCCGGCATCGCTGCCGCGCAATACGATCTGGGCAACCTTTATGCCACTGGTACCGGTGTCGATCCTCCCAACGCCTTCGAGGCCGCCAAATGGATCGGCAAAGCGGCGGCCGCCGGCCATACGGATGCTCAGGTCGAGTATGCCGTGCTGCTGTTTCGCGGTCACGGCGTGCCGCCCGACCAAAAGCTCGGCGCGCAGCTCTTCCGCGCCGCCGCCGAAAAGGGCGTGGTGATCGCGCAAACGCGATTGGCGCGCTGCTATGCCAATGGCGCGGGCGTCGACAAGGACCTGGTGCAAGCGGCGAAATGGCACCTCATTGCCAAAGCGGCCGGCGGGGAAGACGAAGCCC
>JAMXLN010000106.1 GCA_024281145.1 Hyphomicrobiaceae bacterium | reverse complement strand
TCGCATTCCCACCGGCCGCGAGTTCCACCGCTATTTGAACCCTGAGCGCGATTTGCATCGCGACGCCGTGCAGGTGCACGGTCTCACCACGGAATTCCTGCAGGACAAACCCTTCTTTAGGGATGTTGCCGAAGAATTCCTGGAATTCATCGGCACCGCGCCACTCGTTGCCCACAACGCGACGTTCGATTTGGCCTTCCTCAATGCCGAGCTGGCGCGGCTGGCCAAGCCGCCGCTGCGCGTGGAGCGTCTCGTTGACACGCTCGCCCTGGCGCGTCGCCGTCACCCGGCCGGCCCGAATAGCTTGGATGCGCTGTGCAAGCGCTATGGGATCGACAATTCCCAGCGCATCAAGCACGGCGCGCTCATGGATTCGTTGCTGCTTGCCAGCGTGTATGTCGAGCTCTTGGGCGAACGCCAGGCCACCTTAGGGCTCGGCGGCCAAGGCGAAGCGAACACTGCGCTGGATCTGCGCTTGGTGCCGGCGCAGCCTCGGCCCCAGCCGTTGCCCTCCCGGCTCATGGAGGCGGGCGAAGCGCTCCATCGCGAGTTCGTCAAGACGCTAGGTCCCAAGGCGCTCTGGCTTCGCTACTTATGAGCCGACGTCCCGGCGATGTCTTCCGCCTCTCGGATCTAGTTGGTTTTTGGCTGTATGGCCTGCGGCTGGCCCTGTTGCTGGCGCTGCATAAAGAGAGCAGCGAAATCGATCGGGTCGAGCAGCAGCGGCGCAAAGCCGCCCTCGCGTGTTAAATCGGCAACGATGCGGCGCAGAAACGGAAACAGCAGCGAGGGACAGTTGATGAGCAGAAATGGCTCCAACGCTTGCTCGGGAAGGTTCTGGATCTCGAACAGACCGGCATAGGCCAATTCAAGGTCGTAGATGACGCCGGCTTTGCTCGACGCTTGCGCCTTAAAGAGAATGGCACTTTCAAACATCGCGTCGTTGAGCTTGGTGGCATTGACGTTGACTTCGACGCGCAGCGCGGGCTTCTCTCCGGGCCCGCCGAGGAGCTTGCGCACATTGGGGTTCTCGAACGAGAGATCCTTGATGTATTGGCCGGCCACGCGGACCTGTACGCCCGGCGTCTGCGGGCTCGCCGGTGTTTTGTTATCGTCTCCGCCGTCGGTGGACTGTGCCATGCGCGTTCTTCCTTCGCTGCACTGTTGCCGTCATCGTGAGCGCGATTGCGTCCGATTGCCATCCGCGCCTTCCTCGGATGGCTGCGACTTTTCACCAAGGCGCACGAACTCGCCTTCGATAATGGGTCCCGCGTCCTTCCCTGCCACTCCCTCCTCGGCCCCACCCGTGGATTTGTGCACCTTGACCTGCAACTGTGCGCGTTCGACGAGCCGCCGCACGATTGTCCGCCCCACCTTGCGGCGGAGGGGCGGAATGAGCAATGCCAGGGCTATGGCATCCGTCACAAACCCGGGCGTGATCAGCAAAGCTCCAGCCAGCAGCATGAGCGCGCCATCCAGCACGGGACCCACCGGTGGGCGCCCGGCCGCCACGGCTTCCTGCGTCCGGCGGGCGACAGTGAGGCCCTGGCGCGACATAATTGCGCCGCCGAGCACCGCCGCGCCCATCAACAACCCCAGCGTGGGCCACAATCCAATGGTCTGCCCGGTCTTGACGAGCAGCGCTAGCTCTACGAACGGCAGGGCGACCAATCCTAGACCAAGCAGCAATCGGGTCATCGCGCCTCCTTTCAGCCGCGCCGCAGGATAAACCAAGCCATGCGGGTTGGCTTGCGCTTTGCAATGCCCTAAGATTTGGGATGCGGCGGCGGCAAGCCTGGCGTGCCTTTGCATGGGCTGCGGGCGGGCCTGGTCAGCGCGCGCCGGACCACTTACATGCGCTAGACAGCATGCGTTAGCCCGAGGCTCTTGCTCGAAAGCACGGCAATGGATGGCAGGATCGACGTAACCACACTACTGTTTCTCGTTGTGGCGGTCGTGATCTTTCTCAAATTGCGCAGTGTGCTCGGCCGTCGCACCGGTCACGAGCAGGGCCGCTACGAGCGCTACAAGGCCCAACAACAGGAGGCCGCCCAGCGCAATGGCAAGCTTGCCGGCCCGGATAAGGTCGTGACGCTGCCACGGCGCGAGCGCGACGAGGCGCTCGAACCGCGCCCCGTGGTCGAGCCGCAGGTGCGCGCCGACGTCGAGGAGCGCGTTAAGGGGCTGGCGGCCGGCAACGCGGGCATGGCCAAGGGGCTCGTGGACATCGTGCGCGCCGACCCGACGTTCGATCCCGATTCGTTCCTGCGCGGAGCGCGTGCAGCCTACGAGCTCATCGTCACGGCCTTTGCCGAGGGCAATCGCAAGACGCTGCGGAACCTATTGAGCCGCGAGGTCTATGACGGGTTTGCCGGTGCCATCACCGAGCGAGAAAGTCGTGGCGAACAGGTCGACCAAAGCTTCGTCGGCATAAAATCCGCCGATATCGTTGAGGCCGAGCTCAAAAACGGTGTGGCGCAAGTGACGATCAAGTTCGTGAGCGAACTGATCTCGGCCACCCGCGACAGGGGCGGCGAGGTGATCACCGGCGATCCCAAGCGGATCAAGGAAGTCACGGACATCTGGACCTTTGCGCGCGAAGTGACGTCGCGCGATCCCAACTGGAAACTCATCGCCACGCAGGCCGCCAACTAAGCCTGTGGGACGCGGGGGGCGCGCGCGAGACAGCAATTTCACACTGGGGGCCGAAATTTTGGCAGCTGTCGCAACGGTCCAAAAAGCTGTTGTCGTCGGGGCAGCAGCCCTGTTGCTTGCCGCGGGGGCTCTCCATGCGAGCTCGCCCGGCAAGGCGCAGGGGAGTGGCACCATGAAGCCCGCCGTCACCTACACGCCGCTAGCCTTTGCGGACGTTCCGGGGTGGGAGGAGGACGATCATGCGGCCGCGTTCAAGGCGTTCCTGACCTCGTGTCAGCGCGTTGCCGTTTCCGCACGCGAGCGGGCCGCGAGCGACAAGCTGCCATCTCCGCCGGCGGCTTTGGTGGCCGCGTGTGCGGCTGCCACGCAGCTTGGCACTCCAGTCAGCCGCGCGGCGGCCAAGGCGTTCTTCGAGGCGCATTTCACGCCCAATGCTGTGGTCCACGACGGCGCGCAAGGTCTGCTGACCGGCTATTACGAGCCCCTGGTCGATGGCTCGCGCACTCCTGAGGGCGTCTTTCAGACGCCGGTCTACAAGCGTCCCCCCGAACTCGTGAACCTCGTCGGTGAGACCCAGCGCGGCAGCGTCGGCATGGGGCTCACCCACGCGCGGAAGACCGAGAAGGGCACCGAGCCGTTTCCAACGCGCGCCCAGATCGAGCAAGGCGCACTCAAAAACCGCAATCTCGAATTGCTCTATCTGGCCGATCCCGTGGAGGTGTTCTTCCTCCAGTTGCAAGGGTCTGGACGCGTCAAGCTGTCGGACGGGAGCATCGTGCGCATCCAGTACGACGGAAAAAACGGTCATCCCTACACGTCCATCGGCCGCTACCTCATCGAAAAGGGTCTGCTTGCCGCCGACAAGGTGTCGATGGGCGCGCTCAAGCGCTGGCTGAAGGCCGACCCCGAGCGCGCCAAGCTCGTGCTGTGGCAGAACGCCTCCTACGTCTTCTTCCGCGAGCTCAAAGGTCCCGAGGCCGCTGGTCCAATGGGCGCGCTCGGCGCGCGCTTGACGCCGGGGCGCAGTCTAGCCGTCGATGCCAGTCACTACGCGCTTGGGTCGCCGATCTACGTGAGCGGCGAGGGCATGACCCACGTCAGCAAGGCGGGCGTCTTCCACCGGCTCATGATCGCGCAGGATGTGGGATCAGCCATCAAGGGGCCCGAGCGTGGCGACATCTATTTCGGCTCAGGCGAGGCGGCGGGCCGCCTCGCGGGCGTAACCAAGCACCCCGGGCGGTTCATCGTTCTGTTGGCGAACGAGGCGCCTGCGCGGGCGGATGCGGTGCCAGGCGACCCCCCGTCTCAAAACGCCCACCAATGAAGCGTTCCGCCAAGACCCCCCAGGGCACGGTCCAGGGCACGGTCCAGGGCACGCGGGCGCGCATCGTGACCGACGATGAAGCTCTGCTGTGGCACTACGCGACAAAGAGCCTCGATCCGGTCAAGGTTAAGCCGCGCGTCGATGTGGGAAGCAAACGCTTTGAGTCCCCATCGGCGGCAAGCCCGGCGCCACTGCGATCCGCTCGACCGACCTCGCAGAGCGTTTCCGTCAAGAGCCTGCCATCGGCGGCAAGGTCCACCCAGGCAGCAGGGCCGCGCGCACGTCCGCCACTGGCTGACTTTGATCGGCGCAAGGCTCGGCGCATCTCCGCCGGCAAAGCCGAGGTCGATGCCCGCATCGATCTGCACGGTCTTGATCAACGCGAGGCCTACCTGCGCCTGCGCGGCTTTCTCGCCAACGCACACGCCCGCGGCGACCGGTTGGTGCTCGTCATCACCGGCAAGGGCGGGAGCGGAGAGGCCCCTGACCGCCTGGGCGAACTCGCGGGCGGGCGGCGCCGCGGCGTGCTGCGCCGCAATCTCCCGCAATGGCTCGAAGAGCCTGAGTTCAGAGAGATGGTGTCGAGTTTCACGCAAGCCGGCCTGCGCCATGGCGGCGCCGGTGCACTCTATGTGCAGTTGCGGCGCGGGCGCTAAAGGTCGGACGACACACAAAAGCGAGGGAGCTCCAATCCTCCTGTTGCGCTGACCCGCCAGCGCCAAACTGCGGGCTTGCCGCCGCTCCCTGTACGGGTCCTACTGGACGGGTCTCTGTCGACATCGCGCAGGGATCGTCGCCGTGCCTGAGGCGAGATGCTGGCGGGCAAGAGATTTCAGCTAGCGACGCCCCACTTTCCGCCCCGGGACCGGCATCGGCTCGCGCCCCGGACCGCCCTCTGTGAGCGGCCTCGGCGGAAAGCGGCCAAGGCAGCGAAGCCGATCGTACATGACGACGGCGCCCGCCATGGCAACGTTGATGCAGAAGCTCGATGGGATGCGCAC
>JAMXLN010000105.1 GCA_024281145.1 Hyphomicrobiaceae bacterium | reverse complement strand
GGGCATGGACGGCTTCGAGGTCTGCCGGCGCATCAAGACCGCAACCGGGACGATGCACGTGCCGGTCGTCATGGTGAGCGCGCTCGACCAGACCTGCGATAAGGTGCGGGGCCTGGAGGCCGGCGCCGACGACTTCATTGCCAAGCCGGTGGACCACATCGCCCTCATCACCCGCGTCAAGAATTTGGCCCGTCTCAAGACGCTCGCCGACGAAATCATCCTGAGCATGTCCACCTCGGCACAAGCCGGCATCCTCCCGGATGCCGCTCCGGCGTGGCCTAAAGTGGCAAGCGGCGGGCGCATCTTGCTTGTGGAGGATAGCGAGCGCGCTGTGCGGCTAATCCTCGCCGTGCTTGGAAAGCTCCACGAGGTTGAGGTGGAGGCCAACGTGGCTGCGGCACTAGCGCGTATCGCCGACAAACCATGCGACCTCATCCTTGTCAGCCTGAACCTCGTCGCCGACGACGGCTTGCGCCTGTGCAGCCAGGTGCACGCGATGGAACGCACGCGCCATCTGCCGATCATCGCCATCGCGCAGCCGGGTGAGGATGCGCGCCTGCTGCGCGCACTCGACATGGGTGTTAACGACTATCTGACGCGCCCCGTCGATCGCAACGATCTGCTGGTCCGCGTGCGTACACAGATCAGGCGCAAGGAGCATTCCGACTTCTTGCGTGACCGCCTGGAGGAGATGGTGATGCGCTGACGGGGCAGCACAACCGCTACCTGGAGGCGCACTGCGACGCGCTCGCCGAGCAGGCGCAAACGACCGGCCAACCGCTTTCCCTGGTGCTGGCCGACATCGACAATTTCAAGCGCCGCGCGTTAGAGGCGCTCTGCAAACGAGCCGATCCGGCGTTCCGTCTGGCCAAGCGCGGGGCCGCAACAGAGCGGTCGCCGATTGCCGTCTCGGCCGCGCTCGCCACGCTCTCCTAAGCCTTTGAAGGATTTTGGTATTTAAAGGTGGTGAAATAGCCTTGCGGCCGGTCTTTGATGTCTGCAGCAGTCCTCAAGGGTTTGACGCAAAATAACAAAGTATTGCAAACTGTTTGCCGATCTGCTTTGTTCCGTGAGGGGCTATGCGGGAGGAGGGACAAGCGGGATCGGTTTGCGGCGCCAGCTGGGGCGCGTCGCCATGTCCACAGAAAAATTCGCGAGATCCTCATGGACTGTCAGGTCCGCCGCATCTCCTGACGCCGTGAGGTGTGATCGTCCGTAAGCGGCTAGGAGTGGCCTCCTCTTGAAGTGCCGCCAAGGGACGGTCGAACGCCAGGTCTGGCCAACGCCCTCTTTGGTCCATGACTTGGCAGGCCTGCGTCCGTGACTGCTCGGACTTCTACCCCGCTGCCGATGTCAGTCACGGACGCGGCCACACTCTCAAGATCACGCTGGCGACCACCATGCCGGCCGCGCAAATGCTCAACGAGAGCGTCACCGACCGCCCGACAGTCCCTACACTTTGCGATCACAAGCGCTTTTCACCTGCTCTCCCTCGATTAACATGCACCAAATCGGCATTGCGTCCGGAGGTTTCGCCCCGGACCAAACGACTTCATTCGTCCCGCAAGTTGCGGTGCGCCTATGTTGGCCGCGGGCCCTGGCGCCTATTTGATCTTCGTTTCCTTGAAGGCAACGTGCTTGCGCGCAATCGGATCGTACTTCTTGAAGGAAAGTTTATCGGTGGCAGTCCTGGGGTTCTTCTTCGTGACATAGAAGAAACCGGTGCCTGCGGTGCTCAGCAGCTTGATCTTCTGGGTAATCGGCTTGGCCATGACAGCAGGGCCCAGTTGGTTGTGATGCGAAATTGACGAGCGCGAACTCTAGTCGCTGAGCGCGGTTAGTCAAGGTCGTTGTCGCCGCGTGCAGGAGGGCTCACTCGAGGTCACCGCCAGCGCCAATGAGATCGCGCCGAAAGCTGCCATTGCGGCGGTGGTAGAACGGGACTGGAAAATCGCCGGCATGCAAGGCGCCGGCAGCAATGCGTTCGCCCAGATCCTCAAGTACGACGCGCGTGATGTTGGGTAACTCGAGTGAGCGCGCCTGGGCGATTGAATGCCATTCGAGATCTGACAGTTCTCCGTCTGCGATGGTTGCCCTGTGCACGATCGCCTCGGCATCGACGCAGAAGAAACGGCTGTCGAAACGGCGAGGGCGCCCCGGCGGCGTGATGGCGCGTGCAAAGAACGTCAGGCGGCCGAGCGCGGGACGGTAGCCGGTGGCGAAGAAGGCCTGCCAATTCGTCGCCTTGGGCAGCGCGCCCGCCCCGAGCGGTGTGCCGATCAGCAAGCCCGCCTCCTCGAAGGTCTCGCGCACAGCCGCCAACGCCAGCGCTCGCGCTCGGACCACGCTGCGTGTGCCCTTCATGGCGACGAGCAATTTTCCAAGGTCGCTCGGGCGCAAGTCTTCCTCGACCGCGACCTGCCTGTCGGACGGGTCGACGCGCCCCCCGGGAAAGACATAGCGCCCCGGCATGAACACCATGTCAGGCCGCCGGCGTCCAAGGAGCACGCGCGGTTCGCCCGAGGAGCTGTCGACAATGATCAAGGTGGCGGCATCGCGCGGCCGGAGCGCGCGCGGCTTGGGCCCCGTGTTCGGCGCTTGTGGCTGCTCTACGGTCATGCTGCCTCCCCTCGATCCGGCGCTCCCGGCCCGCACCCCATCAGCCTGCCATTGGCTATTCAGCGGCTGTGGCTCCTTTGGCCGCATAACGGGGGCCAGTGTCGCTCGTCGATCTGCCTCATCGTTGCGACCTTGAGCGCCTGAAGCCTTTGCCGAAACGGCGACCCCGCGCCGGGCCCCGTGCGACGGCGCCATCGCGCTTGCCTTCCGAAAGCATCTCAAAGCGCAGCGCACCCGCGGTGGCAATCGCCTCCACGAGGCGCACGCGCACGGCATCACCCAGCCGGTAGGCTTCCCCACTGCGGTCGCCCACCAGTGCGTGTTGGTGCTCGTGATGGCGCCAGTAATCGTTGCCGATGGTGGCGGCGGGCACAAAGCCGTCAGCTCCCGTCTCGGTCAGGCGAACGAACAGACCGGAGCGCGTGACGCCCGAAATGCGGGCTTCGAACTGTGCGCCGACACGGTCGGCGAGGTAGCCCGCAATCAACCGATCGTTGGTCTCGCGCTCGGCGGCCATAGCGCGGCGCTCGGCCTCCGAGATGGCTTGCGCGATTTGCACAAGCCGCTGGGCTTCCTCATCGGTAAGCCCACCTGCGCCCAGGCCCAGCGCGCGAATGAGCGAGCGGTGCACAATGAGATCGGCGTAACGGCGGATCGGTGACGTGAAATGCGCGTAGCGGCGCAAGTTGAGACCAAAGTGGCCGAGGTTCTCGGCAGAGTACTGCGCCTGGGCCTGGGCCCGCAGCACCACTTCGTGCACGAGGTCGCTTGAGGGCAGTGATTTGGCGCGCTGTAGAACGCGGTTGAAGTCGCCCGCGCGCAGGTTGGCCGCGCCCGGCAACTTCAGCCCTAGGCCGCTCAGGAAGTCGCGCAGCGCCGCGAGCTTCTCCTGGGAAGGCGCATCGTGCACCCGGTAGAGGACGGGGGCACGCTTGGCCTCAAGCGCTTCGGCGGCGGCCACGTTGGCCTGGATCATGAACTCCTCGATCAGTCGGTGCGCCTCGAGGCGCTCCGGCGTGGTTACGCTCTGAACGCGACCCTCGCTGTCGAGCCCGATCTTGCGTTCGGGCAGGTCAAGGTCGAGCGGCGCTCGCCGCTCCCGCGCGGCGGCCAGCGCCGCGTAAGCCGACCACAGCGGCCTGAGCGCCGACTCCAGCAGCGGCAGAGCCCGCGCGCTCGGCCGTCCCTCGATCGCCGCTTGCGCCTCCTGGTAGGAGAGTTTGGCCGCGGAGCACATCATGGCGCGGAAGAAGACATGACCCTTCTTGGTGCCGTGTCCGTCGAACACCATGCGCACAGCGAGGCAGGGCCGTTCCTCGCGCTCCCTGAGCGAGCACAGATCGTTGGAGATGCGCTCGGGCAGCATGGGCACGACGCGGTCGGGAAAGTAGACCGAGTTGCCGCGCAACTGCGCCTCTCGGTCGAGCCGCGATGCCGGGCGCACGTAATGGGCGACATCGGCGATGGCCACGTGCACCACGAAACCGCCTTTGTTGCCGGGATCGGCGTCGGGCGCGGCGTGCACGGCATCATCATGGTCGCGCGCGTCTTCGGGGTCGATGGTGACGAGGGACAGGCCGCGCAAATCCACACGGCCATCACAGCACGGCGGCTCTAATGCGCGTACCTCGCCCAGCACTCCTGAGGGAAACTCGTCGGGAATGCCGTGCGCATGCACAGCAATGAGACTGATCTTGCGCTGGTCCCCAGGATTGCCGAGCGTCTCGACGATGCGAACCTGGGGCACCCCATAGCGGTGGGCGCGCGCGAGTTCGAAGCGGACGAGGTCGCCCTCCTTGGCCGTGCCAACGTCATCGGAGGCCACCGGCCACTCCCTGAGCTCTCTGCGATCGATGGGGTCGACGATGCCGCCACCGCCGGCCTTGCTGCGAAAGATCCCAAGCAGCCGGCGCTCCGTGCGCGGGATCCGTTTGATCGGCTGGGCCTCGTAGCGGTAGCCATCGACGTCATGCCCTTCCAGCCGTGTGATGCGAGCCAAAATGCGGTCGCCTTGGCCCAACACCGGCTCCCCCGACCGACCCTTGCCGCGGGGCGCCAGCACGAGCGCCCGCGGGCGCTGGCCCTCGGCCGTATCCCAGGCAGCTGGTTCCCCGATGAGCTCCCCGTCTGCATCGCGCCCCACGATCTCGAGCACGGCTACCGCCGGCAGAAATCCCCGCTCCTTGAAGCCCTTGCGGTTGCCACGCAGCAGGCCTTCCTCGGCCATCTCGGAAAGCAGGCCCTTCAGCGCGACCCGCTCGCCACCCTTGACGTGGAAGGCACGGGCAATTTCGCGCTTGCCCGTCTTGGCACCCGCGGTGCGTACGTACTCGAGGATGTCTTGCTTGCTTGGCAGGCCCGTTGTGCGGCGGACCTCTTTGGGTTTTCGGGACACCGTGATCGTCGGTCCTTAGGCTATTCCGCGGCCTCGCGCCTGCCTGACGGTCTGGCCTTAGATTTTCCGGCGGCCCCGGATTTTTCGGGGGATTTTTCTGGGGATTTTTCGGGGGGGTTTTCCGGCGTCTTGGATTTTTTGGGGGCTTTGGATTTTTCCGCGGCCTTGACCGGCTTGGCAGCGCGCGGGGGCTTCTTCGTGGAGGCGCCGCGCCTGGCCTTGGGCTTGGCGGGCCCTTTGGCGATGCGCTCAGCGATCAGCTGCACGGCCTCTTCCAAGGTGAGCGCAGCGGGCTCCTTGCCCCTTGGCAGCGTCGCATTCACCTCCCCGTGCTTGACGTAAGGACCATAGCGACCAGCCAGCACCTGCACCTTGCCACCCTCACCGGGGTGCTCGCCCAGATCTTTGAGGATCGTCGGGGCCGCGCGCTGGAAACGGCTCTTGCCACCGCCGGCCTTCTTTTCCGCCAACAGGGCCACGGCCCGGTTGATGCCGATGTCGAACGCCTCCTCCACGGCCGGCAGGCCAGCGTACGTCCCATCGTGCAAGACGAAGGGCCCGTAGCGGCCGAGGCCGGCAGTGATCGGCTTGCCGGTCTCCGGATGCAGGCCCACTTCACGTGGAAGGGACAAGAGCTTCAGCGCATATTCGAGCGCAACGGCATTGGCATCGACGCCTCTGGGTATGGAGGCGCGTTTTGGCTTCTCGTCCTTGCTCGCTTCACCGAGCTGGACGTAGGGGCCAAAACGGCCTGTGCGCAGGCTGACGGCGAGGCCGGTCTCGGGATCATAGCCGAGGAGCTTGCCCTCGGGCGTGGAGGCCTCGGCGGGGCCTTCGGGTTGGGAGAGCTGGCGCGTATAGCGGCAGTCGGGATAGCGCGAGCACCCGATAAAGGCGCCATACTTGCCGCTGATCTTGAGACTAAGCCGTCCTTCGCCGCAGTTGGGGCACAGCCGTGGGTCGCCTCCTTCCATCCTGGGCGGGAAGATGTGGGGGCCAAGCAACTCGTTGAGCGCCTCCAACACGTCGCCCACCCGCAAGTCCTTGATGTCGGCAACGGCGCGCATGAACTCGCGCCAGAACTGGCGCAGCACGTCCTTCCATTCGAGTTTGCCGTCGGAGATAAGGTCGAGCTTTTCCTCCAGGTCCGCGGTGAAGTCGTACTCCACATAGCGCCTGAAGAAGCTCTCCAGAAACGCCGTGACGAGACGACCTTTATCCTCCGGGATCAGCCGCTTCTTGTCGATGCGAACGTAGTCGCGCTCCTGCAGCAGTGCCAACGTGGAGGCGTAGGTGGAGGGCCGGCCAATGCCCAGCTCTTCCATGCGCTTGACGAGCGTCGCCTCGGTGAAGCGCGGGGGCGGCTCGGTAAAGTGCTGCTTGGCTTCGATCCCCCTGTCCTTGAGCGCGTCACCTTGGGCGAGCGGCGGCAGTCGGGAGGCTTCCTCGTCCTCTGCCTCACCGGCCTTGCCGTTGCGCGCGCGATCGTCGCGACCCTCCTCGTAGAGCCTCATGAAACCGTCGAACAGCACAACGGAACCGGTCGCCCTGAACCGGTAAGCCTTGCCATCCCGGCCTGGAACGTCGATTTCGGCCGTCGTCTGCTCGAGCTCAGCGGATGCCATCTGGCTCGCGACCGCACGCTTCCAGATGAGCTCGTAGAGGCGCGCCTGGTCGCGGTCGAGGTGGCCTGCCACGTGGTCGGGCTTGCGGCTGACATCGGTCGGGCGAATCGCCTCGTGCGCTTCCTGGGCATTCTTGGCCTTGACCTTGTATTCGCGAATGAAGGGGGGCAGGTAGCGCTTGGAATAGTCGCGCTCGACGAGCTGCCTGATGGCTGCCACGGCCTCCGGAATGATGGTGACGCCGTCGGTCCGCATATAGGTGATGAGACCGGTCAGTTCGCCATCGATCTCGACCCCCTCGTAGAGGCGCTGAGCCAGCTGCATGGTCTGCTTGGCCGAGAAGCCAAGCTTGCGGGAGGCCTCCTGCTGCAGGGTGGAGGTGGTGAACGGCGCATAGGGATTGCGGCGCACCGCCCTCTTCTCCACCGAAGCGACGGTGAAGGCCCCGCCCTCGACCGCCGCCTTGATGGCATTGGCGGAGACTGCATCCTTGAGGTCGAGTTTGTCGAGCTTGCGCCCGGCAATGTTGGTCAGGCGCGCCCGGAAGGTGTCGCCGCGGGGGGTCGCCAGCAGGGCCTCGATCGTCCAATACTCCTCGCTCTTGAAGGCCTCGATCTCCGCCTCGCGATCACACACCAGCCTCAGCGCCACCGATTGCACGCGTCCGGCGGAACGGGCGCCCGGCAACTTGCGCCACAGGACGGGCGAGAGGGTGAAGCCGACCAGATAGTCGAGCGCCCGGCGCGCCAGGTAGGCGTCCACCAGCGGCGCATCGATGGTGCGCGGCATCCTGAACGCATCGAGAACCGACTGCTTGGTCACCGCATTGAAGGTCACGCGCTCGACCGGGATGCCCTTGAGAGCCTTCCTCTCCTCCAAGATGCGCAGGATGTGCCAGGAGATGGCCTCGCCCTCGCGATCGGGGTCGGTGGCCAGGATCAGCTTGTCGGCGCCCTTAACGGCTGCGGCGATCTCCTTCATCACTTTGGCCGACCGACCGTCGACGTCCCAGTGCATGCGAAAATCGTTGTCGGGTTCCACCGACCCGTCCTTCGACGGGAGGTCGCGCACATGTCCAAACG
Source organism: Hyphomicrobiaceae bacterium (assembly GCA_024281145.1). Classification (GTDB taxonomy): domain Bacteria; phylum Pseudomonadota; class Alphaproteobacteria; order Rhizobiales; family Hyphomicrobiaceae; genus AWTP1-13. The sequence continues at coordinate 4,405 of JAMXLN010000105.1, read as the reverse complement.
AGGCCAAAACCCGGTATTTGGACCCCAGATACTTGTTGATCGCCTTGGCCTTGGCGAGCGATTCGACGATGACGATGTTCATGCCCTATGGCTCTCAGCCGCCGCTCCGCTGTCCGCAATTTCCGACCGCAAATTGGAAGTCGCGAGCCGCCGCGTTCCTGATCCGTTGCCGTTCAAGCGGCAGGAACATGGTGGAACTGACGAGGCATGTCAAACCGCTCCCGGCGGGCGAGCCCCTTCGCCAGGGCCCTGCGAGGCGGCTATTTTGCCTACGTTTTGCTAGAATCTCTCCTACATAAAGTGGGACCTAGCGTCAATTGCATGATGAATGGCGGCCAAAAGGCAGCACTGGAGAAATCCTGAACGCTGTTCCCGACCACGCTACGCCATGCGTCGCATCCGCTCTCTTGGGGGCCGGCAGCGCAACGGGTCATGTGAACGGGTCACGGGGCCGGCCAATCCGCCGGGGTGGCCGTGGAGGCCTTCAGTCGAGGCCTTCAGGCCATGAGAATCTTCCCGATCGCCGGATCGGCGGCGGGCTCGAGTCCGTGGCGTATGGCTGACGCGGCCCGCGCCCTCCACCTCAAGTCCGCGGACCCGATGTCCCGCGGGCGGAGGTGCCCGCCTTCTCCGGTTCACTGGCCTCGGTCAGCCGTGGCTCGTGTGCGGGCTCGCGCATGGGGGCGCGCCCTTGCGCCCGAAGCGCTGAGCCGTTCACGATGGGGCCGACGAGCGCGCGCCAATCTTGCTCTCCTGCCCTGCCAACAGCCGGCGGATGTTGCCGTGATGTTTGGCAAACACGAGCAAGGACATCACAACAATAAGCGGCAACCCCGCCCAGCCCGTGACCGCATAATAAAGAACGACGGCCGCGGTGCCGCTCAGTGAGGCCAGCGAGGAGTAGCGTGTGCTCAACGCTACGACCAACCACACCAGGCAAAAGACCAGGGCCGCCGGCCAATGGGCGCCGAGCAGTACCCCGATGTAGGTCGCCACACCCTTGCCGCCTTCGAAGTTAAGCCAGACCGGGAAGAGGTGACCAAGGAACGCGCCCAAACCCGCCAGATAGGCGAGCTGGAAAGCCTCAAATGTCGTGTAACGCCGCGCCAGGTGGTCGACGAGCAGCACAGCCACCATGCCCTTGGCGGCATCGAGCAGGAGCGTTGCTGCCGCGAGCCCCTTGTGGCCGGTGCGCAGCACGTTGGTGGCCCCGATGCTGCCAGAGCCGATGGCGCGTACGTCGCCCAATCCTGCGGCACGGGTAAGAAGCAGGCCGAACGGGATCGATCCCAGGAGGTAGCCTGCGAGCAAAGCCAGGGCCGCAGTGTTTGAGAAAAGCACGCCCATGCCAGTCCGATCCCCAAGCGCTCAGTCGCGGTCGGCTTGAGCGTATTGGTAGACAGTGTGGCCCGCAACCATGGTGGCGAGCACGCGCCCCTGCATCCGGCTCTCGTCAAAGGGTGAGTTCTTGGAACGCGCTCTAAGCAACGCCCTATCGACCACCCACGGCTGCCCGAGGTCGACGAGGATGAGGTCCGCCGGTGCCCCCTTGTCGAGACGCCCCGAGGGGAGGCCTAAGAGCCTCGCTGGGTTGATCGTCAGGGCGCGCAACAGCGCGACGAGCCCGATCTCGTCGTTGTGGTAGAGGCGCAAGCCCGCGGCAAGCAAGGTCTCAAGACCAATGGCGCCGTCTGCGGCTTCGGCGAAGGGATGGCGCTTGACGTCGGCGTCCTGCGGATCGTGGCTCGAGACCACCACATCGATGTCACCGGCGGCGAGCCCTCGCACCATGGCGGCGCGATCCTCCTCGCAGCGCAGCGGAGGCCTCAGGCGCAAGAAGGTGCGGTACGAGCCGATGTCGTTCTCATTGAGGGTCAGGTGGTTGATCGACACCCCGCAGGTCACGGGCAATCCCTTGGCTTTGGCAGCCCGCACCACCGCCAAACTCTCGGCACAAGAGAGCGTGGCGGCGTGATAGCGCCCACCGGTGAGCTCGACGAGCCGCACGTCGCGCTCGAGCACGATCGTCTCGGCGGCCTTGTGGACACCCGGCAGGCCGAGCCTGGTCGCCACCTCACCGGCGTTCATCACGCTGCCCTCTGTGAGGTGTGGATCCTCGGTGTGATGTACAATGAGGGTCGCGTGATCCTTGCCGTAGAGCAGAACATTGCGCATGACGCGCGCATTGGCCACGCTTGACTTGCCGTTGCTGAAGGCGATCGCCCCGGCCCGCTTCAAAAGCCCGATTTCGGTCATCTCAGTGCCCTTGAGGCCGCGCGTCATGGCAGCCATCACATGCACATTGACGAGGGCGTTGTCGCGCGCCCGGCGCTGGATGAAGTCCACCAGCGCGACCTGATCGATCACGGGCTCCGTGTCAGGCATGACGACTATGGTGGTAACCCCGCCGGCAGCCGCCGCATGGCTTGCGGTCTTGAGGGTCTCACGGTGCTCCAGACCTGGCTCCCCCGTGAACACCTGCATGTCAATGAGCCCCGGGCAGAGCACGTGGCCCTTACAATCCACAACCTTGGAGTGTTCGGGCGCGTTGCGCCGCAGATGCGAACCCATATCGGCGATCACGCCGTCCCTGACCAGCAACCCACCCGGCTCGTCCTTGCCGGTAGCCGGATCGATGAGACGCGCGTTGAGGAAGGTCGTCGCGTCCTGTGCCGGTGAGCCGTTCTTGGGCATGGCCCGCACCTCAGTGGTTGGGCAGCTGGCGCGCCATGGCCTCGAGCACGGCCATGCGCACTGCGACGCCCATCTCCACCTGGTCGCGGATGACGCTGCGCGAGTGATCGGCGATGGTGGACGCAATCTCCACGCCGCGGTTCATGGGGCCCGGGTGCATGATGAGTGCATCCGGCTTGGCGCGCGCGAGCTTCTCGTGGTCGAGGCCGAAGAAGTGGAAGTATTCGCGGGTGGAGGGCACGTAGGAGCCCTGCATGCGCTCGCGCTGCAGCCGCAGCATCATGACGATGTCGGCGCCTTCGAGGCCGGCATTCATGCAGGTGAAGACCTCGGCGCCCAGCCGGTCGGCTGCAGGGGGCAGCAGGGTGGAGGGAGCCACGATGCGCACCCGCGCGCCCATGGTATTGAGCACATTGATATTGGATCGAGCGACACGCGAATGCAGGATGTCGCCGCAGATCGCTACCGTCAGGCCGGCGATGCGGCCTTTAGCGCGGCGGATCGTCAATACATCAAGCAGCGCCTGGGTCGGATGCTGGTGGGCGCCGTCGCCGGCATTGATGACCGAGCAGTCCACCTTCTGTGCCAAGAGCTCGACCGCCCCGGCGGCATGATGGCGCACCACCAAGATGTCGGGGCGCATGGCGTTGAGCGTCATGGCGGTATCAATGAGCGTCTCGCCCTTCTGCACCGATGACGTCGAGACGTTCATGTTCATGACGTCAGCGCCGAGCCGCTTGCCGGCGAGCTCGAAGGAGCTTTGTGTCCGCGTAGAGGCCTCGAAGAACAGGTTGATCAGGGTGCGGCCGCGTAAGACATCGCGCTTCTTGTTGATCTGGCGGTTGTTCTCGGCGGCCTTGTCGGCCAAGTCGAGCAAGGCATTAATTTCGCCCGCCGACAAATTCTCGCAGGTCAGCAAATGCCGGCGTACGAAGGAGACTTTGGCTACGGGATTGGTCATTAAAGCGGGCCCTATACGCTGACTCCGACCGGCCCGCAAGGCCGGCGCGCCGAGATTGCTCGCGTGGCCCCGGCGCTGTTGATAGGCTCGCGCCTCGCGCGCGAATCAGGCCGGGAAGGCGCCCATGACCAACCCATTCGCCACCCACGACGTCTTCAACCAGAGCCCGCCCTTGCGGGACGTCAACCTCTTCACCAGCGACGCGGCGCTTATGGAAGCGGTCACCCGCGAGGGGGCCGCGCATGCCGTGCCGGGCCTCAGCGCGTTCGGCGCCGCGTGCGGCAGCGCTGAGGCCCTCGACCGAGGGCGGCTCGCCAACGAGAACCCACCCCGCCTCAGAGCCTTTGACAGCAAAGGCCGCCGTTTCGACCGCATCGAGTTCCATCCGGCCTACCACGAGTGCATGCAAATGAGCATGGCGGAGGGCCTGCATTGCGCTGCCTGGGAGCACCTATCCAAGCCCGGGACCCAGCCGCTAGCCGGGGCCAACGTCGCCCGATCCGCCGGCACCTACATGGCTATTCAGATGGAGGCCGGCCACCAGTGCCCCATTACCATGACGAATGCTGCGGTGCCGACCCTGCTCAAGGAGCCTCAACTCGCCAAGTCGTGGATCCCTAAAATCCTGTCGCGCACCTACGACCAGGAATTCCGGCCGGCCTCGGAAAAGCGCAGCCTCACCATCGGCATGGGCATGACGGAGAAGCAGGGCGGCACGGACGTGCGCGCCAACTCCACCAGGGCCGTGCC
>JAMXLN010000104.1 GCA_024281145.1 Hyphomicrobiaceae bacterium | reverse complement strand
AGGTCGAACCGTTGGGGGCGCTGGATGCGTGCTCGATGTAACGGACGCCCGAAGCGTCGGCGATCGTGTAGGGCACCGGCATGAAGGGTGCCAATGCTGCCGACAGCGCCACCGGACCGGCACCGGGCCCCCGCCGCCGTGTGGAGTGGAAAACGTCTTGTGCAGGTTGATGTGCATGGCATCGACGCCAAGATCCCCTGGGCGCACCTTGCCAACGACAGCGTTGAAGTTGGCCCCATCGGCATAGAAGTAGGCGCCCACCGCATGCACGGCTTGCGCGATGGCGAGCACGTCCCGCTCGAACAGGCCGCACGTGTTGGGATTGGTCAACATGATGGCGGCGACCTCGGGCGAGAGATGCTTCTTCACTTCCTCAGGGTCCACCGTGCCGTCCGAGCGTGCCGGCACTGCCTCGACGCGGTAGCCAAGCAGCGCGGCCGTGGCCGGGTTGGTGCCGTGAGCCGACTCCGGCACCAGCACAACGGACCGCTTCTCACCGCGCGCCGTCAGGGCTGCCTTGATGGCCATCATGCCACAGAGCTCGCCGTGCGCCCCCGCCTTGGGAGTCATGGCAACGGCGGCCATGCCAGTGAGCTCCCGCAACCAGCGCGCCAGCTCGGCAATCAGCGAAATTGCACCAGCGACCGTCGAGAGCGGTTGCAGCGGATGGACATCACCCAGCCCTGGCAGGCGCGCCATGCGCTCGTTGAGTCGCGGATTGTGCTTCATGGTGCACGAGCCAAGCGGGAACAACCCGGTGTCGATACCGTAGTTCTTCTGCGACAGTCGAACGTAGTGCCGCATCACTTCGGGCTCGGAAAGACCCGGCAGGCCGAGGGGTGCCGTGCGTGCAAGCCGCCCGAGCTTGGCGGAAAACTTCGCCGGTTCCTCCAAGTCCACACCCGTTGTTTCCGTGCGCCCGATCTCGAAGATCAGCGCCTCCTCGATGCTCAGCCCTCGGTTGCCGCTGAAAGTGCCTGCAGCGCTTGCCCCCGGCGCGTCAACCTGCGCCGGCCGCCCCTGTCGGTTCAGCATAGACGTCCCCCGTTCGCTGTCGTTCCACCGCTCCCGTCAGTCAAGGGGAGGTGAGACCGCAATTGCCATCTGGTTTTCTGCCTGGTTTTCTGGCTGGTTTTCTGGCGACGTTGTGAGCCGCGGGCTTGGTCACGTGCCTCAAAGCCGTTGCTCCAAAGGGGCAAGGCAAGGCTTGAAGCATCAAGCCACCACAGGCCCCTTTGCCAGGCTGCGGGCATCCTCTCTCCGCGAGCCAGATCGCGCGGCCAGGCAGCATTGGCAATGATCATGACAGCACCTCTTTCAGCGCAGCCACGTACTGGGCACGATCTTCCTCGGTATTGACCTCGGTGGAAGCAACGATGATGAGGTCCTTGAGCTCGGGGCGGTGAGGCTCCAACCGCGATACCGGCACGCCGCCCAGCACACCTTTCGCCGCGAGCTTCTCGATCACCTCGGCCGCGTTGCCGGGCACGCGGATTGTGAATTCGTTGAAGAAGGTGTCATTGAGGACCGTTACGCCTTCAACCCTGTCCAGCGCCTTGGCCAGCGCCACCGCGTTGGCGTGATTGACGCGCGCGAGCCGCCTCAGCCCCGCTTCGCCTAACAGGCTCATGTGGATGGTGAAGGCCAACACGCATAGCCCCGAATTGGTGCAGATGTTGGAGGTCGCCTTCTCGCGGCGTATGTGCTGTTCGCGCGTGGAGAGCGTCAGCACGAAGCCGCGGCGACCCTCCTTGTCCACCGTCTCGCCCGCGAGGCGGCCTGGCATCTGGCGCACATACTTCTGCCGCGTGGCAAACAGACCGACGTAGGGGCCGCCGAAGGAGAGCGCATTGCCAATCGATTGACCCTCCCCAACGGCGATGTCCGCGCCCATGGCACCCGGTGGCTGGACGAGCCCCAGCGATACGCTTTCGGTGAAGACGGCAACGAGCAGCGCACCGACCGCATGCGCCCGCTCGGCAAGACCCGTGAGGTCATGAAGGTGACCATAGAAGTCGGGCGTCTGCACCACCACGCACGCGACGGTGTCGTCGATCGCCGCCGCCAAATCCTCCTTGCCCCGCGGCACCGGCGGCAGGGCGACGATTTCGTGTTCGGCCAACCGCGCCACCGTTTCAATGGTCTCGCGGTAATGCGGGTGCACATTGCCGGCGATCACCGCCTTGGATCGCTTGGTGATGCGCTGCGCCATCAGCACAGCCTCAGACGCCGCCGTCGAGCCGTCGTACATGGAGGCGTTCGCAACCTCCATGCCCGTCAGCATCGTCACCTGGGTCTGAAATTCGAACAGGTATTGCAGCGTACCCTGGGCAATCTCAGGCTGATAGGGCGTATAGGAGGTCAGGAACTCGGAACGCTGGATCAAATGATCCACGCAAGAGGGAACGTGATGTTTGTAAGCACCTGCACCGACGAAGAACGGCACCGAACCCGCGGGCACATTCTGCGCCGCGAGCTTGCCAAGCACGCGCTCCACCGCTAACTCGCCCTGGGCCTTGGGAAGGTCGAGGAGACCACAAATCCGCTTGTCTTGAGGGATTTCGGCAAACAATTCCTCGATGTCGGACACGCCAATCCTCGCCAGCATGGCGCGCCGATCGGACGCGGTAAGAGGCAGATAGCGCATGACTCAGGAACCTTCCTTCACAAATGCCTCGTAAGCGGCCCGATCCATGAGCGCGTCAAGAGCGACGCCTTCGGCGATCTTCAACTTGAAGAACCAAGCCTTGTCCTCGGCGTCCTCGTTGACGAGCGCAGGCCGGTCGACGACATCACCGTTGACCTCCATCACCTCGCCGGCGATGGGCGAAAACACGTCGCTTGCCGCCTTGACGCTTTCGACTACCGCCACCGCCTCGCTTGCAGCTACCTTCCGCCCCACCTCCGGCAGCTCGACAAACACCACGTCGCCGAGCTGCTGTTGCGCATGGTCGGTAATACCGACCGTAGCGATGCCGCCGTCGAGGCGAACCCACTCGTGATCCTTGGTGAAGCGCTCGGTTACCATAGAGCCTCCTGCGTATCAGCGAATGCGGGCATAGCGGTGCGGAACGAACGGCAATGGCGCGAGGGTGGCCGTGAGTGCCTTACCCCGGACCATGAGACTGACGGGCGTGCCGTCCTCGGTGCGATCGGCCGCGACATAGCCCATGGCAATCGGCGCGCCGACACTCGGGCCAAAGCTGCCAGAGGTAATGACGCCAAGATGACCGCCAAGCGGCGCTAGTATCGGTGTGCCATCGCGCGCCGGCGTGCGGCCGTCGGGTCGGATGCCAACCCGCTTGCGCTTTGGGCCGCTTGCCAGTTCGGCCTGAATGCGCTTGGCACCCGGGAAGCCACCCTCGCTGCGGCGCCGCTTCTGCATGGACCACGCCAGAGCGGCCTCGACCGGGCTCGTGGTCTCATCGATATCATGACCGTAAAGACACAAACCTGCTTCGAGGCGCAGGGTATCGCGAGCGCCCAGGCCGATGGGCTGAACCGCCTCATCCTTGAGCAGCAGCCGCCACAGCGCCTCGGCATCTTCGGCTGGCACGGAAATTTCGAAGCCATCCTCGCCCGTATAGCCCGAGCGCGACACGTGGCAGTCCACGGAGCCGACACGGACGCCGGCTGCCTGCATGAAGCCCAAGCGCGGCGCTTGCGGACACAGCTGCCCCAGAATGTGCGCGGCCGCCGGGCCTTGCAGAGCCAACAGCGCGCGCTCCGGACCCGGAAGCAAACGCACACCGGCAGGCAGGTGCGCGGCGATGTGGGCGTAGTCCACCTCCTTGCGCGCGGCATTGACGATGAGCAACAGCCGCCCATCGTCGCTTTCGGAGTGGGGCCGCGTCACCATCAAGTCATCAATGATCCCACCACTATCATTGAGGAGCTGGCTATAGCGCTGCTGCCCGGGTTGCAAGTTGCAGATGTCGGCCGGCAGCAGCGCTTCCAAGGCAGCGGCGGTGGTCGCATGTTTGGGTCCGATCAGCATCGCCTGCCCCATATGCGAGACATCGAACAGGCCCGCCTGCGCACGTGTGTGAAGATGCTCTTTGAGAATGCCCGGCGGGTAATGCACGGGCATCTCGTAGCCCGCAAACGGCACCATCTTGGCGCCCCGGGCCACGTGCTGAGCGTAGAGCGGCGTGCGTCTCAGTGGCTGCGTTGAAGCCGAGGCTGCGCTCATCTCATCGGTCCCATAGAGCTTCTCTCCCGCACCATTCGGCGCGAGTGGAAGCCCCCTCTGTCACGGGACCTGAGAGATTTCGGCGGTTGCGCCGCCTTACCCCTTCGGTGGGCCGACGTCCTAGCCGGCCGCTTTCCAGAGTGCCATCAACCTGCGGTCCTTTTGCCTGAGAGGTTCCGGGGCGGTTGCTCCTTCGGCGCCGGCCCTCGAGGTTGCCGGTCTCTTCCGCAGGTCTCCTATGGACGCCTCGGATGATACGCGGGGGCGCCCCAGAGTCAACGAAACCTCCCGGCGGTGTTGAAAAGCCTGCGCGCCAATGGGAAAACAGAGCTCCCCAAGGGCGGGGCGCGGCAGGCAACGTGCGCCGCGCGCTCGATAGGCTCTTCCCGCGGGGCGGAACGCTGGTCGGCGCCAGCACCTTCGTCTTGCCTCGGCGCCGCCCTTGCCCTATCCCCGAGGAGCAACCCCCAATGAAGATAACAACGATTGCGACGCATTACGTGCGCATTCCTTTCGACATGGGGGCGCCGAAACAGGAGTTCGCCGGCCTGCGCTTTCCCACCATGGACCACCTCCTAGTCCAGGTTGAGACCGACGCAGGCATAACCGGCTGGGGCGAGGCGTTCGGCCATTCCATCATTCCCGCCACGAGAGCCGCGCTCGAAACCTATGTGGGTCCATGGTTCATCGGCAAGGACCCCACCGATATCAACGCGCTGCACCGCGAGGCCGCGCAGGCCTTTCACATCTTCGGGCGCAACGGCCCGGTCGTCTATGCCCACTCCGGCATCGACATCGCGCTATGGGACATCGCCGGTAAACGCGCCGGCTTGCCGCTGTCCGACCTGCTGGGCGGTGCTCGGCGCAGACACGTGCGCGCCTATGCCAGCCTCATGCGCTACGCGACACCCAAGACCGTCGGGCGCATCGCCGGCGAGATGGTCGCGCGTGGCTTTCGCCACGTTAAGCTGCACGAGCACAGCATCGATGCGGTGAAAGCAGCACGCGAGGCGGTAGGCGTCGATGTCGCGCTCATGAACGATGTCAATTGCCCTTGGAGTGTTGCCCAGGCGCTGGAGATGGAGCGCGCGTTGCGGCCAAGCCGCTTGCACTGGCTTGAGGAGCCCGTTTGGCCACCGGAAGATCACGTCGGGCTTGCGCGCGTGCGCAGTGCCGGCACAACGCCGATCGCCGCCGGCGAGAACGCGGCCGGGCTGCACGACTTTATCGACATGTTCCAGAAGGGCTCGATCGACATCGCCCAGCCCAGCGTGACAAAGATCGGCGGCATCACCGAGTTGCGCAAGATTGCTGCCGCCGCTGAAGCTCACGCCATCGAGCTCGTGCCGCACTGTGCCTACTTCGGGCCGGGCAACCTCGCTTCGATCCATCTCGTTGCCGCATTGCCGACGGACACGCTGTTGGAGAACATCTACGCCAACCTCGAGGCCAGCCCGTTCGGCACCGCCATGCTAGCCAAAGAGGGCAAAGTCGAGGTGCCATCGGGCCCGGGCCTCGGCATCGAGCCAGACATGCAGGTCGTGGAAAAATACCGGCAAGGGCCCGCTGGGACGGTGCGTTAGCTGCCGAGCCAGAAATGGCCCTGACGGCCCGTGGCAAGTCTCGCTCGCGGCCTCTCGATGCAGAAGCTGACGAGGTCATTCCATAGGCCTGATCCCAGATGGCCTCTCCCCCGCCAGCTCCACATGCGGCGGATCCTTGCATCGGGGACCTGCGCAGCAGCACTCCCGAACGCGCCGCTGCACACAGGGCGCTTGCCGCAGCACCCGCGCGCCCGAGCTCGCCATTTCGCGAGAGGCTTTGCGCAAACCTAGCGTTTGAGCGATGGAACCGCCCACTCGGTAACCCCGTAGCCGGCCGTGGCAGGAATGTGCAGCGTCCGTCCCGTGGCCGTGCGTTCCACGCGCGGCATGACGCTGACAATGGGGCTCTGGCGCGCCGCTTCCACGGCCTCGGCCACGTTGGCGAAACGAGCGAGCTTGAGAAGGTTCATGTGCGTAGGGAAGAGCAGCGTGCGCGTACCTGCTTCCGCCTCACGCAGCGCCGCTTTGGGCGCAATCCAAAAGCCCTCGACGGACTCGCCACCATCATGGGCGCCAAGTTGCTGAACCGGTGCGGACACCAGCAGGAAATGGGTGTCAAACCGCTTGGGCTGGTTCTGCGGCGTAATCCAATGGGCAAATGGCACCATGAGGTCGGCGGCGAGGCGCAAGTTCTCGCCGCGCACAACGTCGAGGAACGTGACAGTTCCAGCAGCAAGCCGCCCACGATATGTTTCGACCAGCCGACGCGCCGCGTCGGCATCCATTAAACCTTCCTCGCCCGCGCGTCGCGCCAGCACGAGCCCTGCCTCCTCGAAGGTCTCCCGCGCTGCTGCCACCACAAAGGCGCGCTCGAGGGTGGCATCGGGCGACCCGGCGAACTCGCTCCACGCCGCATCTTTGTCCTGCCAGTCGACCTTGCCGCCCGGAAATACCAGCGCACCGGAGGCAAAATCGATCTCGTGATGGCGCACCACCATGAAAACTTCGAGCCCCTGCCGTCCATCGCGCAAAATGACGACCGTGGCAGCAGGGCGTGCCACGGCGACGCTCTTGCCAGCGTCGGACATCAGGCGCTCTCCGTAGCGCCAGCAGGCAACGGGAACGCCTCAAGGTACTTCTGGTACTCGGGCTCGACGTCAATCGCGAGACTGGCCAACAGCCGCACCACCGCATTGTAGAAGGAGATTGTTATAACGAGATCGACGAGATGCTCGTTGTCCAAATGCGCGGCTAGCGCCGCAAACGTCGCCGGCGTAACCGCGAGGTCGTTGGTCATCTCACGCGCCGCCTTGAGCACGAGCTTGGCAATGGGCTCGAGCTGGCTCGGTCGTTGCTCGGTCTCCGCAATCAGGGAACGGATGTCGTCATCCGTGACGCCAAAATCGCGGCCGATCTTGACGTGGTGCGACCATTCATAGGGCGCGCGAGCAAGATAGCCCACCTGGAGGATGGCGAGCTCGCGCAAGCGCGGATCAAGCCGACTTTTGTAGCGGATGAATTGCCCAAGGCCGCCGAAGGCCCGCAGGCCATTCGGGCTGTGCGCGAGCGCTCGGTGCAGCGTGATGTTGCGCGCCAATAGATCCTCATTCTCGGGCGCAAGATCCGACTTGTCGAGATAGGGTACGCGGGCCATCGACGCTTCCTTACTTCAGTGGTCCTGACTGTCGCGCGCGGGAGCTTGGAGGGTCACCCCGCCGTCCACTACCAATGTTTGGCCGGTGATATAGCGCGCGTGATCCGACAGGAGAAAGCGCACGGCGTTGCCGATGTCCCAGCCCGTACCTTCGATGCCAAGCACGGAGGACTTGCGTCGCTGCTCTCGTGCGCTGGCACTCATGCCCCCTGCATAGACCATCGGCGTATAGACCGGTCCCGGCGCCACGCAATTGACGCGGATCCCGTCGTTGGCATGGTCGACCGCCATGGCGCGCGTGAGGGCGATTACCGCGCCCTTCGAGGCGGAGTAGACCGTGAGCCCACGCGGGCGCAGCGCCGAGATGGAAGAGATGTTGACGATGGCGCCGCGCCCGGCCGTCTTGATCATGGCGGGAATGGCATACTTGGCGGCCAGAAACATCGGCTCGAGATTGACCTGCATGACCCGGCGCCAGTCTTCCGGGGTCTCGTCGATCACCGAACCACGGCTGCCAATCCCCACGTTGTTATCAAGGAAATCGAGCCGGCCAAAGCGGTCGAGCGCGGCCGTCACCATGTCGCGAGCCTGGGCGGGATCAGTGAGGTCCCCCTGATAGGGTGCTGCCGTGCCGCCCTCAGCGCCAATCATGGCGACGGTACGCTCCGCCAATGCGCCGTCGCGATCCACCACCAGCACGCGCGTCCCCGCGCGCGCCAGCACGATCGCCGCCGCGCGGCCGTTGCCGATGCCATCGCCCGCCGCTCCTCCGCCGGCGACGATGGCCACTTTGCCCGCAAGGCCGGCGTCGTCCTCCGGTCGGCTCGCCGTGCTACTCATCGCATGCCTCCACGACCCTCAAGCTGTCGCCGCCATGCTACGCCGACCGCTCTCGACTGCAATAGATCGCAAAATGCCGGTGGTAGCCGCTCCGCTCCGCGCCTATGGTCTCGATGCTGCCTCGTGCTCGCGCTGACGCGGTGCGCCAATCGTGCGCTGCCATGCCGCTTACCTCTCCACCTGTTGGCGAATCGGACCCGCCGTTGTTGAGACGATTTCGCACAAGCGATCGTGATGCCAATCACGGCACCTATTTCGTCGATTTAACTTCCCTCGCGAGCATGGAGGAGCGGGAAGAAGTAATCCTTCCAGCTCTTCGGTATCGGCTTGATGAACCCGGCCTTGGCCATGTAGTCCGCATAGACCATCGTGCGAACGGGCTCAGCCTGGTAAATGGCGCCTCCTTGCGTGAAAAGCTGCACGATCTCTTCGGCGCTGGCGCGCTCCTTCACCATCGAAAGATAGGTGTCGGCAGCACTCTTTGGATCCTTCTTGATCATCCCGACCGCCTCCTGATAGGCGGCAAAGAACGCCTGCACTGCCTTGGGATTCTCCTCGTAGAATTTTGTGGTGCTATAAGCGAGCGCAACATGTCCGTCGCCGCCCAATGCCTCGCGCGACTCCAAAACCACGTGCACGCCCGGATTTTTGAGCTCGATCTCCTGGAAGGGAGAGGAGGAAAAATGGCTCGTCACCTCGTGCTGCGGATTGAGCAGGGCCGTCAGCGCATCGGGATGTCCCATCTGCACTTGGTTCGGGACCAGCTTCTCGTTGGCTTTGTCGTCGCCGTAGGCCTTCTGCAATGCGATACCCAGCGTAATGGCCTGGATCGACTGACGCACCGTCGGCACAGCGATGCGGTCATTCGGCCCGTAGTCCTTGATCGTCTTGATGTTGGGACTGCGCGTGACGAGCTTGAAGGGCAGACCGCTCACGCCGATGATAGCTTTGACGTCGCCGTTGGTCTTGCTCCATAGCAGCAGCATGTTGGTGACGCCGCTGGTGGTAATATGAACGCTGCCCGAAAGCAGAGCATCGTTGTTGGCCCCGCCGCTCATGATCGTCAGCCAGCTGGTCTTGAGCCCGGGAACTCCCGCTTGCGCGGCATGCTTCTCGATCAGCTTGTCGTGCTCCATCAGCAACATCGGCGCAAACAACAGCCCAGGCTGCTTGGTGATCTTGAGTTCGCTCACCTCAGCATTCGCCGTGGCGGTGGCGAGCCACAGCGCCACGCCAACGATCAACCCGTATCTCAAAGGCCCGTATCTCAAAGGCATGCACGACCTCCCGCGACGAATGCTTGTGGCGCCGAAGCGCATGACCAGAATGGAGGGGCGGCGGTTGCGGTGCAAGCGCGCGGTTGCGAAACGGGACCGCACGATGCGATCGCGCCCATGCGAGCATCGCCCCAACGCCGCTACCACACCGGCATGACGCGTCACTTCTTCTCGATGTTCCAGAAGGCGACATTGGAGGCCACCAGCACACCCTCAATGTTCTTGCGGAAGGCACTTGGCTGCAGGTATTGCCCGAGAACAACGTGGGTTTGGTATTCCGAGGCGCGCACGCTTACGGCTTCGGCAATGGATTTCTGCTTGGCGGGGTCGGTCTCCTTGGCGAAGGCATCGCGCAGACGCTCCAATTCGCGGTCGCACGGCCAGCCGAACGTCGCCTTCTCGCAGCTGGCGTTGAGGAAGTTGGTCGCCACCGGATCAAGCACATCGACCCCACCCCAGGAGGTAAGATAAGCGCTCCAGCCGCCCGCGTTGGGCAGATCCTTCTTGGCGCGCCGGGCGACGAGCGTCTGCCAATCCATGGCTTGCAGATCCACCTTAAGGCCCGCCTTTTCCATCAGCGATTTGGCAACCGGCGCAAGGTTCGACAAAGAGGCGATGTCGGTCGATTGCATGAGCACCACGGGCGTGTCGTCGTAGCCCGCCTCCTGCAGCAGCGTCTTGGCCTTGACGAAATTGCTCTCGATCTTGTCGTCCCAACCTTTGGTCGTCGCCAAAGGTGAACCGCAGGGATAGAGCGATTTGCAGGTGACGTAGTATTCCGCATCACCGATCGTGGAGTTCAGGAAGTCCTTCTGGTTGAGTGCATAGGCCACGGCTTGGCGCACTTTGGCATTGTCGAAGGGCTTGTGCAGCACATTGAAGCGGAAGGCGTATTGGCGACCCATCGGGGCGACCACCAGCAGCTTGATGTTGGGGTCTCGAGCCAACAGCGGGATGAGGTCGTGCGGCGGCGCCTCAATGAAGTCGATCTCGCCGTTAAGCAGCGCGTTGACTTGGGTCTGGGGGTCGGCGATCCAGATCCACTCCACCCGATCGACCTTGACCACCTTGCCGCCGGCAAAACCTGACGGTGGCTCGGCACGAGGCTTGTATTTCAGGTTCTTCACATAGACCGCCTTCTCGCCCGGTTTCCACTCCTCCTTCTTGAAGATGAAGGGACCGGAACCAACTGGATCGGTTATCTGGGTACCAGGATCGGTGTCGGCGACACGCTTGGGCATCATGAAGGGGAAGTTGGAAGTCGATTTGCCAAGCGTGGCCAACACCAGCCCATAGGGCTCCTTCATGCGCATGAAGAAGGTCCTTGCATCGGTGGGCTTGATGTCGGCGACAAAGCTCATGAGCTTCTGGCCCATGCCGTCGCGGGCGCTCCAACGCTTGATCGAAGCAACGCAATCCTCTGCGGTCACCGGCTGGCCATCGTGCCACTCAAGACCGTCCCGCAGGGTGAACGTCCAGGTGAGCTTGTCCTCGCTCAAGCTCCATTTGTCCACCATCTGCGGCTGCACCGTGAGCTGCTCGTCGAGGGAAAAGAGCGTGTCGTAGACCATCATGCCGTGATGCGTAGAAATGAGCGCGGTGGTCCAGATCGGATCGATGATCTTGAGGTCGGAGTGCAGTGCCACCTTGAGTGTCGTTTCAGCGAAGGCGCTGGGGATTAGCAACAAGCTCGCCGCCAGCCACAGCAGGCTGCGGCGGACCCGTCGCGCGCTGATGATACGCATTGTGCATCTCCGGGTTCGACACCCCAACGCTCGCAGGGAGCGGGCTTGGATGAATTGAACCCCAAGCCCCCACCGCTCGTCAAACACCGGGGCCACGCAGGACGCGCAGCAAGGACAACTGCGGCTGAACGTAAGCCGCTCATAAAGCGCGCTTCCCCACTTTATCCAAGCCCGGCGCCAAACGCCTCCTTGGCCTCGAGGCTGCCTAGCACGCACGCCCGCCGCACCTCGCGCCTCACAACAGCGCCTGCAACTGCGCGAGATCGCCGGCGTTGAGGTCGGAGACGGCCCAATAATCGACGCCACCACGACTCCACGTGAGCAGATTGTAACCGTTGCGCGTCATGAGACGGGGAGCGACGTCACCAGCGCTGCCACTCGGCCACATGAAAACGTTGACGACGTGCAGGCGGCGCTTGTACACGACCGCGCCGACGCGTCGGCCACCCACGTAATCGAGCCGCCCCCCGACAAGTGGAAACCCTTCGCTCGCGAGATCCTTCACCTCGGGGGAGAAATCAATGCGGCCAGCAAACCACGGCTTGACGGTGTGCGTGTCGGAGGAAGCCACCTGGATCGGGCTGTCCTGCAAAAGCGAGCGCACATGCGCTGCGAGCACGTCTTGCTCGAGGCGATGCTGCTGTGCAAGGTTGCTCGTGGCCAGCCACGTCGCCACCGCCGAGAGCACGCACGCCGCAGCAATGACGGCGGCTTGCCGCAGCACCCCACGCCGCACCGAGGACGCGCCAGCGAGCGGCTTGGGGATCAGAGCCGATATTGGCGTAGGCTCAGCGTGTGCCGCACGGTCGAGATTGCTGCGCACCCGCGCGGTGAGCGCCTTCGGCACGGGCTCGCCACCCGCCTCGGCAAGCGTCTGGCCGACGCGACGAAAATCGCTCAGTTGTGCGGAGCAACTGCGGCATTCCCCAAGGTGAGCCGCCACCGCCCGGCGCTCCTCGGCGGAAAGCTCGCCGTCAAGGTAGGGGCTCAACAGCTCGCGCACCCGCTCACATTGCATTTGGCTCGTCCTTGCCCATCAGTCTCGTCAAGACGTTGCGGAGCTCGCCACGGCCCCGAGACAGCCGCGACATGACCGTGCCCACCGGCACGCCCGTGACCTCGGCGATTTCGCGGTAGGCAAAACCTTCGATCTCGCGCAGGACCAGCACCTCTCGGAAGGCCGGCGGCAGCTCGGCCAGCGCCCGCAGCACATAATCGCGCTCGGCCGCCCCGATCAGCCGCTCCTCCGCTGTCGGCTCGTCACTGGCGATGTCGTCGGCGCTGTGCCCGCTGCCTTCCGCGAAGGCCTCCTCGAGCGAGATGACCG
>JAMXLN010000103.1 GCA_024281145.1 Hyphomicrobiaceae bacterium | reverse complement strand
TCAAGGTCGGATTGCGCGGGAGGCTGCCGACGTGCGTTGTCAGGATACGATCGCGACTTTCGAGCATGGGGGTACCCCAATGTCACTTAGCGTGGGTCACTTGCCACGCGCGGGCGGCAGGTCCACGACGTCGTGGCGAGTGTACAAGCGCGACGGCGATTGGCGATAGCGCTTCCGGTTGCGGCGAACCGTGCGGGCGCGCACCGATCGATCACCTGAGTCTTCGGAAGGCCCCCCGCCCCCGCACCTTCCTCCCTGCCTCGCACGACGCCCACGGGCGCTGCAGCATTTCCGCGGTTGCACCTTAAGGCACCTTAGTAGCGAGCCCGGGGCAACCGTTGTGGCAAGAGGTCAGGCGCCCGTGCGCATGGTGCGGGTGCCCACAATGCAGTCATGCAGTCGGCAAGCCGCTCATGCCCCCGCGGCGCGGGCGGCCTCACCTTCTTCCTTGCGGGCCGATTTCTGCACAGCTGCCTGCACCTTTTCGAAGGCGCGCACCTCGATCTGGCGGATACGTTCGCGCGAGACGCCGAACTCCGCTGAGAGGTCCTCCAGGGTGGCTGGCTCCTCGGCGAGCCGCCGGGCTTCAAAAATGCGCTTCTCGCGGTCGTTCAGCGTGGAGAGCGCATTCGACAGGTAGCGCTTGCGCCGGTCGAGCTCCTCCGATTCGCCCAGACGCTCCTCCTGGCTCGGTGTGTCATCGACGAGCCAATCCTGCCACTCCCCCGACTCCGCATCGGTTGCGCGCACCGGCGCGTTGAGCGACGCGTCCCCGCCCAGTCGGCGGTTCATGGAGACGACGTCGTCCTCGGGCACACCGAGCTTCGTTGCGATCTGCTTCACCTGGTCGGGACGCAGATCGCCTTCCTCCAGCGCCTTAAGCTGGCCCTTCATGCGTCGCAAGTTGAAGAACAACTTCTTCTGGGCGGCCGTGGTACCCATTTTCACAAGGCTCCACGAGCGCAGGATATACTCCTGGATGGAGGCGCGGATCCACCACATGGCATAGGTGGCGAGACGGAAGCCCTTGTCGGGGTCGAAACGCTTTACGGCCTGCATCAGGCCGACATTGCCTTCCGAGATCACCTCGCCGATGGGCAGACCGTAGCCGCGATAGCCCATGGCGATGCGCGTCACGAGACGCAGATGCGAAGTCACGAGCTTGTGGGCGGCGTCGGAGTCCTGATGCTCCTGCCAACGTTTGGCGAGCATGTACTCCTCGTTCGGCTCGAGCATCGGGAACTTGCGAATCTCCTCAAGATAGCGAGAGAGACCGCCGGCCCCGGCGACGACTGAAGGAAGTGCTTTCGTTGCCATCTCAATCTCAGTCTACGGTTCGATTGTTGTGGTGCCTTTTGCTCTACGGTGCCCGTCGGGCGATTCGGCCAGCACGAACGAGGCTGAACATTGAGCTTGGCGACCTTGAGGCAAGTATCCAAACCATAGAGTAAACTCGCAAGCCACGTTACCGTGTTCCCTCAGTAACGCTTCTTCACGCGGCAGTTGATAAACGCCTTTAAACCAATTCTCCGTCCGCGACCAATTGGCTGGCCACCTAAAATTTCGGTAATGTCGTTAAGACCGAGCTGGGGGCCTGGTGCCCGCTGGCGAGACCCCGATTTCAGGGCCGATTTCAGGCCCAATTTCAGGCCCAACTCAGGCCCAACTCAGGCCCGACTCAGGCCCGACTCAGGCGAGGAAGGGATTGGTCTGGCGCTCTTCGCCGATCGAGCTCATTGGGCCGTGGCCGCAGATAAAGACGAAGTCATCGCCGAGCGGGATGAGCTTGGTCTTGATGGCCTCGATGAGGGCAGCATGATCCCCGTAGGGGAAGTCGGTGCGGCCTATGGACCCACGGAAGAGCACGTCGCCAACGAGGGCGAAGCGCTGCGCAGCGTTGACCAACACCACCGAGCCCGGCGAGTGGCCAGGGCAGTGCAGCACCGCGAAGCTTGCGCCAGCGGCGGTCACCTGATCGCCTTCCACAAGCCAGCGATCGGGCGTGACGTTGCGCGAACCGGGCAGACCCATGCCAAGACCCTGCGCAGCCAGGCCGTCGAGCAGGAATTTATCGGCCAGGTGCGGCCCCTCGATGGCGATGCCGCCGAGCCGATCCTTCAGTTCGGCGGCACCGGCGGCGTGGTCGATGTGCCCGTGGGTGAGCAGGATCTTGTCAACCTTGATCTCGGTCTTCTTTATGCCGGCCTCAATGCGGTCGAGGTCGCCGCCCGGATCGACGACGGCGCCGACCTTCGTGGCCTCGTCCCACAACAGTGTGCAGTTCTGCTGGAATGGCGTGACGGGAACAATGGCGGCTTTGAGCGGCATGTGTGCGACGGGGCTCGGTGGTGGACGCGGCGCTCTTACCTGACTTCCCCGCGCTGGTCCACCAGGGGCTTAGTGCAAAAGCGCATCGGCTGGGCAACAGAGGCTCCTACCCGCGGGTTTGGGCGTACGTTGGCGCGGTCGGGGTCCGCCGACGGCGGTCGGGGCGCGCCCCATCGCCAAGCCTAGCGGCTGCCGGCGCCCGAGACCCGCGTGCAAGATTGAGGCAGCATCGTCTGGGGAGCGGTCAATACCGGAATTGCTCGGAGAGGATGCGCTCGTCGAGGCTGTGGCCGGGATCGAACATCATGAAGAGGTCGATCCCATTCGCCTGTTCCACCTCCACCCGTGCCACCGCGCGTGTCTCGGCATGGTCGGCCACGGCGCTCACCGGGCGTTTGTCGGGCTCCAAGACATCGAAGCGGATGTTGGCGACGTTGGGCAGCAGCGCGCCGCGCCAGCGCCGAGGCCGAAACGGGCTGATTGGCGTCAATGCCAGCAGCGGCGCGTTGATGGGCAGGATAGGACCATAGGCGGAGAGGTTGTAGGCGGTGGAGCCGGCGGGCGTTGCCACCAATACGCCATCGCAGATTAGTTCTTCGAGCCGGACTCTGCCGTCGATGGAGATCCGGAGCTTGGCGGCCTGGTAGATCTCGCGGAAGAGCGAGACCTCGTTGATTGACAGCGCCTGGTGCTCGGCGCCGTGCTCGTCGATTGCGCGCATGGCGAGCGGATGGATGACACTCATCTCGGCGCGGGCCAGCCGCTCGCGCAGCTCATCCTCGCTATAATCGTTCATGAGAAAGCCGGTCGAGCCGCGGTTCATGCCATAGATCGGTACGCCGTCATTGAGATATCGATGCAGCGTCTGCAGCATCAGCCCGTCGCCGCCGAGTGCGACAATGGCGTCGGCGGTGCGGGGCTCGACATTCCCGTAGCGCGCCGCCAGCCGTGCCAAGGCCTGCCGCGCCTCACTCACGTCGCTGGCCACGAACGCGATTTTTTCGAACTTTCGCGCTATGCTCTGCATTGAGTCAGACCCATCGCCTGGCGGGGGTCAGACCCTCGCATCGGTGGTCTTGAGATTTGGCAAACACGCAGGTGAAGGGTCTGCCCCCTTTTTTGTCTGGGAGGCTCGCTCAGTTGCGCGAAAACGACAAGCCCGTTCTGATTTATTCAACCTTCCCGTCCGTGGCCGAGGCGGAGCGGGTGGGTGGGACCTTGGTCGACCAGGGCCTTGCCGCCTGCGTTAACATATTGCCGGGCATGGTCGCTATCTATGTGTGGGAAGGCAAGCGCCAACGGGAGGGCGAGGCGGCAATGCTCATTAAGACGCGCGCCGCCCTGGCGGGGGAGGCCATGGACGAGGTGCGCAAACTGCACCCTTATGGGAATCCGGCGTTGTTGATCCTGCCGGTCGAGGGTGGCTCGCAGGACTTCCTCAAGTGGATCGCGGAGCAGACTGGGAGATGAGCACCCGGCCCCCCAAGCGCTCTGGGCCGCCCCCTGGGCTCCCACAGGCCCTTGTACCCCACCCCTGCAACGACATCTTGTCTCCTGCTAGAGTGCCAGTAGGTCCCGTAGCTCAACGGATAGAG
>JAMXLN010000102.1 GCA_024281145.1 Hyphomicrobiaceae bacterium | reverse complement strand
TCCCTTGATGCTAATAGCTCTTCACCCCGAGGCCGCTCCTTCACCTTGCCCCGCTTGCGGGGAGAGGTCGACGTGCGGAACGCGCGTCGGGTGAGGGGGGACTCTCCACGCGCTGAGCTTGCGGAAGCAGCCCCTCACCCCGACCCTCCCCCAGCGAAGAGCGGGGAGAGGGAGGGACGTCACAACCCCAGCACGGCCTTGCAGATGATGTTGCGCTGGATCTCGTTGGAGCCGCCGTAGATCGACACCTTGCGATTGTTGAAGTAGCTCGGCGCCGCGGGAGCGGCCCAATCGAGATCGAGCGGGGGCTCGTTGGAGCCAAACTCCGCGTCGTTCTCCTCGGGCTGGTAGGGCAAGGCCAAGGGTCCCGCGATCTCGAGCATCAGTTCGGTCGTGCGCTGCTGGATCTCGCTGCCTTTGATCTTGAGGATGGAGGACTTGGGGTTGGGCAGCCGATCCTTGCGGTGCCGCTCCTCGGAGAGCACGCGCATCTGCGTCATCTCCAGGGCCTTGAGCTCCACCTCGACCGCCGCAATCTTCTCACGGAAGCGCTCGTCCTCGATGAGCGGCCGGTCGCCCGCTTTCACCTGGCCAGCCAATTCCTTGATGCGCTGCACGCGCTGCTTGGAGTAGCCGACGCGGGCGATGCCCGTGCGCTCGTTGCCGAGCAGGAACTTGGCGCAGTCCCAGCCGCGGTGCTCCTGGCCGACCAGGTTCTCGATGGGCACCTTGACGTCGTCGAAGAACACTTCGTTGACCTCGTGGCCACCGTCCATGGTCTGGATCGGCCGCACGATGATACCGGGCGTCTTCATGTCGATGAGGATGAAGGAGATGCCGAGCTGCTTCTTCGCGGTGGGGTCGGTGCGGCAGAGGCAGAAGATCCAGTTGGCGTACTGCGCTGATGTGGTCCAGGTCTTCTGGCCATTGACGATGAAGTGATCGCCCTGGCGCACGGCTGTGGTCTTGAGGCCCGCGAGATCGGAGCCGGCACCGGGTTCGGAGAAGCCCTGGCACCACCAGTCGTCGAGCGCGGCCATGCGCGGCAGAAAGCGGTGCTTTTGCTCCTCGGTACCGAACGCGATGACCACCGGCCCGCACATCGACACATTGAACGGCAGAGGCTGCGGCACGCCATTGAACTGCAGCTCCTCGGTGTAGATAAAGTGCTGCACCGGTGTCCAATCGGCGCCGCCCCACTCCTTGGGCCAGTGCGGTACGGTGAGACCCTTCGCGTGCAGGATCTTGTGCGATTGCACGAGCTCCTCCTTGGAAAGGTGCCGGCTTTCCATCACCTTCTCGCGAATGGATGCGGGCACCTTCTCGCGGAAGAAGGTGCGCAGCTCCTCCCGGAACTGGTTTTCTTCGGGGCTGAAGCGCAGATCCATCTCGCCCTCCTTTAGACGATCTCGAAGAGGCCCGCGGCACCCTGGCCGCCGCCAATGCACATGGTGACGACGGCATACTTGACGCCGCGCCGCTTACCCTCGATGAGGGCGTGCCCCGTCATGCGCGCTCCCGACATGCCATAGGGGTGGCCGATGGCGATGGCGCCGCCATCGACATTGAGCTTGTCCTGGGGGATGCCGAGCTTGTCGCGGCAGTAGAGCACCTGGCTCGCAAAGGCCTCGTTGAGCTCCCACAGACCGATGTCGTCCATCTTGATGCCGGTGCGCTCAAGCAGGCGCGGCACGGCAAACACCGGGCCGATGCCCATCTCGTCGGGTTCGCAGCCCGCCACCGCAAAGCCGCGAAAGATGCCCATCGGCTTGATCTTGCGTCTGGCCGCCTCCTTGTCCGACATAAGCACGCAGGCCGAGGCGCCGTCGGAGAGCTGGCTGGCATTGCCCGCGGTAATGAATTGGTCATCCCCGCGCACGGGTTTGAGCTTGGCGAGGCCCTCCATGTTGGTGTCCGGGCGGTTGCCTTCGTCCTTCTCCAAGGTCACGGTGCGCTTGGAGATCTCCTTCGTCTCCTTGTTCTCGACCTGCATGACCGTGGTCAGGGGAACGATCTCCTGGTCGAGCCGGCCCGCCTTCTGGGCCGCGGCGGTGCGCTGCTGGCTCAGCAGCGCGTATTCGTCTTGCTTCTCGCGGCTGATGCCGTAGCGCTTGGCGACGATGTCGGCGGTCTCGATCATGGGCATGTAGAGCGCGCCCTTGTGCTCCACGATCCAGTCGTCGCGGTAGAACTTGGTATTCAAATTCATCTGCACGAGGCTGATGGACTCAAGTCCCCCTGCCACGGCGACGGGTACGCCCTGCTCCTTGATGCTATAGGCGGCGAGCGCGATGGCCTGTAGGCCCGAGGAGCAAAAACGGTTGACGGTCTGGGCGGCCGTCGTCACGGCTAAGCCCGCGCGGATCGCACACTGCCGGGCGATATTGCCGCCGGTCGCACCTTCGGGATTGGCGCAACCCATCACCACGTCTTCTACGTCACCTGGCTCGAGGCCCGCGCGCTTTGCCGCATGCGCGATCACGTGACCGCCGAGGTCGGCGCCATGGGTGAGATTGTAGGCCCCCCGCACGGCTCTGCCGATCGGGGTGCGGGCGGTGGAGACGATGACGGCTTCGACCATGGTGGGCTCCTTCATGCCAAACTTGTGCGGAAACGCTATGGCGTGGCTTTCATTGGGCGGCGCAACTGGCCGTGGCGCGCGCCCTCGCACGTCAAGGACGGGCGGGCGATGTTGCCGGCCGCGGCGATCGGTCCTTCGCGCGGCGGTTGAGGTGGAGATCGCGCCGGCCGTGGAGGTGGAGCAAAAGTGTTCTCGAGGCGGTTGTTCATTCCGCAGCAGCCCTCGCCTTGCGCTGCTCCTCATCGACGAGCTCTCGCTTCGACAGCTTGCCAACGGCAGTCTTCGGCAGCGCGTCACGAAACTCAAGGTGCGCCGGCATTTCGTGGCGACCGAGCTTGTCGGCCAGGAACGCGCGCAACTCATCGAGCGAGAAGGGGAGGGCACCGGTCTTGAGTTGCACAAAGGCCTTGGCCGCCTCGCCCCGGTAGGCATCGGGCACGCCGATCACGACCGCTTCGGCGACGGCCGGATGCTCGTAAATTGCGTCCTCGACGGTGCGCGAATAGACGTTGAACCCGCCGGAGATGATCATGTCCTTCTTGCGGTCGACGAGATAGTAGTAGCCGTCTTCGTCCATGAAGCCGATGTCGCCGGTGATGAAATAGCCATCGACGAAGGCCGCGGCGGTCTCGGCGGGCGCGTTCCAGTAGCCTTTCGTCACATTGGGGCCTTTGATGCGGATCTCGCCTCTTGTTCCCGGTGGGAGCACGCGGCGGGGATCGTCGAGGGCGACAACATCCATCACAATGCCGGGGAGCGGCAGCCCAACCGAACCGGCCTTGCCCGTCCATCCCCTCGGCATGGCCGTGCCCGCCGGCGCAGTCTCGGTCATGCCCCAGCCGCCGCCGAGGCGCTGGCCGGTCAGCTTGTGGAAGCGCTCGGCCACTTCGACGGGGAGCGCGGCGCCGCCCGAGCCTACGAAGCGCAACGACGTGAAGTCGCGCTTGTCGATATCGGGTGTGTTGGCAAGTGCGATCCACATGGTTGGCACGCCCGGAAACACGGTAGCGCGCTTCACTTCGATGTCGGCGAGCGTGGTCGCCACATCAAATCGCGCTCGCAGCAGGAGCTCGTTACCCTCCTGCAGGCCGCGCAGCAACACGTTGGTGAGAGCGAAGATGTGGAACAGAGGCAGCACACAGATGATCTTGTCGGTACCGGGCTTGGTCATGCGCTGCGGGTCGAACCAGGCCTTATAGATGGAACACGCCGCGCTCAGGTTGGCGTGGCTCAGCATGGCGCCCTTGGGCTTGCCCGTGGTGCCGCCGGTGTACTGCAAGAGGGCGACGTCCTCCACGTCCACTTCAGGCCAAAGCCGCGGCAGCTTGTTGGCACCATCCGCACTCAGCCGATCGAACGGGATTAGCCCCGCGCCTTCCGGCATCGGCGCCACGGGCATCGCCGAGGGCCCGAAGGCCCCGTCGTCGCCGACGATCAGCTGATCGACAAGGCCGTCTGCCTTGAGCTTCTGAGCCAGCCGGGCCATGAAGCCGATGTTGGTCGTGACCAAGATGCGGGCGCCGGCGTCCGTGAGCTTGTAGGCAAGCTCGCGCTCGGCATCGAGCGGAGAGAGATGCACGACGCGCCCGCCGGCCTTGAGGATGGCGAAGAATGCGATGGGGTGGTAGGGCGTGTTCGGCAGATAGAGCGCCACGACGGTGCCAGGTCCGACGCCCACTTCCATGAGGCCGCAGGCCAACGCCTCCACGCCGGCGCGCAACTCGCGGTAGCTGATCGTGCGGTCGCGGTATTCGAGGGCCGGCTTGTCCGCCCACCGGGTCGTGAATTCGTCGAACATCGTCGGCAGCGTTGCGGTCGCGATCGGCGCATCCCAGCGCACACCGGGTGGGTAGCTCTTTTCCCAGGGTCGCTCCGCTCCCATCGGCGTCCTTGTCTGAGTGTCGGCCCGCTCACTATGATGGGTCGAACCTAGGCGCGCGTCGCGTGCTTGGCAACAAGTTAACGTATAGGACAGGGAGGCGGTCGAGGCCCATGCAAAACCCCTTCGAGCTTCGCGGGCAAGTGGCTGTCATCACTGGTTCGAGCAAGGGTATTGGCCGCGCGGCGGCAGAGATCATGGCCACCCTCGGAGCAAAGGTTGTGATCTCGAGCCGCAAGGCGCAGGTATGTGAGGAGGTTGCGGCGGGGATCCGGAAAGCCGGTGGGGAGGCGATCAGTATTCCCTGCAACATCTCGCGCAGGGATGAGATTGCGGGGCTCGTCAAGGGCGCGATCGAGACGTGGGGCAAGATCGACACGCTCGTGTGCAACGCGGCGGTCAATCCCTACTTCGGTCCGCTCGCCGGCATCTCGGACGACGCTTTCGACAAGATCATGAGCTCCAACATCAAGAGCAACCTGTGGCTGTGCAATCTGGCATTGCCGCACATGGTCGAGCAGGGCGGCGGCAGCGTGGTCATCGTCTCCTCGGTCGGCGGCTTGCGGGGCAGCACCCAGCTTGGCGCCTACGGCATCTCGAAAGCCGCCGACATGCAGCTGACCCGCAGCCTTGCGGTCGAATGGAGCCCCAAAGGCGTGCGCATCAACTGCGTAGCCCCAGGCCTCGTCAAGACCGACTTTGCCCGCGCGCTGTGGGAGGACCCGGAGCGGCTGAAGCGTACAGTTTCCACCGCCCCGCTGCGGCGCATCGGCGAGCCCGAAGAAATCGGCAGCGTCATCGCTTTCTTGGCCTCGAAGGCCTCGAGCTTCATGACGGGCACGGTGGTGATTGCCGACGGGGGCGTGACGATCG
>JAMXLN010000101.1 GCA_024281145.1 Hyphomicrobiaceae bacterium | reverse complement strand
CAGGCATCGGCCCGGGCATCGGCCCGTGCCTCGCGGCCTCGGGAACGAGTGTTGCCGCTTGGGTTGCCGACTGCTGCGCCAATCGCGCGCGGCGATGCCATCAGGCCGCGAGGGCCGCAAACAGCTCTGCAAATGCCTTCATCTGATTGCCGGCGGTGGAGGAGGGCACCACAATCGGGGTGCGGATGCCCGCGGCGTACCAGGCGTCAAGACCTTCCTTCACCCGTGCAGCAGGACCAAACAGCGTGCAGTCGGCAAGCCATGCATCGGTCAGGTACTTGGGCACGTCCTCGACGCGTTTGCGCGCGACCGCCTCTTCAATGGCCGTCATCTCCTCGACGTAGCCCGCTTCCTTCCAATAATTGCGGTAGTTTGCCAGCAGCGCGTAGTGCGACAGCGTCCTGCGATTGACCGCTTTTGCCGCCTCGATGTCATCGCTGATGCAGGTCGGGATCATGTTGCCAATGAAGAAGCTGGCATTGTCGCGCTTGCTCGGCGGCAGCGCTGCGAGCGAATCCGCCATGTGCGAGCGCGCACCATTGGCAAACACCATGCCTTCGGCGATCTCGCCGGCAAGGGCGATCATGCCCTTGCGCAGCGTGGCGAGGATGACAGGCGGCAGCGCGCTGCCGGCGTGGGCGCGCAGCTTCTCCACGAAGTTGCGGATATCGGAGAGCGGCTTGCCGACCGTCACGCCCATGCGCACGTGTGCCGGTGCATGGCTCACGCCGATGCCGAAGCGGAATCGTGCGCCGGAGACCTCGTTTAGGAAGGTGGCGCTCTCGGCGAAATCGCCAACCGTGCGGGCGTAGATTGGCGCGATCGAGGTGCCAAACTCGATCCGCTCGGTCACGTGCGCCAGCGCCTCGCACAGCGACACGTTGGCGAAGACGCTGGGCGCATAGATGCCCGCAAATCCGCGCCGCTCAATCTCGCGCGCGAGTTCTAGGGTCGCCCGCCGCCGACCGGGCACGGCGACCAGGCTGACGGCGGGAAGCGCTTGGGACATTTGGCTTCTCCCTCCCTAGGCCGCCGCGCCCTTCAGCCTAGCTGCGGTTCTTGCGCTCGCGGATCTCGCCGAAGATCTGCCACGCAGGCTTGCCCGCCATGCCGAGCCGCTTCTGGATCGCTGGCGAATCGGGGCGCAGAAAGGGATTTGTCTCCAGCTCAAGACCAATGGTGGTGGGCAGCGTCGCTTTGCCGGTGGCCCGCATTTGATCCACCGCCTTGGCACGCTTCTGGAGCGCCTCATTCTCCGGCTCGATCGTAAGGGCGAAGCGCGCGTTGGCCTGCGTATACTCGTGCCCGCAGTAAATCGCCGTCTCTTTGGGCAGGCCCATCAACTTCTGCAGCGAGTGCCACATCATTTCATGATTGCCCTCGATCACGCGGCCGCAGCCGATGGCAAACAGCGTGTCACCCACGAAGGCGACGTTGGCGGAGGGGATCCAGTAGCTGATGTGGCCCGCCGTGTGCCCGGGCGTGTCGAGCACCCGCACCTCGTGCCCGCCCAATTTGAAGGCGTCGCCATCGCCCAAGGCCGTGTCGATACCGGGGACCTTGGCTGCCTCGGCGCGGGGGCCGAAGATGGTGCAGCGGGTCTCGCCCTTGAGGGCCAGATTGCCTCCGGTGTGATCGCCGTGATGATGCGTCGTCAGAATATGCGTCAGCCGCCAGCCCTGGGTCGCCAGGGCGGCGGCGACGGCCTTGGCGTCCGGCGCATCGATGGAGGCCACGACGCCCGCTTCGGCATCGCGGATCAGTACGCCGAAGTTGTCGGAGAGACAGGGAAATTGGTGAATTTCAAGCTTGGGCATGAGGATAACTCGCGAGCTTTTGCTTGCTTTTTCGGGTCCTTGAAGCACCCTAACAGGGGACGCCTCGAATTCAACCGTCTTGCGGGGGGGCGCGCACGCTTGTCGCTGGCGCCCCGTGGCGAACGAGCGAATGCTGGCGGATGCTCATGGAACGGCCCCTCTCGCCGATGCAACTCGACATCGTCGACCTTCGCGATTTCTACAATCGGCCGCTTGGAGGCTTCGTGCGCCGGCTGCTGACGAGCCGCATTCGCGCTCGCTGGCGCAGCCTCGAGGGCTGCCAGCTGATGGGACTGGGCTTTGCCGCGCCTTACATCGGCATGTTTCGGGGCGAGGCCGCCCGCTTGGGCGCCTTGATGCCGGCGACCCAGGGCGCGCTGGTGTGGCCGGCGTCCGGACCGGCGCAGGCGGTGATGGTCGAGGAGGCGATGCTGCCCCTCGCGGACGCTTCGATCGACCGCCTGCTTGCCGTACATTGCCTGGAGGCCTCCGAGCGCACGGGACCCCTGTTGCGCGAGATGTGGCGCGTGCTCACCCCCGAGGGTCGGCTCCTGCTCATCGTTCCCAACCGGCGCGGCATCTGGGCACGATTGGACACCACCCCCTTCGGCCACGGACGACCTTACAGCCGCGCCCAGCTCGAGCGGCTGCTTGGCGAGTCGCTGTTTACGCCGCTCGAATGGGCGAGCGCCTTGTTCATGCCGCCGTTCGATCGGCAGTGGTTGGTGCGCTGGGCGACGGGCTTTGAGCGGATCGGCGCACGGCTGTGGCCTGGCTTTGCCGGCGTGATCATCGTCGAAGCGCGCAAGGAGCTCATGGGGGCCGTCCCCAAGCGAGCCCCGGCGCGGCGAGTGAAGCAGCTGGCGACGGTGCGAGGCATCCTCAAGCGCTGCGAGCGGCGCTCTTGAGATCCGCAACGACAATCGCGGGCGCCGCCTAAAAAAGGGGCCGAGGTGGCAGGCCTTTGCGGGCTCGCTCGATCGGCGTAGGCCAATCGGTCAATAGATGAGGTAGCGGGCGCGCCGGCTCTTGAACTCTTCCACTTCGGATTGCCAGGCCCGAATGATGCTATCCCCGTCCTTGCCGGCCAGGAGCATGTCGTTGAGCCGCCGCGTGCCGGCAACGGCGTGGAACATCTTGAGGTTGGAAAACAGTGGGTCAATGTTGCGGGCGCGCGCTTCGGCCGCGATCAGCGCCAGCACGTGCATGCCGACCTCGAGCGGCTCGATGCGCGCCATGTCGCTGACGGCAATGCGCACACCGCTGAGCGCCGTGCCAACGAAGCGGGGATGTGCCGCCACGCCTGCAATCGAGCGCGGCGTGAAGGCCTCCGAGCGAAATGTCACGCCGGGCAGGCGCAGCCCATTGAGGGTGTGTACAAGCCGCGGCCCTTCGATCCATGGCGCGCCAAAGAGGGAGAAGGGCGTGGGTGTGCCGCGGCCCTCGTTGACCTCGGCCTCGCCCACCAGCCCCATGCCGGGATAGACGAGTGCCGCCTCGAAAGTTGGAATGTTGGGGCTCGTGGCCACCCAGGCGCGGCCCGTCGCCGGCCAGCGCATGGCGCGCTGCCAACCCTGCATCGGCACGACGTTGAGCTCGAGGCCATCGAGGCCCCCGAGCCACTTCTCGCCGCGGATCATGTGCGCAAGCTCCCCCACCGTCAGGCCGTGCACGATGGGAATTGGATATTCCCCAACAAAGGAGCGCAGCGCGGCCTCGAGCACAAAGCCGGAGACGTAGGCACCCCCGAGCGGGTTCGGCCGGTCGAGCACGACGAAGGGGATGCGCGCCCCGGCCGCCGCCTGCATCGCCAGGCCCATGGTCGAGATATAAGTGTAGAAGCGAACGCCGACGTCCTGGATGTCGAACACGAGCACGTCCACGTTCCCCAGCATGGCGGGCGTTGGCCTGCGGCTGGCTCCGTAGAGGCTATGAATGGCAACGCCGGTGTTGGGGTCGGTCCCTCCGCCCACCGCGGCTCCGGCTTCGGCTTGGCCGCGGAAGCCGTGCTCGGGGGCGAAGATGGCGGTGAGTTTGAGGTTCGGCGTCCGGCTCAGGAGGTCGGCCAGATGCTCGCTCCCCGCAAGGCCCGTTTGGTTGGTGATGAGGCCCACCCGCTTGCCGTCGAGCGCCGCGAAGCGCGCTGCGGCGAGCACCTCGGCGCCGACCGTGACGGGTTGCGACAAATGGGTTTGCGGCAGGGACGGCACCGACATGACCGGAGTGCACAGAGGAGCGACCAGAAAGCCCAAGACCGCGCGTCGGGTCAAGACCTCGCCATATCGTGCTGGCGATCGGCCCGGTTCGCTCAATGCACCCTGGTCCGCGTCAGCATGAAGACGGCCTTCTCGCCCATCAGGTTGTGCACGGTCAGGGGAAGCCAGGTACCGAGCTGCTGGCCCGAGGCGTTGAAGGCCACGGCGCGCTCGACGCGCGCGTTCATCACCCGACAAAGATTGGCAAAGTCCTTGATGGTGCAAAGGTGCGCGTTGGGGCTCACGTACCAGGCCTCGGGCAGGTTCTCCGTCACCGGCATGCGGCCGGTGAACAGCAGTTGTGCGCGCACCTGCCAGTGTCCAAAATTGGGGAACGAAACGATGGCCCTGCGACCGATGCGCAGGAGGTGCTCCAGCACGGTCTTGGGCTGCCGCGTCGCCTGGATGGTGAGGCTCAGGATGGCGCAGTCGAAGGCGTCGTCCGGGTAGTCGGCAAGGTCGCGGTCGGCATCGCCTTGAATGACCGAGAGCCCGCGCGTCACGCAGGCGTTGACACGCTCGCGCGCAATCTCGATGCCGCGGCCATCGACGTTCTTGGTGTCGGCCAACAGCTGCAGCAGCGCGCCGTCGCCGCAGCCCACGTCGAGCACCCGGGAAGCGTCGGCCACCATCTCCGCGATCAGCAGATGATCAACGCGTGTGGTGGACGGGATGGCCGGCGCCAGCATCAACGTCCCCCCGACCCACTGTTCAGTCCGCGCTTATCGGCGGCAGCGTTGAGAAAGCCGCGCACCGCCGCAAACAGCTCGGGCTCCTCGAGCAGGAAGGCATCGTGACCCTTGTCGGATTCGATCTCGACAAAGCTGACATTGGCCGCCACAGCGTTGAGCGCCTGCACGATCTCGCGGCTTTCGCGCGTGGGATAGAGCCAATCGCTGGTGAAGGACACGACGCAGAAGCGCGTCTTGGTGCCCTTGAAGGCGTTGGCCAAGACATCGCCGTGCTCGGCCGCCAGGTCGAAATAGTCGATCGCTCGGGTGATGTAGAGATAGCTGTTGGCGTCGAAGCGATCGACGAAGGTGGAGCCCTGATGACGCAGGTAGCTCTCGACCTGGAAGTCGGCATTGAAGCTGAAGGTCTTGGCAGCGAGATCCTGCAGGCTGCGGCCGAACTTGCGCTGCAGCGCTTCTTCGGAAAGATAGGTGATGTGTGCGGCCATGCGCGCCACGGCGAGACCGTTGCGCGGCTCGGTGCCGAGCTCCAAATAGCGGCCCTGGCGCCAGTCGGGGTCGGCCATGACCGCCTGCCGACCGACCTCGTGGAAGGCGATGTTTTGCGAGGAATGCCAGGCTGCCGTGGCGATCGGCACGGCGGTGTAGACCCGAGGACCGTGGCGTGCGGCCCACTCGAGCACTTGCATACCGCCCATGGAGCCGCCGACGACGCAGAAGAGCTGATCGATGCCGAGATGGTCGATCAGGGGAACCTGCGCATCCACCATGTCGCCAATGGTAATGACAGGAAAGTCGAGACCCCAGGGCTTGCCGGTCAGCGCGTTGATGCTGGCTGGCCCGGTCGATCCCATGCAGCCGCCAAGCACGTTGGGGCAGATGACGAAAAATCGGTCCGTGTCGATCGGTTTGCCAGGGCCGATCATCGTCTCCCACCAGCCGGGCTTCTGGGTCACGGGATGCTGGCTGGCGGCGTACTGATCGCCCGTGAGGGCGTGGGCGACGAGCACGGCGTTCGACTTGGCGGCGTTGAGCGCACCGTAGGTCTTGTAAGCGATGCGAAAGGGGGCAAGCAGCCGATCGCAGTCGAGCCGCAGCGGTCGGCTGGCGGGCACGTCGATATAGTCGCTGCTGGGGCTATTGGCCTCCAGCACGCGGACATCCGTCGAATTGAGAAACTCGCGCGGGCTTGCCGTGTTCATAAGCGCCGTTAGCTAGGGCACTGCCGCGGAATGTCAATGGTTTCTTTCGCCGTTTACGTTCACCAAGTAAAGAGCCGCCCAATACCCACAGGGCATCTTGCGATTGCACAGACCCCTCGTTTGATCGCACACTTGGACCGCAGGCGTGCTTGGGCTCGAGCGCAGACTTTGCGCTCAGCGCGCACGAGACCGGCCCTCACCCGGCCACCTCAGCCCCGCGCTTGCGGACAGTTGCCAATGGGAGGAGTTCAATGAGCACGGCAGATCCCAACTTAGTCATCCTTACTGGCGAGAACCCGTTCATTCGATTGAGCCCGGTCGACAGCGACAACTTCACGACCAATGCCAGCTTCTGGCGCATCCTGTTCTCGCCGGCAGGACCGGGTCACGTGCTCTATCTCAAGAGCGAGCTGACCGAAAACCGCTGGCGCATTTGGTCGGACAACATTGCCATGGCGCGCTGGCTGCAGACGACTGTCCAGGGCATGCTCAATGCCGAACTCCTGGACACCACCATTCCCGTGGTCGATGCCGAGTTCAGCAGGCACGGCGACCCGCGCTACTTTTGGACCGAGAGGGTGGCGGCTCGGCATGAGGACCTTTCCCTCACCTGGTACGACATTGGCGATCCATTGTTGATCCACACCCAGCCCAATGCCACGCCCGGGCGGCGCTACGGCGTCTGCACCGTGCTGGTCCCAGCCCTCGGCGCGCGGCTTTCGCGCAATGGAGTGGAGGCGGCCGGCCGACCCTGGAAGCGTGAGCGGGAGGGGCGACCCTTCAGCACCAGCGCGCTGGCCTTCTCCGAGAGCTGGACGGACGCCCGCTGAGCGCCGCGCCAGCATCGCCCTCCGCGCTTGGTTGATTTTGCT
Organism: Hyphomicrobiaceae bacterium; assembly: GCA_024281145.1. Taxonomy (GTDB): domain Bacteria; phylum Pseudomonadota; class Alphaproteobacteria; order Rhizobiales; family Hyphomicrobiaceae; genus AWTP1-13. The sequence goes on along the minus strand of JAMXLN010000101.1, from coordinate 8,441 downwards.
CGCGCTTCTACCAATTTAAAGCAGGAAAGATGAGGTCGCGATGTTCGATCCCTATACGCGGAAAGGGCGCATCCTCACCGCCGCGCTCGGCTGCGCTGCCAAACACAGTTGGGCCGACGTAACCCTTCTCGATATTGCCGAGAGCGCCAATCTGACGATCTCGGAGCTGCGCGATGAGTTCACCACCAAGACCCAGCTCATCGCCGGCCTGTTGCGCGCGATCGATGACGAGGTGCTGAAGCGGGCGGCCAAGCGCACGGAGGGCCAGACGAAGCGCGACCGGCTCTTCGATATCGTCATGACGCGCTTTGACGTGCTGGGGCCGCACAAGGCTGCGCTCAAATCGATCTACGCCTCGGGTGCGGCCGACGTTTCGCTCGCCGTCCCCTATCTCTCCTCCCAGCACTGGATGCTTGAAGCGGCAGGCATCAGCACCGATGGCCCAACCGGCGCAATCAGAGTGGCAGGGCTTGGCATGGCCTACGCTTGGGTGTTTCGCACTTGGCTCGAGGACGACGACCCTGGGCTCGCCAAAACCATGGCGGCGCTCGACCGGCGATTGCGACGCGGGGAGCGGGCGCTTGGCAGCATCGAGCACCTCAACACGGCGTTGTCGCGCTTTGCTGGGGCCCTGGGCGAGCTGAGGCGCAGCGCCGCAGGCGGGCGATCAAGGTCGAGCGGGCCTGCCGATCCCGAAGTCGGGCAAGTCTAGGTGAGACCCATGGCATACCGCGCGCATTGGACGCTGGGCTCGGCTTCTCGCCGCGGGGCAAAAGCCCGCGATGCGCACGCGCGGGCGGGCCACCGACGCGCGCCGGCTCGGTGCGGCCGTGCTGGCTGAGGGCTCGAAGGCGTGCGGGCAATCCCGCGCCGCCCGCAATTTTCATCGGGCCTTGGCGATAGCGCTCGCCTTGGCGGCCGCGCCCGCCGCACACGCCGCATCCCCCGAGCCCTTTGGCGTCGAAGTGACGAACGCGAGCGAGCCGGTGCTGTGCGCCGAAAAGGACAACGTCACCGTCAATCTCGCTTCCAAGGACGTGCGGCGCTTGCGCATCGAGGCCACACACCCCGCTTACCTCGGTGCCATCGAGCGCGATAGCTTTGCGGCGGACTGGACGGGTTGTAGCGCCGCCGGTGATCCATCGCCCTCGCCCGCCGACCGGCCGCGGCGCACCACCCTCTATGAGGACATCGAGTTGTGGGTGGTGGGTCTCAGGTTCTCGACCTTCTGGCGTGCGGGCAATGCCATCGTGCGCGTCGGTGATCGCGTCGAGACAGGCGTGCATCTCTTGCAGGTGTGGAGGATCAGGCCCATGGGCGGGGAGGAGGTCGCGGTGCTCTACCCGCAGGATGGCTATTGGCGCCTGCGGCCCATGGCACCTCAGCACATGGCACCGACAGCGTTCGGTTCCTCGTTCCTAGTAGGACCGGTGGAAGTTGAGGGTCGGCCCATCGTCAAGATCCGGGAGGTGGCGTTCGATCCAAGCTCGCGCAGCTTTACGCTGGCATTCGAGCGCGGCGGCACGGCGAGGGTGACCCTGAGCGAGATTGACGAGAAGCGGCACACCTTGGAGATCGCCTTCGATTCGGGCATCGAAGGCCGGCCATTTGCAGCGCTGCGATCCATGTACGTCTCCGAGCTCAACAACGACGTAGCTCGCATTGCCGTCCGCGAGCCAGGCGCCAAGGGATGGCGTGAGGAACCCATCATGGCCTTCAAGCACGCCACCGCCGTCGAACTGTGGGCGGGACGCGTAATCCCCTCGCGTCACAATGCCTCCGCGCCGGACATGGTGTTCAGCGGCTTTGCGACTGCCGCACCGACTGCGCCAGCCAAGTGAGAGCCGCGCACTGCACAACCTTGCGATCCGATCGGAGCACGAGCGTGGCCGCCGCGGCCCATGCCCAGCTGCCCCGCCACCCCCTGCGCCCGCAGGCCTGCGTCGCTTCGGGTCCAAGGGTTGCATACGACCTTATGCTCGACCATAGATTGAGAGAGGTTGTGTCCTAGGGAGACGGCCCGGGCGAAAACCTGGTCAGCCCGACGGCAGCCTGGACGGCAGACTGGCCAGCCTGCCGAGCAGGCCACGAGCAATGGACAAAGTTCTGGAATTCCTTGCGAAATGACGCCGTGTGGCCGTCGATTGGACCTTGACGGGCGGGCGCAGCGTGATCTGATGGGCTTTGGTTGCATATGCAGCCGGATCAAGCGACCGGAGGTGCAGACAATGGCGAAACCGATCCTCACGCAGATCATCGAGCGTGCGCGCACCTACGTGGCCAATCGCTCCCAGTGGACGCGCTACACGTTGGCGCTCACCCGCAACAATCGCGACTGCGAACCGACCGATGCCAAAGCGGTGCGTTTCTGCGCATACGGCGCCCTGGTGCGGGCTGGTTTCGATCTGATCGGGGATATCCATCAGGCGCGACAGCTCGCGGGCCAGGCTGCCATGCGGATGACCGGGCGGGCGAGCCAGGAAGAAGCCTACGAGACGATTTACACGCTCAACGACGGCACGCCCAAATCCTCGCGCGAGGCGGTGCTGCGCCTCTTCGACGCGAGCCTTGCCCGCGCTTGAGCTTGCCATCGGGCCCACGGGGCGCTCAATCCCCGCGAATACAGCGCCTTCGATTCGGCACTGGCGAAGTTCGCCGGTGCCGCTTATTTTTGTGGCTTGGATCAAGAGGTCTGCCGTCGCCCCTCGAGGCGAGATGCGGCAGCAGCAAACGCGAGGCCGCCGATGTCCGAGCCCCCCACCCATCTTCACCGCGCCAAGTCGCATGACGTGCTGGAAGCCGCCCGCAGCTGGCTCGATCAGGACGGACGCATCGCCCTTGCCACCGTCATCGGCACCTGGGGGTCGGCCCCGGTCGGCATCGGTGGACAGCTGGTGATCGGCGCAGATGGCCGATTTGAGGGCTCCGTCTCGGGAGGCTGTGTAGAAGGCGAGGTGATCGCCGAGGCCGAAGAGATCTTGACCAACGGTAAGCCGAAGACGCTCGAATTCGGGGTCGCCGACGAGACCGCCTGGCAGGTGGGTCTGCCCTGCGGCGGTCAGATCAAGGTGTTCGTCGAGCGGCTGGAGAAGGCGGAGGGCCTGCCCCTCGTCACGCGCGCGCTCGACGCCCGCATCAACCGGCGGGGGCTCATCGTGCGCACCCGCCTTGCCGATGGCCGCCACGAGCTCTTCGGTCGCGATGACAAGGTTGCGGATGCCTCGATCCAAGCGCGGTTCGATAGCGGCGAGAGCGAGCTCACCCAGACGCCTGACGGCGAGGTGTTCGTCCACGCCATGGTTCCGCCAGCGCGCGTGCTCATCATCGGCGCCACCCACATCGGTCAGGTGCTCGCGCAGCTCGTAAAGATCGCCGGCTATGAGGTTACAGTGATTGATCCGCGCACGGCCTTCGCGGCGGAGGCCCGCTTCCCCGACATTCGCCTCGACACCGAATGGCCACAGGATGCGATCCCCAGAATTGGGCTCGATCCCTATACGGCGGTGGTGGCGCTGGCCCATGTCGGCCACATCGACGATGAAGCATTGAAGCTGGCGATGCGCTCGCAGTGTTTCTATGTTGGCGCGCTGGGCTCCAGACGCAATCACGCCAAGCGCACGCAGCGCCTCTCGGAGGCCGGCTTCAGCGACGAGGAGATCAAGCGCATTCATTCACCGATCGGCATCAATGTTGGCGCGCAAAGTCCCCCCGAGATCGCCATCTCCATCATGGCCGAGGTGATTCTCGCATTGCGCGGTCCAAAGGTGTACAAGCCGGCAGACGCGCCGCGCACCTGATCGATGTGACGACGCCGAGGCTGGATTTGTAGCGCCTGGGAGGCGAGGACATGTTGCAAGCCTACATCTACGATGGACTGCGCACGCCGTTCGGACGGCACGCGGGCGCGCTCTCGCGTGTGCGGCCGGACGATCTGTTGGCCAACGTTGTCAAGGAGGTGGTGGCGCGGTCCGGTTTTGCCCCCGAGTCTGTGGACGACGTGGCAGTGGGATGCGCGTCACAGGCTGGCGAGGACAGCCGTAACGTCGCACGCCATGCGCTTCTGTTGGCCGGCCTTCCGGTCGAGACACCCGGTGCCGTGCACAATCGGCTGTGCGGCTCCGGCCTCAATGCGCTGGCGGGGGCCGCGCATGCCATCACGTGTGGCGAAGCTGATTTGTGCATTGCCGGCGGGGTGGAGAGCATGACGCGAGCGCCGTTCGTGGTCGGTAAGGCCGAGCAGCCGTTCGCAAAGGATTTCAGGGTGTTCGATTCCTCCCTCGGGGCCCGCTTCCCCAATCCGAAGCTCGAGAGCCTCTTTGGCGCCGACACCATGCCGCAGACCGCGGACAATCTGGCGCGCGAATATCAGCTGAAGCGCGAGGACTGCGACAAGTTCGCACTCGCCTCCCAGCACAAGTACGCCAAGGCCCGCGAGGATGGGTTTTTCAAGAGCGAAATCAAATCGGTGTCCATCCCGCAGGGCAGGGGAAAGCCTGATGCCGTGGTGTCGGAGGATGAACATCCGCGGCCTGAAACCACGCTGGAGGGCCTGCAGAAGCTAAAGGCACTATTCCCCGAGGGCGTGACCACCGCTGGCAACGCCTCGGGCATCAACGATGGGGCAGCGGCGCTGATCGTGGCCAGTCGTGCAGCAGGTGACAGCGCCGGCGTCAAGCCGTTGGCGCGCGTCATCGCCACAGGCATCGCCGGCGTGCCACCGCGTACCATGGGATTGGGGCCGGTGCCGGCGGCCAGAAAGGCGCTGGCGCGTGCCGGTCTCGACCTCAAGGAGATGGACGTGATCGAGATCAACGAGGCGTTCGCGGCGCAGGTCTTAGCCTGCCTCAAGGGCCTTGGTTTGGCGTTCGACGACAGCCGCGTCAATCCCAACGGCGGGGCGATCGCCGTGGGCCACCCACTTGGGGCCTCGGGCACCCGGCTCGCACTCACCGCAACGCGCCAGCTGCAACGCACCGGCGGACGCTACGCGCTCGTCTCCATGTGCATCGGCGTTGGCCAAGGCATAGCCGCTGTATTGGAGCGCGTATAACGCGAGGTGCGGGTCGCAACGACCCGCGGCCGCGATTAGGGTCGGAACGCCGAGGGCCCGCCAGCGCTCGTCGGGGCGGGGCCGAAACCTCCCACCCCCATCGGGTGTCTGCTGGGGGTGTCTGCTGGGGTTGTCTGCGGCCTTGTGCCCAAGCGCGCTCACACTTGCCGTGCGGCCATCGCTTGCCGCAGCACGCGGGCGTAGTTCTCGATGGCGAGCTTGCGGATGCGGACCTCGCTCATGCCGCGCCGCTGCCAATGCTCGACCACGCGGCGCAGGTCGGAGAACTTGGTCAGCGCCGGCGCGGCGAGCGCGTTCATGTCGGTGCCGAAGGCCGCGTGGTCCTCACCAAGCCAATCCGCCAACTCGGACAATCGCTCGGCGTAGGCTTCGGGCGTTGCCCCCACGTCAGATCGCAGCGCCCACAGGCCGACGACGCCACCCTTGGCGGCGATGGCCTTCGCATCCTCGAATGCCAGTTGCCGCGACTGGGCGACCGCCATGGTCCACTGGGGCTTGCGGGTCTTCGTCACGGAGCTGTGCGACCAAACCATGCCTACCTTCGAGACCGCCAGCGCCTGCGCGACGGCTTCGCTGGTGGCGTGCGCCAAATCGACAAGGATGCCGAGGCGGTTGCACTCCGCAACGACCGTCTTGCCGAGATCGGTGAGGCCACCGAGCCTTGGGGGCTCAGTCTGGAAGTCGCCAATCGCATTGCGGGTGTAGTGCACAAGTTGGATGTGGCGGACGCCCATGTCGTAGGCTGTTTGCAGCTGGGCGATGCCATCGTCGACGAAACTTGCCCCTTCCACGGCGAGCACGACGTGGGGATCGCCCTTGAGCGCGGCGTCGACGTGTTCGGGCGTCGTGGCGATCTTGAGCTTCTGCGCGCTGATGTGCGCCTTGACGCGCTCAATCTCCTCTTGGAGCCACTTCTGCGGCTCTCCGGATTTGGGCGCCCCCTTCTGCTTGAAACCGCGCGACGTGATGGCCAGCCACGGCAGATCGCCGACGAGCGACCAGGCGACGAGAGTGGCCTGCCCGCCCGCCATGTTTGGCCCCAACGGTTGGGTCGACGCGGGATTGGGCCCGATGAACAGCAAGTGATAGTGCATGTCGGCAATAAAGACCGGCTGCTGCCCCCGGGCGCTGCCGGCGAGCGCGAGTGGCATGGCGAGACCGGCTTTGATGACTTGGCGGCGATCCATGGGTTCTGACCCGCTGATGAGTTCGCAGGATGTGCGAGCGGATCCTTGCCGCTCGCGCTTGTTGCAACGGCGCTACCTGCGCTCGCCCGTCTGCCACCGCACCCCGCTCACTCGAAGACGATGGTCGCCACGTAGTCCATGGTGCGGCGGGCGTTGTTGGACGGTAGCAGCGTATTGATCAGGAACGACGTCGGCGAATAGTTCTGCGGGATGCCCCTTTTAAACCCGGCCGAGATGAGGCGTGCCTGCAAGCTCGGACCCCACTTGCCATTGACGCCCAAATAATACTTCTCGAGCGGCTCGAACTTGGATTGGTAGGCTTCGGCCACCTGTCGATGACCCACCGACATCTTGGACATGCCGTTCTTATTCTCGATGAACACGGTGTGCAGCAGCTTGTCGCGATCCGCGTCCGCAAGTTTGAGCGAGTCCACCACCAGCAGCGGTCCTTCCGCGAGCCCGGAGTAGGAGGAGCGGCCGCGGCGCGTAATGTAGTCGCCGGTCGCGCGCATCGGCTCCATGATGGGCTTCACGCAGGAGGGAATTCCGGTCTTCTTGAACGTGTCAGCTGAAGTGCCGGGTTCGCAGTCCCTGAGCGCCAGCAGCGACCAGGCAAACTCCGAACAGAACATGCCGACATTGCCTGGTGGATCTTGCCCCAGCGCGATCTGACCCAGCTGCTTGACGAACTCGATCGGCTTGCCCGCTTTGTACTTGGGCGCGTTGTAGTCCTGGTTGAAGCTCAGCTCCTTAGGATAGACGCGCCGGGCGCTGCCGGTGAGACGCATTGCCCATGCGACGATGTTGGCGCGCTCAGCGTCGGTGAGGTTGCGCGGCCGGATGACGTGGAGAAACTGCAGCGTGCGGTAATGCTCGCTGTTGAAATCGCCGCGGTTGCCGGCTCCCAGGTATTCCTCGTTGAGCGGGTTATCGATGTTGTGTAGCACCCCATCCTTCACCCATGCGACGCCGGTGTGACTGATCCCCATCTGCACGTTCGGATAGGCGCCTGCGCCGCCCCATTCGGACCGGAACGTCAACAGCAGATCGCCGGTCTGCACCAGGCCGCTCTTGCCGAGGCGTTGGCCAAAGCCCGCGCGCCTTGCGATCACCAGGCGCAGCCCGACATCGCCCTGCGCTCCCTTGCCATCGGGATGCTTGAAATCGATCAGGCGATCGGCGGTGTCGATGCTGCTGGGCAGCGGCAAGCGGGCGCTCGCCGGCACGGCGAAGTAGACGGGGATCTTGAGCCGGCGCGCCATCTCTGCGTTGGTCTTCTCGTCGTAGGTAAACTCTTTGGACGCGACCGGCCGGGCGCCCGTCACCGAGCCCGCTGCTGCAAGCCCAACGATCACTGCTAGGACAGTTTTGGCTTTGGCTTTGGCTTTCGACATCAACCACTCCCACACCCGCTTTCCCCTCTAGCCTTGCGTGTTACCACGGCGCAGTCCTTGGCAGACACCATGGAAGTGTCCGCTGTTTGCCGCCGCCGCGGTGCTGTTGCTCGCAAGCGTCACCCCGGGCGCGCGCAGGTGCGCCGTTGGAGCCGAACACAGCAAACCAGAAAAGGCATGCGCCACCGCAGCGCTCACCCGACGACCGTTGCCGGGGCTCAACGCTTGTTTGCTCCGCAAGCGATCCAATCTGAGCGTCAGGCGAGATCTCGGCGCGTGGCGGTCGCCAGCGCGGCAGCAATCTCTTCCTCGGTGCAGCCGGCCTCGCGCAGGACGGCCGCAGTGTCGGCGCCGAGGGCGGGTGGCGGCAGGTCGGGGAGATCAGCGACTTCGTCCACGTTGACGGCCTGACGCAGGGTGCGCTTCACGGGTGTCTCGGATGCGAACTTGGTTGCGAAGAAGCCGACGTCGGCGAGGTGGGGGTCGTCGAGCAGGTCGTCGGGCGTGCGCACGGGTGCGTGGGGTATGTCGAGGCGCTCGAAGACAGACAACCACTCAGCCGTGCTGCGCGCAGTCAGGGCCTCCGCCAAAATGGCATAGAGCTCATCCACGCGCTGGCTGCGCTGCGTCGCGTGCTTGAACCATGCGAGCTCGGTCACCTCGGCGCGGCCGATCTCGTGCAAGATCTTGGTCCAATTGCGCTCCGTGTAGGGCAGCACGCCCACCCAACCGTCCCTGGTCTTGTAGGGCTTGCGGCCAGGCGAGAGCACGCGCACGTAGCCAACCTTG
>JAMXLN010000100.1 GCA_024281145.1 Hyphomicrobiaceae bacterium | reverse complement strand
CACATCGCGCGCCTGCAGGCCATGAAGACCGGGGCGCTTTTTGGTTATGCATGCGAGGCCGGTGCCATCCTCGGGCGGGTCGACACCGCGAGCCGTACGCGACTGGCCCGGTTCGGTGACCGGATGGGTGCCGCCTTCCAGATCGCCGACGACCTGCTCGATCTGGAAGGCGAAGCGGCCCTGCTGGGGAAAGCGACCGGCAAAGACGAAGGCAAGGCCACCCTGGTCGCCGCGCTGGGGGTTCACAAGGCGAGAGCGCGGCTTGGCGTCATCGAAGCAGAGGCGATCGCCTTGCTCGAGCCCTTCGGCACCAAGGCCGACGTGCTGCGCGAAGCGGTGCGCTTCGTCAGCCAGCGCCAGTCGTAACGGGCCGGATCAGGTGGCGCCGGTGAGGCCGACAGCTTCGATGATGGCTGCGAAGTGGCAGCACGAACCTGCCAGAACGAGGGTGTGCCAGATGGCGTTGTGGTAGCGCAGCCTCTCCCACAGGTGGAAGAAGACGCCCACCGTATAAAGGCATCCCCCGACGACGAGCAGGATGAGGACCCGGGTTGACACCGCCGGCAGCAGCGAACCGAGTGCGCTCAACACGGCCCAGCCCTGAACCAGATAGAGCACGTAGGATGTGCGCGCGAGACGCCCAGGCCACAGCAGTTTGGCGGTGGCGCCGAAGGCGGTGATGGTCCACACCCCCCCGAGCAACAGCAGGCCGCCGAGATCGCCCATCTTGATGGCGAGGGGGGTGTAGGTGCCGGCGATCCTCACGTAGATGGCGGCATGATCGAAGCGGCGCAGGATGGCTTTTAGGCCGGGTCGCGCGGGAGAGGCGAGATTATAGGCGGCGGAGCAGGCGAATACCGCCAGCATGCCAAAGGCATAGACGCCTAGGCCTGCGGTGGTGGTGGGGGAAAGCATTTTCGCAGCCAGCGTCATCATGACCGCCACGGCGATGAGGCTGAAGGCGACACCCGTGGCGTGCACGCAGCCGTCGGCCACGAGCTCGGCTCGCGAGTAGCGCGGAAACTGACGCACCATAGCAACTCCGGCGGCGCCCGCGTCTGGGCGAGGGATCGCTGGCGTGAGCCTAATGCAAATGGCGCGCCGAGCGCTAGCGGCCAGTGGCGGATTGCGGTGCAGTGGCAGATTGCGGTGGTGAGGCGCCCGTATTTATCGGTCGAGCCTCAGAGTGCTAGCTCGGTCTGGGCATCGAAGAAGTGCAGCCGTGCGGGGTTGACGGCAAGGTTGATCTGATCCGCCACCCTGGCGCGGATGGTGGGATCGACGGCCGCGACCATGGTATCGGCGCCGACGCGTACGTCGAGCAGGATCTCTGAGCCAAGCTGCTCCACCACCTCCACCTTGGAGGGAAAGGTGAATCCGGCGGGATCGGAATTGGTGGCGACGTGCAGGTTCTCCGGCCTGATGCCGATCGTGACCTCGCGCCCGACGTGGCGGCGCAGGCGCTCGATCTGCGATTGCGGCACCTCGAGCTCCAGGCCCGCGTTCTTGGCGGTGAGGCGGCCGTTGCCATCCATCATCGTCACGGTGGCGAAGTTCATGGCTGGTGAGCCGATGAAGCCCGCCACGAAGCGGTTGGCCGGGCTGTTGTAGAGGTCGAGCGGTTCGCCTACCTGCTGGACGACGCCATCGCGCATGACGACGACACGGTCGCCGAGCGTCATGGCCTCGACCTGGTCGTGGGTGACGTAGACTGCGGTGGTGCCAAGCCGCTGGTGCAGCTTCTTGAGCTCGACGCGCATCTGCACGCGGAGCTTGGCGTCGAGGTTGGACAGGGGCTCGTCGAACAGGAACACGCGCGGATGGCGCACGATGGCGCGCCCAAGGGCCACGCGCTGACGCTGACCGCCAGAGAGCTGGCGTGGCTTGCGCTTGAGGTAGTCGCCGATATCGAGGATGTCGGCCGCCTCCTGCACACGCTTGGCAATCTCACGTCGGGCGAATTTGCGCATCTTGAGGCCGAACGCCATGTTGTCGTAGACGCTCATGTGCGGGTAGAGCGCGTAGTTCTGGAACACCATGGCGATGTCGCGGTCCATGGGCGGCAGGTTGTTGACGACCTGGCCGTCGATGGAAACGTCACCCGAGCTGATCGCTTCGAGGCCGGCAATCATGCGCAGCGTTGTGGTCTTGCCGCAGCCGGACGGTCCGACGAAAACCACGAACTCTTTGTCGCGAATCTGCAGGTTGACGTCTTTGACCGCGTGCACGCTGTCGTAGAACTTGTTGACGTTCCGGAGGACGACTTGTCCCATTCCGCTCCTCTCCTCCCTCACCCCCGAGAGATGCTATCCCTTCACGCTTCCTGTCAGGCCGGATACGTAGTGCTCGACGAAGAAGGAGTAGGCGATTGCCACTGGGACAGAGCCCAGCAGCGCCCCCGCCATGAGCGGGCCCCAGAAGAACACATCACCGCGAATGAGCTCTGAGGTGACGCCGACCGGCACCGTCTTCTGCTCCGGGCTCGACAGGAACACCAAAGCGTAGATGAATTCGTTCCACGATAGCGTGAACGCGAAGATCCCCGCCGACAGGATGCCGGGAATGGCCACGGGGATGATGATGTAGAGCATGGCCTTCCAGCGCGAGGCGCCGTCGATGCGCGCGCATTCCTCGAGCTCCCTTGGGATCGCCTTGAAGTAGCCCATCATCAGCCAGGTGCAGAAGGGGATGAGGAACGTCGGGTAGGTGAGAATGAGCGACCAGGGCGTGTCGCCCAGCTTGTAGTTGCGGATGATTTCGGCCAGCGGGATGAACAAGAGCGTTTGCGGCACCAGATAGGTGATGAAGATGCCGGTGCCGAGACTGCCGGCGAACGGAAAGCTAAGCCGCGACAGCGCGTAGCCAGCGAACACTCCGCAGACGAGGGAGATCACGGTGGATACGAGGGCGATGAAAGTGGTGTTCCAGAGCCACTGCGAGAAAAGCGTTTCCTCAAACAGGTATCTGACGTGCTCCAACGTCGGCCTGGTGGTCCAGAACGGGTTGTAGTTGACCGAGTTCCACGGCCGATAGAGCTCGCCATCAGGGCGAAAGCTGGTGATGATCATCCAGTAGAACGGGAACAGCAGAAACACCAGAAACATCGCCATGGGCAGGTAGAAGAATACCCATCGTCTCCATCGGGCGCCTTCGATCATGGCTCAGCGGACCTCGACTCGGCGGATATAGAGGAGCTGAATGATGACCACCAGGAACAGGATCGGGAACATGGCAAGGGAAATGGCCGCGCCCTCGCTCAAGAGGCCAGTGCCAACGCCGATTTGGTAGGCGTAGGTGGCGAAAAGATGCGTGGCATTGGCCGGCCCGCCACCGGTCATCACGTAGACAATTTGAAAATCGGCAAACGTTTGGATCACTGAGAACAGCACGACGACCATGGTCACGGGCAGCAGCAGCGGCCACGTGACGTGCCAGAACCGTTGCCAGGGCTTGGCGCCATCAATGGCCGCCGCCTCGTTGAGCTCGGGGCTGATGGTCTGCAGACCGGCCAGGAGGCTGATGGCAAAAAACGGCACGCCGCGCCAGATATTGACCACGATGATCGAGATCATGGCGAGATCGGGATCGCCCAGCCAATTGATGCGGCCGGTGATGAGGCCGAGGTGGTAGAGGACCCAGTTGAGCACGCTGAACGTTGGGTCGAACATCCACTTCCAGGCAAACGTTGACAGCACGGTCGGGATAATGAAGGGGAGCAGAATGAAGGCGCGCGTGAACGCCTTGCCACGGAAGTCGCGGTTGAGAAGCATGGCGAGCCAGAGACCGAGCCCCAGCTTGAAGACGGTGGTCACCGCCGTATAGAGAAACGTATTGTAGACGGCGGTGCGGAAGATAGTGTCGTTCCAGATTTTGTAATAATTGGCGAGGCCCACAAACTGCCCCGGCACGCCCACGCGCGAGTTCGTCACCGATAGCAGGATGCCGCGCGCGAACGGGTAGGCGATGAACATGCCGAGCAGCACCATGGTGGGCACCAGCAACATGAAGGCGAGCCAGCGCTCGTCCTCGAGCAGCCGCTGGCGCCGCGGCGGTGGAGCTTCGCCGAAAGTGGTTTCAATTGCCTGGACCGCCATTGCCGATCTCTCTTTGCTCCCTCCCCCAGGGGTTTCACCGGTGGTTGAGGAATTGGGGCGGCATCACCTCACACGTAGACCTTCTTGAGTTCGTCCTCGGTCCACTTCACCGCCTCCTCTGCGGGCATACCCTGTACCGCCTTGGCGTACATGTCGGTGATGATGTACTTGGTCCAAGCCTCAGCGGCCTTCGCGTTGGGCGGGCCGGCGAAACCCGGCGCCTGACCCAGCCGCGCCGCAACCTTGTAGGGGGCCATCACCGGGTCCTCGTCCCACAGCTTGTGCTTTTCCCAGTTGGCGGTGCACGGCGTGGCGAAGCCTTTCTGCGACAGGAACCACTTCTCGTAGTTGGAGGTCGTCTGCAGCCATGCCACCAGCTTCTTGGCCGCCTCCTGGTTCTTGGAATATTTCATGAGCATGTGCGACTGCAACAGATGGAACCCGAATTGTCCGGCCGGCCCCTTGGGCAAGGGCGCATGCTGGATGTCGGTCTTCATCTGCGTCCCCTTCTCGGTGACATACTTATCGGGGTTGCGCTGCGATTCGATATAGATCGATGCGCCATTGAGGGTGGCGGAGATCGTCTGCGAGAGGAAGGCACGGTTGTTGTTGGTGTCGTCCCAGGCAAGGCCGCCCTCGTCATGGGCCTCCTTCCAGAAGGCGGTCATGAACTTGACGGACTGAAGCGTCTCCTTGCTGTTGATGGCGACCGTTTTGCCGTCGGCCTCCACTTCCTTGCCGCCCCACGACCACAGATAGGGATAGGTGAACCCAGGAGCGTCGCCGAAGGTGTGCCCGAGGGTCTGCCCGATGGGTCGGCCCTTGGCCTTGAGTTTCTTGCCGACCTCGCGATAGGTCTCCCACGTCTCGGGAAACGTCGTTACTCCGATTTCGTCGAACCAAGACTTGCGGTAGGCGATCATGCCGCCGATCACGGCCCACGGCATGCTCATGAAGCGCGTGCCGTCGCTGCACAGCGAGCGCGCGTACTTGTAGAGGCCACCCTCGTTGGCCGACACGCTTTCGGCCTGCTCGGTCATTTCGACGATGCTGTCGGCATAGAGGTAGGGCCAGTTGTTGAAGGCCATGATCAGGTCGGCGCCACTGCCCGACTGGATGGCTGCCGTGATGCGCGGTTGCAAGTCGTTGGCGTTGATGGTCTCGAGGTTGATCTTGATGCCGAGTGCCTTTTCGGCCTCCGGCACCATGTCCCTCTTCAAAAGCTGATCCGATGCCGGAACGAAGTCGACCCACTTCAGCCAATGCACGGTAGCGGTCTGTGCGTGCGCGGGCGCTTGCCCGGTGGCCAGAATGCCGGCGATGCCGCCCGACTTGGCGGCCAGTGCACCGGCACTGGATACCCGCAAGAATTTGCGGCGCGTAACACGAGCCATACGGCTTCCTCCCCCAAGTCGTTTTGTTGTGTGTCTCAGTCCTGGAAGTCTAGGTGGATACCGCGCGCGAGACAAGCTTTGCGGGATCTTGCGCGCGCAATAGGGCTAATGCGCCGGAGCGCAGCACAACGCTCAGCACCATTGCAAGGGCGGCATCCCCTGTTCGCGGCCCTCACGCCGGCCGATGGGGTTGGCAACGTTCCCGCCGGTTGGGAGGTTGGATCACCCCACTGGAATTCGCCAACCCTGATGGCTGAAGAGCCCCAGAGGCGAGCCCCAGACGGCGAGCCCCAGAGGCAATCCCCAGAGGCAATCCCCAGAGGCAATCCCGAGAGACCAGCGGTGCGAGCCGGGCACGGTCGGCGCTCCCTTCCCGCTTGGGTCCTGCTTCCCCGCCGGCCCCATCCGTGCGAAACCCGTTGTCAACCCCAAGCTCGCGGAGGTCCGACCGCCATGCTCACGATCTACGGCGTACATCGCTCGCGCGCTGCGCGCGCCATCTGGCTTGCCAACGAGCTCGGTGTTTCCTTCGCGCACGTGCCCGTGGTGCAGCGCTATCGGCTGTCAGACGAGGCCGCGAGCCGCACGCTCCACACGCGCTCGCCCGAGTTTCTTAAGGTCAACCCGAACGGGCACGTTCCCACCATCGAGGACAACGGACTGGTGCTGAGCGAATCGCTGGCCATCAACCTATACCTTGCCAAGAAGCACGGCGGCCCATTGGCTCCCGCCGATCTCGCCGAGGACGCCCTGATGACCATGTGGGCCCTGTGGGCGGCCACCGAGGTTGAGCCGCACGCCATTTTGGTGCTCAATCACCGCCAAGCCAAGTCGCCCCAGGAGCGCGATGGTCATGCCGCCGACGCGGCGGTCCGGGCGTTGCGCGCGCCCTTTGCTGTGCTGGAGACGACTTTGGGTGCATCGGGCTACGTCGTCGGCGGACGCTTCACCGTGGCGGACATTAATACCGCCGAGATCTTCCGGTATGCCATGCCGGCTCCGGAATTGTTCGAGGCCGCTCCGCGCGTGACGGCTTGGCTTGCCGCCTGCCACGCCCGCCCGGCCTTCAAACGGATGATGGCGGCGCGCGAGAAGGAGCCTGCGTGAGCCATGGAGCGAAGGCCCTGCACGTCGAATAAGCCCCGTGTGCTGATTGCCGGTGCCGGGCTCGGCGGGCTCACCGCCGCGCTTGCGCTCATCAAGCGCGGCTTTGACGTGGAGCTCTTCGAACAGGCCGAGGAGCTGCACGAACTTGGCGCGGGCATCCAGCTCGGCCCCAACGGATCGCGCATTCTGATCGCACTGGGGCTCGGCCTGGCCATGCAGGAGATCGTCGCCGAGCCGGCAGCAAAGGAGGTGCGGCTGTGGAATAGCGATGCGGTCTGGAAGCTTTTCGATCTGGGCCGCGACTCGCTTGAGCGCTTCGGCGCACCCTATTGGATGGTGCATCGCGGCGACTTTCATCGCGTGCTCTGGCAAGCCGTGGAGCGCGAGCGGCCAGGCGCAGTCAACCTTGCCTGCCGCGCCATCGGCTGCGCTGAGCGCGGCGGCAAGGCCCTCCTTGAGCTCGAAGGCGGCAAGCGCATCGAGGGCGATGTGCTGATCGGAGCCGATGGCGTGCACTCGCGCCTGCGCTCGCACCTTTTCGGTGCGGCCAAGCCACACTTCACGGGCTTGATGGCCTGGCGCGGCATCGTCCCCATGGACCGGCTGCCGGCGGAGCTGCGCCGTCCGGTCGGCACCAACTGGCACGGGCCGGGCGGCCACGTGGTCACCTACCCGCTGCGGCGCGGCACGCTCCTCAATTTCGTCGGTGTGGTCGAGCGCGACGACTGGCGCAGCGACAGTTGGAGCGAGCCCGGATCCAAAGAGGAGTGCGCGGCCGACTTTGCCGGGTGGCATCCGCTCGTGCACACCATCATCGCCAACTTGGACGTGGGCTACAAATGGGCGTTGATCGGACGGGCACCGATGCCGGCCTGGAGCAAGGGACCGATAACCCTCTTGGGCGACGCCTGCCACCCCACGCTACCGTTTCTTGCCCAAGGCGCGATCATGGCCATGGAGGATGGCGTGGTGCTGGCGCGCTGCCTCGAAGCCTCGCCAGACAACGTCGCGGGCGCCCTCATCCGCTACAAGGGTCTGCGTCTTGAGCGCACTGCGCCCGTGGTGGCGGGCTCGGCTGCGAATACCGAGCGCTTCCACAACCGCGTGCTCGCTGATCCCGCTGCGGCGTCCGCCTACATGACGCGCGAGTACCCGCCCGACAAGGGGCGGACGATGTATGATTGGCTATTCGCATACGATGCGATGACGGTGGCGATGGCGTAGGCGTAGGAGGCAGGCTCACGATCGCCCGTAGCGGCGGTCGACGTACTCCTCCACGAGCGCTTTGAACTGCCCAGCAATGTTGGCGCCGTGCAGGGTCGTTGCCTTCTTGCCGTCGATGTAGACGGGAGCGGAAGGTGCCTCGCCTGTGCCGGGCAGCGAGATGCCGATGTCGGCGTGCTTGGATTCGCCGGGCCCGTTCACGATGCAGCCCATCACCGCGAGATTGAGGCCTTCCACGCCCGGATAGCGGCCGCGCCATTGGGGCATGCGCTCGCGCACGTACGTCGCGATCTCGCTCGCCAGCTCTTGGAATAGGGTCGACGTCGTGCGCCCGCATCCGGGGCAGGCCGCGACGATGGGCACGAACGATCTGAGCCCCATGGTCTGCAGGATTTCTTGGGCAACGCGCACCTCTTGGGTGCGATCGCCACCCGGATCGGGGGTGAGAGAGATGCGGATGGTGTCGCCGATGCCTTGCTGCAGCAGAATGCCGATCGCTGCCGTCGATGCGACGATGCCCTTCGAGCCCATGCCGGCTTCCGTGAGCCCCAAGTGCAGCGCATAGCGGCAGCGCGCGGCCAGCAAGGTGTAAACATTGATGAGGTCCTGCACGGCGCTGACCTTGGCCGAGATGACGATGGCGTCGGGCTTCATGCCGAGCTCCTCAGCCCGCTCGGCCGAGCGCAGGCCCGACTGCACGATGGCCTCGTGGAGAATGGCGCGCGCGTCTTTGGGCGCTGCGGAGGCGGCATTCTCGTCCATCAGGCGCGTGAGCAGCTCCTGGTCGAGGCTGCCCCAGTTGACGCCGATCCGCACGGGTTTGCCGTGCCGCAGTGCCAACTCGACAATCGCCGAAAACTGCCGGTCACGCTTGGCCTTGAAGCCGACGTTGCCTGGATTGATGCGGTACTTGGCGAGCGCCTCAGCACAGGCGGGATTGTCGGCCAGCAGCGTATGTCCGTTGTAGTGGAAGTCGCCGACGAGGGGCACCGTGACGCCCATCTGCGCCAGCCGATCGCGAATGTGCGGCACGGCCTTGGCCGCCTCGTCCCGATCGACAGTGATGCGAACGATCTCCGACCCGGCGCGAGCGAGCGCGGCGGACTGCCGAGCGGTGGCCTCGATGTCGGCGGTGTCGGTGTTGGTCATCGACTGCACGACGATGGGGGCATCGCCGCCGATGACGACGCCGCCGACGGTGACCGGGACGCAGGCGCGGCGGGCAATGAGGGAGCTTGTCATGGACCCATTGTGCGTCAGCTACCCCGCTCAATGCTAGCGCGACGGCATGACGCTGGCGCCTATCGTTGCCCGCGCACCACGGCGGGGAAGATGGCGGCGAGGAAGAGGAAGGCAAGCACCAGCACGATGGAGGGACCACCGGGGGTGTCAAAGGACACCGATAGGAAGAGGCCCAGCGCCACGGCAAGCGAGCCGAAGATGGCCGCAAACAGTGCCATCTGCTCCGGGGTCTCCGACAGCGGTCTGGCCGCTGCAGCGGGCATGATGAGAAAGGCGATGGTCAACAGCACACCAACGATCTTGATGGCCATGGCCACGACGAGTGCCAGCACCAACACGAACACGAGCTTGACGCGCTCCACGGGCGCCCCTTCCGCTGCCGCCAGGTCCTCGTGCACGCACAGCGACAGCAATGGACGCCATAGATAGATGAGGGCACCCAAGGCCAAGGTGCCGCCCAGATAGATCCATCTGAGGTCGCTGGCGCTGACGGCGAAGATGTCGCCGAATAGGAACGCCATCAAATCGAGCTGCGGACCGCGCGCCAGTGAGGCCGCGATGACGCCGACGGCGAGGGCGGCGTGCGCCAGCAGACCCAAGAGGGCGTCGAAGGGCACGATTTGCTGGCGGCTCAGAGCCACGAGCAGCAGGGAGACGGCCACCGTTACCGCGAGCACGCTCGCCGTCAAATTGACGGAGAGCGCCAGACCGACGGCGATGCCGATGAGACCGGCTTGCGCCACCGCTTCGCCATAGTAGGCCATGCGGCGCCACACCACGAAGCACCCGAGCGGTGCTGCCACGACCGCCAGGCCCAACCCGGCGAGGAGGGCGCGCATCAGGAAAGGTTCAGCCACGTCAGGTCTGGTCGCTCGCGCGCCCCGCCGGCGTTTGCGGCTCGCCAGCCAGGTCGTGCCGGTGGTCGTGATGATGCTGATAAAGCGCGAGCGCCCGGGCCGCCTGGGCGCCGAACAGCCGGGCGTATTCGGGATGCTGGGCCACCGAGCGCGGTACGCCCGAGCAGCACACGTGGCGGTTGAGGCAGATCACGCGGTCACTCTGCGCCATGACGACGTGCAAATCGTGGGACACGAGGAGCACGCCAAAGCCGCGTTCGGAGCGGAGCCGTCCGATCAGGGCATAGAGCTCCGCCTCGCCCGTAAAGTCGATGCCGCGCGCCGGCTCGTCGAGCACAAGCACCCCAGGCGATCCGACGAGTGCACGGGCGAGCACCACGCGTTGCAGTTCGCCGCCAGAGAGTTCCGAAAGCTGACGGTCGGCGAGTTTATCGGCGCCGACATCGGCGAGCGCCCGCCCGGCGTCCTCGTCTTCAACCCGACGCCCGAGTTCAATGAAGCGGGCGACCGTCAGTGGAATGGCGCGATCGATCGCAAAGCGCTGCGGCACGTAGCCCACGACGAGACCCGGCCTGCGCACGACTGTCCCCCGATCGGGTTTCTCCAAGCCGAGCAGCACCCGCACCAGCGTCGTTTTGCCAGCGCCGTTGGGCCCGATGAGAGTGAGGATTTCGCCCTCGGCAATATCGATATCGACGCTCTGCAGGATGGCCCGGCCGGCGCGCGCGAGCCAGACCGAGCGTGCGCTGAAGAGCGCATCGCCAGCGGGGGGAACTGTCGGGCGCGGCTCAGGTTCGCAGGGCGGATGATGCTGATCACGCCCGTAGGCCTCTGCCGGAAGCGCGTGCCCCGCCAATGTCGGCCGCGCAAGCAGCCCTTGAGGGCTACCCGCCATGCGCCGGCTCCCGCTCCTCACCCCCGCAACTCGCGCACAGACCCCACACCTCCACGACGGCCCCCTTGGGCGCAAAGCCCGCCCGGCCGGTGCAGCTATCGATCGCGGCAAAGACGGCGTCCGCATCAGCCTCCGCCACGCGCCCACAGGCCTCGCAGGCGAGCACCAGCTGCCGCATCTGGTGGCCAGCGTGGCAGACAAAGAAGGCATTGCGGCTTTCGAAGCGATGCACGATGCCCGCCGACACGAGCGCTTCGATGGCGCGGTAGACCGAGATCGGTGCCAGGCGTTCGCCCCGTCTGGCCAGCCGGTCGAGCACCTCATAGGCGCCGATCGCCTTGTGCGAAGCGGCGATCTCGCGCAACACGGACTGGCGCAACGGCGTCAGCTTCAGGCCCTTCATTTGGAATGCCTCGCGCGCCCGCTCCATTGCCTCCTCAAGGCAAAGGTCGTGGTCGTGCTCGGGTGCCGGAAAGGCTCTGTTGGCGACGGCTTGCGTCATCGACCACTTATAGCACCGGCGCACGGCTGCGCCACCGTCATGTCCGACAATGGGCGGGATTTCGCCATGTTCCTGTGGTGCATCGACCGAGACTTGACCCGAGCGGCTGGCGGAGCCGCGGGCGCTGCACGCACGCCGCTGCTCCAGTACGGATGCGTAAGCTATGACCTCGGCCCCTGCGCTCGGACCTGCCTATATCGTTGCCGCACGGCGTACTGCGCTCGGCCGCCCGGGCGGCCTGCACAAGAGCCGACGTATCGAAAGCCTTACCTCGCCGGTGGTGCTGGCGGCGCTGGAGGATGCGGGTCTTGAGCCCCGCGTCGTCGACGAGATCATTTTTGGCAACACCACGGCGGGGGGTAACCCCGCCCGCATCATCGGCCTGGCGGCCGGGCTCGGCGAGGGCGTGCCCGCCCTCACCGTTGACCGCCAATGTGCGTCCGGTCTCGATGCGATCCTGCTCGGCGCACGCGCGGTGGCGTTGGGCGAGGCCCGCGTCGTGGTCGCGGGAGGGGGGGAATCGCTTTCGACCGCGCCTTGGCGGGTGGCTCGCCCCAAGAGCCTGTTCCAGACACCGCGCTTCTTGGGCCTGGAGCCGGAGGACGGGGACGCTGCCGCCGCGCCCCACTCGGTCACCGCCTCTGAGGCGCTGGCGCGGCGTCTCGGCATCAGTCGGGACCGGCAGGATGCCTATGCACTTCAGTCGCACCTCAAGGCCGAGCGCGCCGCGGGTGAGCGGCGCTTCGTGCGCGAAATCGTACCGCTACGCATGGCTGCGGCAGAGGCGCGCGACGAAAGCGCGGAGGTCCAGAGCCTCCAAGACCTGGCCGAACTGGTGCCGATCGTGCCTCCGGATGGTACCCACACGCACGGCAACATCAGCGCTCTCCAGGAGGGTGCGGCCATCGCCGTGATCGTTGCCCACGAGGTTTGGACCGCGCTCGGGCGCCCGCATGCCATGCGTCTGGCCGCCAGTGTGACGCAGGGCGTAGGCCCCAGCGAGGAAGCCCGCGCTCCAGTCGCGGCCCTCGAAAAGCTGATGCGCACAAACAGTGGGTTCAGTCGCGACCAGTTGGCGCTCGTCGAGATGTCGGAGATCTCGGCCGCGCAAGCCCTGGCGGTGCGCGACGCCTTCGGTCTGGGAGAGAACGAGCTCAGTCCGGACGGCGGGGCTCTGGTGCGAGGCTATCCCTTGGGCGCGGCGAGCGCCGTCAGCCTCGTGCGGTTGTTCACCCGCATGGTGCGCTCGCCCGAGGCGAGCCAGCGACCCTATGGCGCCGTCACCCAGGGCGCCACCGGCGGCCTCGGCGTGGCCGCGCTGTTTGAGGTCGTCTAGACGCCTCGCGTAGCGCGGCCGCTTATGCTCTGCTAGCACGCCCAGACAAAGGCGTGCGCACCTGCGCGAGGAAGGGTGCGGGAGGGTCCCGCCGTGGGTCGTGATGAGGGGCCCTGGCAGCGATCGGCGGAGGCACCATGCAAGTGTTGGCGGACAGGCTGGCGGTGGTCACTGGCGGCGGCAGTGGCATGGGCCGCGAATTGGTGCGTCAGCTGGCGGCCGAAGGCTGCAGCGTGGCGATGTGCGATGTGTCGGCCGAGACCATGGCCGAGACGCGACAGCTTTGCGAGCGGGCGCACGCGCCCGCCCGTGTCAGCGCCCACCTCGCCGACGTATCGGTGGAACCTCAGGTTTTGCGCTTTCGTGACGAGGTTGGGAGGGAACACGACACCGATAAGGTGCATCTGCTCTTTAACAATGCGGGCATCGGCGGGGGTGGCAGTCTCTTCACCAATCCACGGGAGCAGTGGGAAAGGACCTTCAACATTTGCTGGGGTGGCGTCTATTTCTGCACACGGGCGTTCTTGCCGCTGCTGATGAACGCGCCGGAGGCCCACATCGTCAACACCAGCAGCATCAACGGATTTTGGGCATCGGTCGGACCGCAGCTGCCGCACACGGCCTACAGCGCGGCGAAGTTTGCGGTGAAGGGTTTTACCGAGGCGCTCATCACCGATCTGCGGTTGAACGCACCCCATATCAAGTGCTCGGTTGTTATGCCTGGTCACATCGGGACGTCGATCCTCGTCAACTCGCGCAAGATCCAATTCGGCGCCCGGTCGGACGACATGACGAGCGAGGAGATTGCGCAAATCCGCGCTCGCCTGTCTGCCGCTGGTCGGGACCTTTCGCAGGTGTCGGACGCCGATATTCAGAAGATGGCGATGGAGCGTGCGCGTCGGTTCCTGGAGGAGGCGCCGATGACGGCCGCCGCTGCTGCCAAGGTCATCCTCGAGGGCGTCAAGGCCGATCGCTGGCGCATCCTCGTGGGCGAGGACGCGCACCGGCTCGATGAACGGGTCCGGCAAACGCCCGAGGCCGCTTATGGGGAGGACTTCTTCGCCGCTTTCGCCGCCGAAGTCGGATGGGCGGTCTCACGTTGATAGGGTTAACCTCGCGGAGAGCCGGCCCGCAGGGCATGACGGGGGGACGCAACCATCAAGGAGCGCATCTGATGTCCCACCCCATTGAGATCATCGAGGCCGACATCACCACGCTCGACGTGGACGCCATCGTCAATGCGGCCAACCCGACGTTGCTTGGCGGCGGCGGGGTGGACGGGGCCATCCATCGCGCCGCCGGCCCGGAGCTGGTGGCCGAGTGCCGTAGGCTTGGTGGCTGTGCGGTGGGAGAGGCAAAGATCACGCGTGGCTATCGGCTCAAGGCCCGCCATGTCATTCACACGGTGGGACCGGTGTGGCAGGGCGGAAGTGTCGGCGAAGAGAGGCTGCTCGCCAGCGCCTATGCCAACAGCCTGACGCTGGCGCGCACGCGAGGGCTGCGCAGCATTGCCTTCCCGGCCATATCCACGGGCGTCTATGGCTATCCGCCTGATGCGGCAGCCCAAATCGCCGTCGGTACGACGATCTCGGCCCTGCGCAGCGAGGCCCACTTCGCCCGCGTCATCTTTTGTTGCTTCAGCTCACAATCGCGTGCCCATCACGCCGAGGCCTTGCGCCGGCTGCAGGCGCGCGATTGAGAGATCCCCGGGTTTGGGGGTGGAGCACGGGTCTTTGGGGAAGAGTGGGCGGCCCTTGGATTAATGATATTTCATGGAAGCCGAGTTCCCGAGGGCGGCCCTGTCGTGCATAAATAGTCGCGTGCTGGAATGGTCGCGTGCTGGCACGCGCAGGCGCGTGGGGGAGGGACGTGGTCCGGCGTAACCGGGAATATGCTCACGAATCTCACAAACCACAAAATGCCCCCAATGGTGCCGACAAAGCGCCCGCATCAAGAAGGATCGTCGACTCGGCGAACCAGAGCCCTTAGCGCGCGTCGCGGAGGGCGATTGAGCCGCAACCCAGCGCCATCTTACCGGTGTTGCGGCCGGTGTTGCGGCCGGTGTTGCGGCCAGTGTTGCGGCGAGTAGATGGGCGGGCGGCAGGGACGGCAGGGCGGCGGTGCTGGGAGAGCAGGGTATGGGCTTTGATATCAAGGCGGCGGCGGACGGCGTCGTCGCGCTCGTGAGCCAGAACTATCCCTATCTGCTCGCGGGTCTCATCGTGCTGCTGGTGTTCGGCAGCCACCGCATCCGCGATGGGCTCCACAAGGCCTTTACCGACAACTGGCAGTTGACGCTGTTGGCGTCAACGGGCATCGCGCTGTCGCTGGCCTCCGCTTACACCACCTTCGACGGTCTTAGAAACTTCACGAGTGCGCCCCTGCTCTCGGTCTTCATTGCGTTTGGCATCCAGGGCGTGATGCTGATCGTAGCCTGGCTGATCGGCGAGAGCTTTGCCGTCGGGTTGAACCAGCGCGCCGCCGATGGCAGGCGCGTGCGACTGCTCGATGCGGGCGTTGGCATGGCTCTAGGCCTCGCCTTTATCGGGCTCGTCTTTTACTGGTTTTTGCACCAATACAAGGCCGTCAACTTGACGGACCGCGGGCTGCGGACCGACGTGGCGAAGCTCGCGGATGTGTCGGTCTATTTCCTGTTTGCGCTCGTGCTCGTCGGCATGATGGCGTTCGGCTTTCGACGCGGTGGCGACATCTCGACACCCTACGTGCAAAGCCTGCGCCTGATCGTCAAGAACGCCGTGCTTTGGGTCATGTTCTTGGCGTCGATGACAGCCTCCGTGTTCTTCTCTTTTGATTCGCATTTCAACGCGATTTTCCCCGCCGAGCAGCGCAAGCGCGCCGCTGAGATTCGCACCACCAATCAGATCGGCGGCGTTGTTGCCGATATCGGTGCGCTCACCCAAAAGCGGCAGCTCGAGGAGGCCGACCGGCTGTTCGATACCGGCGGTTGGAAGGCCTATGACACGCAGCTTGCCATGCTGGCCCAGGTGGCGCAGGGCGCTCAGGGCGAGATCGAAAGATACTTCGTGCAGCAGATGGAGGAGCGCCGGCGCGCCATCGCCCAGCAGCAAGAGCGCGTCGCCACTTCGCAAAGCGGCCAGGCGGGTCTCGCGGTCAAGAAGACCTCCCTTGTGGAGGAGCTGTCGCGCCTCAAGGCCGAGCGCCCCGGCCTTGCCGCCGAATACAACGAACACAAGAGTGAGCTCGACGCCAAGTCCAAGGAGATCGACGCCAAGCGCGTGGAGGGCCTGGCGGAGGATCGGGGCGTGGAAGGGACCATGAAGGTTGGCAAAGGTCCCGTCTATCGCCAGCGCCTGGCCGAACTCGCCACCCTGCAGGACCAGTACAAGATCAAGCAGGAGCGCACCAGGGATGCCCAGAAGCGGCTGGTGAGCGTGGAGACGCGCATCGCCCAGATCGAGCGCGAGCTCTCCACGCTCGACGGCGATCTTGCCAAGCTCAAAGGCGAGGCCGACACGGCGCAACAGCGCATCAAGAATGCCGAGACGACAAACGCGGACGATGCCGGCGCCAGGCTCGATCCGGCGCGCGTCCTGCCGGCTTTCGAGCGCGCCCGTGCGGCCTTCAGGCAGCAACCGGACACGGAGCGGCTCGCCACGCTGCAGGCGCAATGCACGCACCTCACCAGCGCGATGGCCAGCACGCCGGCGATCAAGGAGAAGGTCCGCGCCATCGATTGCGATCCCAAGCAGGCGGCCGAGGCGGCGGCGCGGGTGTTTGCGCTCAACGCGGGCCTCGTGGCCTACCGAACCAATTGCGCGGGCGGCGACAAGCTCGCCAAGTTCACCACCACGGATGGTCTCTTGGGCTTCGGGCGCAAATGCTTGCAGGACTCAGGTCTCATCAGTACGGATTCGGCCGACGTGGGCACCAGGCTTTCGGCCATCGACATGAACCGCGATGACAAGGCCCACCGGTTCGTGGTCACCTGGAACGCGTTCCTCGACGGCAACCGGCTGGCCTATCTTTCGCTCGTCCTGGCGATCGGCGTCGATGCCCTCGTGTTCATGTCGGGCCTGTTCGGCGCTCAGGCGCTGCGCTCGCCGCTCTCGGACGTACCAAGTCCCAAGGCTCGCAGCGCCCATCAGCTGGAAGCCATCATCGAGGCGGCGCTGCTGCCCGATACCTTCAAGAATGCGCGCTTGGCGCTGCGCGCGATGCATCCGCGCCAACCGCTCGACGGCTTCACCAATGAGGTGCGGCTCGACGAGCTCGATCCCGAGAGCGCCCTGCAAGTGCGCGATGTTCTCAACGCCGGCGCCACCATCGGGGCGGTGCGCGAAACCGGTGTGATGGGTCAATACCTCGTTCGCTCTGAGCTGCACACATTCCTCTCCGACGTCGTCAAGCGCGAGCTCAAGCGCAAGCCCGAAGAAACCGAGAGGGGGCTCGACCTCGACCGGCTAGAAAAGCGCATTCGCGAAGCATTGATGCCGGACGTGTTGGAGACTGCCGATGCAGTGCTCCAGCACCTGCACCCGATCGACGAGGTGCGCGGTTTCACCTCGGAGATCTTCCTCAACGAGGTCGAGCCGCAGCACCTGCGTCCGGTCCGCAACCTGCTCACGGCCGGTTCGGGTCTGCGGGTCGCGGCGCGGGACCGGAACAACGAGGCGGGCTACCTCGTGCACGCCGATCTGTATGCGACGCTGGCCCGCATCCGGGCACGGGAGCTCGCCATGCTCGCCCAGCGCGCACCGAGGCCGGCGCTGTGGGGCGGCAAGCTGGCACAGGCGGCGATCGCCGATGGCCGGGCCGATCGGCAGGTGCCTGAGGAACGCCGCCAATTGGCGGACTTCTCGCAAAGAGGCAGGGGATCGGCCGAGGGCTCGGCGGAAGAGGCGCTCAAACGTGAAATTTGGAGCGAGATGCTGAGCGTCATTGGGCTCGATCTGGCCGCTGCCGCGCGCCTCCAGCATCCCAACGTCAAGGAACAGGCGACCGCCGCCTGGTACGCGCTTGATCACCTGGCACAAACCAACGATCGGCTGCGCGCCTTTCTCAAGGATGCCGAAGATTACAAGATTGGTGGCGTGGATCAGAAGTACAGCGACATGCGCACCAAGCTGGCGGACAACCCGAACGGCATCGCGCTCCTCGACGAAGTGGACGGCGACCTGCAGAGCATCCTGCGGGCCCTGCTGCTGCTGCCAGAGGTGGGGCTCCTACAGGAGCTGATCGACCGGCTGGAGGAGCCGGCGCAACGTGACGATGGCCAGAGCCCGGGCGAGCAGGAGCTGCGCGATCTTCTCATCGCCATCCGCAGCGAGATCGAGCGCATCGACAAGGCGAGCCCGGAAGCTTGGAAGCGCATCGCGCACATGATCCAGATGCGCAAGCCTCCCAGTCACAGCCTGAGCGAGCTCGATCCGGTGAACAAGCGCGCGATCTGACGACGTAAATGCTGCACGCGTCATTCTCCGCCTGGGATGTCAGCGCTTGCTGAAGGAAGCTCCACCCTGAGCGCCTAGTCGCTAGGGTGGAGAGGACATCACTCCTTGAACGGCACCACCTTGGATGTCTGCTCGCCGAGCCCGGCGATCTTCAGCGTCATCATATCGCCGGGAACGAGCCATTTTGGCGGTTTCATGCCGAGAGCGACGCCAGGCGGCGTGCCCGTCGTCACCACGTCTCCCGGGTCGAGCACCATGAACTGAGAGATGTAGTGCAAGAGGTGTTGGATGCCGAAGATCATCGTCTTGGTATTGCCGGTCTGGCGACCCTCGCCATTGACGTTGAGGGACATCGCTAGGTCTTGCACGTTCTCGATCTCATCGCGCGTGACGAGCCACGGACCGAGCGGTCCGAAGGTTTCGGCGCACTTGCCCTTCATCCATTGTCCGCCGCGTTCGGCTTGGAAGACGCGTTCGGAAATGTCGTTGCAGATGGTGTAACCCGCGATGTGCGACAGCGCGTTCTTCTCTTCCACGTAGCGTGCGCGCGTGCCGATGACAAAAGCGATCTCGATTTCATAATCAAGCTTCGTCGAAGCTTTCGGGACCATGACGTCGTCATTGGGGCCGACAATGCAGTTGGCGAGCTTGTTGAAGAGGATCGGCTCCTTGGGAATCGCTGCACCGGTCTCCTTGGCATGATCGACGTAGTTGAGGCCGACGGCGATGAAGTTGCCCACGCGCCCAACCGGGGCGCCGAGACGCACCCCCTGCGGTGCCGCGGGCAAGGACTTGGGGTCGATCTTGCGCAGTTGGTCGAGACTTGCCGGTGACAAACCATCGCCGGCGATGTCGCGAATGTGCGCGGAAAGATCGCGCACCACGCCTTGCGCATCGACGAGACCCGGCTTTTCGGCGCCGGGTGCGCCAAATCGAACGAGCTTCATGGGGGTTTGACCTCCTGCTGCGGGCGCCTCGCCGCGCTGGGCAGGAGGCGCCCCTATCGGGTCGCCTCAAGTGGCGCGAGTCAAGTCCCGAGATGGGTTTGGCGGCCGCCGCCGCGCGCTCAGCCGCGCGCGCGGGAACGACGCCAAGCCGGCGTGGAGAGGCCCGGGCGCCGGCGCGGCGTCACCGGAAATTGCATATTGATGCTGTGGACAACCCGCCCGTGCGAGCACTGCGCACAGCTTTAGTGCAGCGCCAACAGAGATTTGCCGCAGCGGATGCAGACCCCCCGCGGCAGCGCTGCCTTCTGGCGCCGTCGCCTCAGAAGAGGTAGACCACGATGTAGATGCCGGCACCGACGACCGGTGCAGCGGCGCACGCTAACGCCATGATTACAAACGACTTATCGATCACCGCACAACCCCGCCTGTACGCCACGTTCGCGCGCCCGCGCTCCCACCCTTGCGCAGACTCAAGACGGCCCTTCGTCCCTCTAGGCCCGTCGGTTAACAGAATATCGTAAATCTGTGCCCGTTGCACCTGGTTTTATAAGCTTTCTGGATTCGCAAGTGCTTTTTTGTTGGGCACGCTGAGGCGGTACTCCAAGGCGCTCGCATCATCCGAACAGGCGCAGCTGCTTCTCGTCCTGGCCCTTGGTCTCGCGCGCCAGTTGCTCGATGCGATCGAAGGGCACCTGCTCGGCGGCGATGAGCGAGCGTTGCGCGCGCATCGGGCGCACCAGACCCTCTTGAACCAAGTGGAACTCGCCGACGGTCTGTCCCGGCAGCACCACCGCAGGGTCGAGGCCCGATTCGCTTTGAAACGCTGCCCTTAGCTTGCGCAGCGCCGTGTCTTCGCGCACGCGGCCGATGAACCATGACGTGATCTGGTCGCGCGACTTGTAGTCGAGGTCGCCCGGCGACTGGGTCGCCAGCATGATGCCAAGCCCGGCGGATCGAGCACGCTTCAAGAGGCTTTGCAGCGGCTCGGCAGTGGCAGGCTTGGCGTTGGCGGGGATGTAGAGGTCGGCTTCATCGAACATGACGACCGCCTGCAGCTCGTCATTGGGGTTGCGCTGGCAGAACCGCAGCGCTTCTGACAGGAACTGCGACACCCAGAATAGGATGTTCTCATTGTCGCCCAGGAACCCCGTGTAGATGATCGAGAGCCGCGTGCGCCCGTCCCGCCGGCCGTAGCGGCCGCCGCCGAGCAGTGCCTCCATGCGCAACGGCTCGCCACCGGCTTCAAACAGCGCGGAGTTGCGATGCCTGAGGCTGTCGAGTTGCGCCACCAGATCGCGACGGATGCGGCCCGAAGGATCCATGCGCTGCGTCAATTCCCCGAGTTCGGGGTCTTCCTCTTCAAGCAGATTGATGAGATCGGCGAGTGTCACCTCTTTGCTGAAGCGGGCACCAAGGATGCGCAAAGCCACCGATAGTGTGCCCGATTGCTTCTGATGGGTGGCAGAGTTCTTCAGGTGCAGCATGTCGCCCAGCGCCGCGGCCGACAGATTGGCTAGCAGCTGCTGTTCCTGCCCGGGCAGTTCGTTGATGCCGTTGGGCAGCAGCGTGATGGAGATCGGCCGGCCGGATGCACGGCCGGGCGTATAGACGGCCACGTCGATGGAATCGGCCAGCTTCTCGCGTTCGCCGCGGCGTTCGCCAAGCTCCCCCTCGAGCGCGCGCCAGACCTCGGGGTTGGCGTAGGAGCACAGATCGCCTTTGCGGTCGATGAGCACGGCCGGCGTTCCTTTGAGCAGCAGCTGCTCGATGATGCAGAGCGCCAGGGTGGTTTTGCCCGAGCCCGATCCGCCGAGCACTGCGGTGTGGCGCTTGAGGACGCCCTTGTTGAGGGTGATGCTCTTGCTGGAGCGCACGGCCCGACCCGCCAGGATGCTGCCGGCGGCTTCGCCCCACTCGTCGAGCAACATCGAGAGGGGCAACTCCTTCTCCTCCGGTTCGGGCGGCGAAGGGGCTGCCTCCGCAGTCGACGCGTTCGCCGCCGGCTGCGCGGCCATCGCGAACGCTTTGCCGCCACCGCCGATGAGGTCGAGCCGCAGGATCTGGGCAACTGCCGGCACCCCCGACAGCAGCTTCGCGCCCTCGAACCACTCGGCAAAGCCCGGATCGTTGCGGTGCTGGGCATGGAACTCGCGCACCATCATCATGCGCTCCCAGTCGGTGATGGGCACCAACAAGGATCGCCCGCCGCCTTCGCGGAACTTGCGGAAGGCTTGCGCGGTCTGGTTCTTCTTATTCGGCGGAAAGTCGCTCGCCCGCAGCATGAAGCAGTTCTTGCCCATCATGGCCGGCAGGGCCCGGTCGAGCTGGCGTTTGAAGCCACCGCCCTGAGTTGGCCGGTTGCACAGGAAGATGCGTGCCTCCGCCGAGAACCCCTTTTCCTGCCGCAGCGTGAGGTCCATCGCCGGGAGGTCCTCCTCGACGTCGGGCCGTTTCATGGAGACGTCGATGGCGCGCCCCCATTCCTCGCCTGCCAGCGTGAGCGCGCCGGTCAAAACGTCGAGCATGCCCTGATCATCTGGAGGGATCTCCGCTTCCGACTGCGCCACGAAGCGCTGCCACAGGTCACGAAAATCGATCGTGGGAGCGTCCTCGTCGAACTCCCCCGGCCCGTGCCCGCCAAAGCCCAGCGCGGCCGCGAGGGTCGAGATGAAGCCCGAGGGTTTTTCCTGGGCGGATGCCGGCTCACCGCCCGCCTCTCCGCGCAGGCGCGCCTGCGCCAGCTCCAGGATGCGCCGGGTCGAGAGCCCGCCGAATTCTTCGTGGAAGCGGGGGCCGAAGTAGCGGCTGGCGTCTTCAAGCGGTTCGTTGCCGCCGTCGTGCGTGAGGCGCTTAGAAATAATGAGGCGCGCCTCCTCCGCCGTACGCGTCTCGATCAGGGGCACCGGTCCCGCCTTCTCGATGCGGTCGACGTAGGACTGGGTCAACGTCTCGCGCACCTTGCCGTAGAAATCGCCAAGGCAGGAGACGAGCACGATCGAGGTCGGCACGCGGTTGGCGAGCTGGATCAGGTCACGCGCAGCCTTCTGGAAGCGCTCCTGGTAGTCCTCGAAAAAGCGCAGATCCTCAACCTGGTCGATGCAGAAGACCAGTGCTGCCCGATCCACCGTCCACATCAACCGCCCAAGCGATTCGATGATCTCGAAGGCGCGCCCCTCGCCCATGTTGGGGTCGAGGGCGGCGACTGCCGCGCCGGAGAGATCCGCCAGCTGGCGACCATAGAGGTATTGTCGCACGCGCTGGTCGATGCGCGGGTCGGAACGCTGCAAATAGAGCAGCGCGCGGACGATGTTGATGTCCACGTTCTGGCCCATCAGCCGCGGTGCGGCGACGATGTCATCGGCCAGCTCCAGCACCATCTTGCCGAGCTGTGCCTCGCTGAGCTTGGCTTCGCGCAGCTTCTCGAGCGCCGTCGGGTCGAGCACGCCTTGGGCGCCGACGAGGTGGTTGGTGAGGCGAGCAAGCCCACTCTCGCCGCCCTGGTCGGGGTCGTAGGGCTTCTCCAGCGAGTTGACGAGCCGGCGCAGGTAGTAGTCGGCGTAATGGGCGACGTCGGGGGTCATCTGCGCGTAGCCGAAGTAGGCCTTGCCGGCGCGGTGTGCGACCGTGCGCAGCGCGCGGATGAGATGCGTCTTGCCGGCCCCCGACTGGCCGTGAAAGAGGAGAATGCGTGCCTGGCCCGGGCCGCGCTCGCTCGTCACCGCATCCAAAAGTTCGGCGAACTTGCGGCGCGCCGGCCCGTGGATGGCTTCGACGTCGACGGGATCGGCGCGCCAGAGGTCGTCTTCCCAGGTGATGGAGTGCTCGAAGAGTGCCGAGAGGCGGTCCAACTGCGGCACGATATGGGGCTCGAAGCGCATGAAACCTCAATGGGGCGGGAGGGAACTGCCGCGGCATCAGCCGTCGACACGCACGAAATGGAAGACGGCGTTCTTGTAGACGACGGCAGAGTCCTGCAGTTCTGCGATGTTGCTCTTGTCCTTCATGTCGGCGTGGGCGAGCGCGAGGCTCCCGGCGCGGTGCGCCTCGATCAGCATGCACTTGAACTCGATCTCGGAGAGGCCCCACTCGCAGCGCCGTTCACGCAAGCGGTGCCAGACGTGGCTGATGTAGGCCTTGCGGTTGCCGGGCCAGCCTTGCGCCTGCGCCTGTGCATGCTGGCGCACCTCGTGGGCGAAGCCCATGAGGTCCGGCCGCTTTGGCGCCGCCGGCGCCGGCAGCGATGCCACCACCTTCGGACGCGACGGCGTCCTTGCCGGCGGACGCAGCCCCCCCGACGGCTTGTCCCTCCCGCCGAGATAGCCTCTGAGCAGGAACAGCCGAAGCGTTGGGCCATCGGCCTGCGCGGCACCCACGTGCTCAGCGGCGAGGGCGGCGATGAGGCGGGCGTCGGTGCCGAAGTCGCGCGGCTTCTTGGCAAGCTGGCCTGCGAGCAGCCGACCGGCCTTGGCCGAGAGTCCGAGCTTGCCGGAAAGCCCGGGTTTGATGTGGTTACCGAAGGCGCGCACGAGCGCGACCGCAGCGAGGGCCGCGCGCAGGCGGGAGGGCGTGGCAACCCCTCTGATCTTGAGCTTGAAGGCGTGCTCAACGATCGCCGCGCGCAAGCCTTCGGGGGTGGCGAGTGCGGCGAGGCGCCGGCCCGAGTGGCGATCCAGCCCCAGCACCTTGGCCATGAGGTGCACATCGTGCACCTCCTCCCAGCAGCGCGGCAAAGGGCTCTTCAATCCGAGAAAAATGCCAGCCCGCGCGATCCCAGCATCGCTCGCCTCGAGGCGTGTGCCGGCGCTCCGCGTCAGGCCGGCTTCGCAAAGCGCTTCGATCTCACGCTCGGCGAGCGCGCGCCAATGGGCGAGCGGCATGCGGTGGGCCGTGCAAGCAGCGAGCTCGGCGGTGAGCGCAGAGCGGCTGAGCCCGTTGGCGGCACAGGCGATGCGGCTGAGCAAAAGTGCGCGCACGCGATCGGCATCGAGCAGGCCGGAGGCAATCGGCTTCTCGAGGACGGCGGACTTCATCGACAGCCTCCCTGGGCTTAGCACGCAGCGCTGCGCGTCGCTCGGCGCGGCGGCAACGGGCGAATTCGCGGCGACCGCCGGACGCGCGAATCACCGGAGGCTTAGCCCCCATCTTGCTGAATTCGTGCTGGGACGCCAAGTGCTTGCTTGTCCGCGATGCAAGGCGATGGCGACGCGCCGCCTCGCCCCCGCCGAGCTGCGGGGGACCCACCGGCAGCGAACGCAGGCAATCAAATTCATCGCGCGGGCCGCGTAAAGCCCCGGTTCGGCCCAACTAACGTCATGATTGCATTGCGTCATCAAGCTTGAGGGAAGCAGGAAGCACCGAGCCAGCGCGGGTCCAGTCGCGTCAGCAGCGATTGGACGTGAGCTGACCGATGATCCAAGCCACCTCCCAGTCTTTGGCCCCGGCGATTCGGGGTGTACGCAGCTTGACTTTGAGCGTTGCCGCGGAGCGTTAACGGGCAGTTAACAGGTTGACGCCATGTTAGCGGTGACCCCGTGTGTACCCGACGGGAGAGTAGATCATGTATCGCGTTCTGGTGCCCCTGCTCTTTGTTCTGCTCTGTGGCTGCAGCATGGCGAACTCCTCCGGCGTCTCGGCAGGGTTCGCCGACAACGAGCAGCCGACGAGCTCGGTGGCGTCGAGCCGCCTGGTCAGCGAGCCCGGTCGAAGCGCGAGCGAGGTGTCGGAGGGCACGCCCAAGCGCTACGCCAGCAATGACGACCACATCCCGAGGGGCACCTTTGAGAGAGCGCCGTCCGGTGCGCTTGCCAATCGCGACTACAGCAGCACCCAACTCGACCCCGACAAGGCGCGCGACCTCATCAACGCCTACCGCCGGCAGAAGGGGTTGAAGCCCCTGAAGCTCAACGTGGCGCTCACCGAAGCAGCAAAGGCCCACTCGCGCGACCTCGCCAAATGGGACCGCATTTCCCACTACGGCTCGGATGGCTCCAATCCCTGGGACCGGGTCAAGCGTGCTGGCTACAACGCCAAAGTGGCGGCCGAGAACGTCGGCACCGGTCAGGCGAGCCTCGAAGAGGTGATCAAGGGTTGGCAGGCCAGTCCCGGCCACAACAAGAACCTGCTGCTGGCTGACGCCGAGCACATGGGGATCGCTCTGGTGCAGGACCCGCACACCGAGTTCAAGACGTTTTGGACCCTGGTGGTGGGGGCCTCGCTTTAGGCCGCGGGCCGAACGGGGGCCTTGGATCCACGCGGCAAGGCGTGACCAGGTGATCTCTGCACTGTGATCCCGGCGGCGGGACGCTTCTAGGGGCCCGCAGGCGCTGGCTTCTGCCCCCAGCACGGGAGTAGGTTGGGGTCCATGAGCTTTCCCTCCGCGAGAGGCGCGCCGACCCATGAGACCGCGAGCTTCGGCTTCAAGGCGGTGCCGACGGTAGCGCGTCAAGGCCTCGTCAACGAGGTCTTCTCCACCGTGGCTGATCGCTATGATTTGATGAACGATCTCATGTCGGGAGGACTGCATCGGGCCTGGAAGGACGATGTCGTGGCCTGGCTCGCGCCACCGAAATCGGCCCGCCCGTTCAATCTTGTCGACGTGGCTGGCGGCACGGGCGATATCGTCCGGCGTTTTCTCGATAGCGGGGGATCGGGCTGTTCCGCCGTCCTGTGCGACATCAGCCCGGCGATGGTGGACGCGGGACGCAGGCGTTTGGCAGGCCCCCAATTTGCCCGGCGGCTCGCCTTCACCATCGCCAACGCCGAGGTGCTGCCGTTTCCCGACACGTCGTTCGACGCCTATACAATCGCGTTCGGCATCCGCAATGTCACACACATAGACCGCGCGCTCTGCGAGGCCTACCGCGTGCTCAAGAGGGGCGGGCGGTTCTTATGTCTGGAGTTCTCGGCCTGCGAGGTGCCACTGCTCGACCGCCTCTACGATTTCCACGCATTCGAGGTCATTCCGCGCTTGGCGGCCCTGACTGGCTCGGCCGAGCCCTACCGCTATCTGGTTGAGAGCATTCGCCAGTTCCCGCGGCAGGAGCCTTTCGCAGCGCTGATCCGCGCGGCCGGTTTTGCCCGCGTGCGCTACCGAAATCTGACGGGTGGCATCGCCGCGGTGCACTCGGGGTGGAAGATTTAGTTGGCGAGGGAGCCCGGGGCCTTGCGTGGGGAACGCGATGATTACCAGTCCTCACGGCTGTGATGGCGCCGCTTGCGCTTGATGGAAGCCCCCTTTTTGGACGACGGGCCGGCGGATTGCTCCGGCTCGGGGGGTGGGGCTGGGGTTTGCACCGGTGGCGGCGCCGTTTCGGTCGATGGCTCCGAAGGCTCGGGCCGGTGCACCACGATTGGCCGATCGGGCTTGTATTCGGGGGCGGCGCGCAGCTGATCGCGCGTCATGTCGAGGATGGCGACGGTCTGCTTGCCTTGGTTCTCGAGCCGCAGGGCGGACCAATCGATGGCGATCTTGCGGCTCCCCATGCCAAGGAACCCGCCGAACTCGATGACGGCCGCCTCCACCTGCCCGCTGCGGCTGGCGAGGAGATCGACGATGCGACCGACATTCTGCTCCCGACTGGTGCGCACCTCGATGCCAAGCACGCTGCCGAGCCGGCGGGTCTCGGCGGGAGCCTCCGTCTTTGGAAGGGCCGGGGCCGGGGCATTATCCTCGGCGAGGGCTTTGCGCGAAGCCGGCTCTGCGGCGGATGGGAGAAGGCCAAAAGCCCCCACCGCCGCGAGCGTCACCATCGCCGTGAGGGGGGCGCAGAAGAACATACTCATGGCATCCGCCCGTTGCGCCCTCCATAAATCCCCTCGTCACGTTTAAGTTCCAGGGATCGCCACGTCCTGGTGCCGCCCGTCCGGCCGCGCAGAGTTTTGACCTACTCCACGTAATCAGGCTCCCTGCGGTCGAGGATCCGCTTTAGCGCCTCGAAATGGCGCTCGGCCGGCGTTGGGCCAGCATAGTAGCGGGCGCCGCCGATGTCCTTGATGGTCTTCTCGACCACCGGCTCCGGCAGCTGCTTTAGGCGC
>JAMXLN010000099.1 GCA_024281145.1 Hyphomicrobiaceae bacterium | reverse complement strand
CCGGCTTCATGGTTCCGGACGTTCGCCTGTACGTGCTGGACGAGCCGTTTGCCGGCATCAATCCGGTGGTGAAGGACGTGCTGATCGGCCTGATTGAGCGTGAGAATGCCGGCCAAGCGCGCGCATTTCTGATCGTCAGCCACGAGATGGCGATCGTGCGGCGCCTCTGTCCCATCGTCACCGTCATGGTCCAGGGCCGGGTCGCAGCCGAGGGATCCCTTGAGGAGATCGCGCGCAAGCCCGAGGTCGTCGCTGCCTATCTTGGGCGGGCCGCTGCATGAGCGCGCCATCGATACTGCAAGTCAACGACTTGCGCGCCGGCTATGTCGCCGGCGTGCACATCCTAGCCGGCATTTCGCTCGCCGCTGCCGAGCACGCCGTCACCCTAATCATCGGACCTAATGGGGCCGGCAAGTCGACGCTGTTGCGCACCATCTTCGGGCTGTTGAAGCCGGCCGCGGGTAACGTCCTGCTGAGGGGTAAGGATGTCTCCGGCGCCAGCCCCAGCGCCCTCAAAGCGGCCGGCGTGAGCTATGTGACGCAGGACATCAACAGCTTTCCCTTCCTGAGCGTGGAGGAGAATCTGAAGATGGGGGCGTGGATCTTCCGCCACGACCGCGCGCGCCTCACCCGCCAGCTCGAACGGGTTTATGCTCTCTTCCCAGCGCTCAGCGACAAGCGGCGCGCTGCTGCGGGCTCCCTGTCCGGTGGCCAAGGCCGCATGCTCTCGGTCGCCCGAGAGCTGATGACCTCGCCATCGTTGCTGCTCATCGATGAACCCACAGCGGGTCTCGCGCCGGACCTGGTGGCGCAGGTCTACGCCGTTCTCGCCACCGCCAGGTCGGCAACCGGGGCGGCCATCCTGCTGGTGGAGCAAAACGTCGAGGAGGCGCTCCCGCTCGCCGATCATGTCTATCTGTTGAACCTCGGGGCCGTGAAGGCCGAGGGCCCCGGGCAAGACTTCGACAGCACCCGCGTCAAGGCATTGGTGCAGGAATGTCTCCTCGGCTGACGCACGGGCTTGGAGCCTTTCTCGAGTGGCGACGCGTGGCGGTCGCCTTGGCACTCACCATGCCGCCGCTGCTCGCACTGCCCTACGTGGCCAACGAGTTTACCGTGCATGTGCTCGCCATCAGCGCCTACTACGTCATCCTGGCAACCAGCTGGAACATGCTGGCGGGGTTCACGGGCCAGTTCTCGCTCGCCCAGCACGCTTTCGCCGCCCTCGGCGCCTACGGCTCGGGGCTTCTCGTCTATCACTTGCGCGCGCCGCTGTGGCTCAGTATTCCCACGGGCGTCCTGGCAGCAGGCGTGGGTGGACTGCTGCTGGGGTTGCTCGTGCTGCACATGCGCTCGATCTATCTGTCGATTGCGACCTGGGCGTTCGCGGAGACGCTTCGCATCTTCCTGGCCGCAGCCTACGAGTTTACCCGGGGGGATTTAGGGCTCAGCGTGCCTTCGCTCTTTGGCCACGTACGCCCGACCGCGTACTATTATACATTCCTCGGCGTAGCGGTGCTGTGGCTCATCATCGTTTATGTGCTCTTGAAGTCCCCGATCGGCTACTTTATGCGCGCAGTGCGCGACGATCCGCTGCGCGCGCAATCGCTGGCGATCGATACGACGCGCGTCAAACTCTTCGCCTTTGTCGTCTCCAGCGCCGTGGCTGGGCTGGGCGGCGCGCTCTATGCCCATTATGTCCTGACGTTGACGCCCTCGATCGTCGATTTCAGCGAGATGGCACGCATCATTGTTATGGTCGTAATCGGCGGCCTGGGCTCGTTCGTTGGGCCGATCATCGCAGCGCCACCCGTCTATGCCCTCAACATTTGGCTGGCGTCCTGGGGTGAATGGAGCATGGTGTTCTTTGCCGCTGCCGTGATCCTCTTGATGCGCGCCTACCCGGCAGGCGTCGCCGGGCTCATCGGCGCCATGCTGCGCCGGCGAGGACACGCCCGTTGAACTGTCACCGCACCCCACGCAACCCCATGCGATTGACACGCGCCCGGCGGAAGGCGCGAGCAGCAGGGCACGTGCTCAACAGGACCCGATCGAATGAGGCCGCGGCCCCCGCGCAATTTTTCTTCACCTCTGGACCGTCAGCATTGGGCGGGCGTGTTGATGTGCACGAGGGGCGGCGGTCTCGCGCAAAGGCGAGGATCGCCTTGCGGCTCGGCACGCCGGCGACGGAGCAGCCCGGTCCAAGCGTTCTGGCGGGCGGTCGGGTCGAACCGACACGCTGTGACCAGAACTGGACTTTGAGACCAAACAGGTGTGGTGCGAGAGGGGGGACTCGAACCCCCACGTCTTTGAAGGACAACAGATTTTGAGTCTGCCGCGTCTGCCTATTCCGCCACTCTCGCGACCGATCTGAGCCGGTTGTCACACGGTTTGTCACATGAGGTCGGCCGGATCAAGCGCACTCAACTCCTGCCAGAGTTCCGGCAGAACTCAGAGCCAACCCATGCGCAACTTCCAGCCAGGAAAATTTTAATTGCCCAGCATCCACGGATGGTTCGTCTGCTCGATCGGCGACGTCGTGACGATCCACGCGGGACTGTGAACCTAGCCCACCGACGCTGCGTAGCCCGTGGGACCAGTCATGGCCAGAGGTATCATCATGACTGTGATCATCCCGGCTGTGATCGTCCCGGCTGTGATCATCCTGTGCCAGCTGGCGCCAGCGCGGCAGCCGCTTGGCCGAGATACCCCGGGGGTAGCCGGTTCAATAGGACTTTGGCAAGTCCAGAACCTTTTCAGCGATATTGCACAGGATGAGTTCGCGCGAGACAGGTGCGATCCGCGCAATCATCACCTCGCGCAGCAACCGCTCCACATGATACTCCTTGGCATAGCCCATCCCGCCATGAGTGAGTACGGCGGTCTCGCAGGCCGCAAATCCAGCCTCTGCGGCAAGGTACTTGGCAGCATTGGCCTCCACGCCACAGGGATTGCCCGCATCGTACAAGGCGGCGGCTTTGAGCATCATCAAATTGGCGGCCTCAAGCTCCATCCAGCACTTGGCAAGAGGATGCTGTATCGCCTGGTTTTGCCCAATCGGCCGGCCGAAGACGATACGCTCCTTGGCATAGCGCGCCGCCCTTGCCAGGGCCGCCCGGCCCACGCCCACGGCTTCCGCAGCAATCAAAATGCGCTCCGGGTTCATGCCGTGCAGGATGTACTCGAAGCCCTTGCCCTCCTCGCCGATGCGATCCTCCAGGGGCACGGGCATGCCATCGAAGAACAGTTGATTGGAGTCGACGGCTTTGCGACCCATCTTGTCGATGACGCGTGCCTCAACGTGGGCGCGGTCAAGGGTGGTGTAGAAGAGCGAAAGGCCCTCGGTCTTCT
Organism: Hyphomicrobiaceae bacterium; assembly: GCA_024281145.1. Lineage (GTDB taxonomy): Bacteria > Pseudomonadota > Alphaproteobacteria > Rhizobiales > Hyphomicrobiaceae > AWTP1-13. Next base: position 28,194 of record JAMXLN010000099.1, on the reverse strand, counting down.
TGTTGACCTCCTCAAGAGGTGTGGTGCGGGCGAGCAGCAGCACGCGCTGGGCCACCTGCGCGGTCGAGATCCAAACCTTTTGCCCGTGTATGGCATAGCCGTTGCCGTGCCGCACGGCACGCGTCTTGAGCCGGGTGGTGTCGAGGCCGGTGTTGGGCTCGGTGACGGCAAAGCAGGCCTTCTCGGTGCCGGCAATGAGCGGTGGCAGGAAGCGCTGCTTTTGCTCTTCGGTGGCAAACCTAACCACCGGGTTCAGCCCGAAGATGTTCATGTGCACGGCCGATGCGCCGGAGAAGGCGGCCCCGGATTCGGCGATCGCCTGCATCATCAGCGCCGCCTCGGTGATGCCCAATCCGGAGCCCCCGTAGGCTTCAGGCATAGCAATTCCGAGCCAACCTGCTTGCGCCAACGCCTTGTGAAATTCGTGCGGGAAATGGCCGTCGCTGTCGCGGGCGAGCCAATAGTCATCCCCGAAGCGTGCGCAGATCTTGAGCACGCCATCGCGGATGTCCTGCTGGCCGGGGGTGAGAGAAAGCGTCATGGCCATCCTCTGCCCGTTATTGCTCGGGGCACCCCGGTTCATCACCACCCTCGGGAGTTCCCGCCCGGGAGCACGCCTGGGCGCGAGGAAGACCGGACGGTGCCAAGACAAGCGCCGCCTGGCGGCCATCGACAGCGATCATGGCAGCCCGGCCTCGGCCTTGCGCGCGCCGATCACGCCTGACCTTGTCAGGGCGTCGATCTCCGCTGGAGGCAAACCCCAATCCCGCAGGATCGCCTCGCCATCCGCCCCTCGCCCGCGCGCGGGAGCGCCCATCTGCGGGAGCGTGCGCGAGAAGCGCGGCGCTGCACCCGGCTGCAGCACGCCGTCGCGTCGCACAAAGGTTCCCCGCGCGACATTGTGAGGATGATGCTCCACCTCGCTCATCGACAACACCGGAGCCACGCAGGCGTCGCTCCCGGCAAAGACGCGCTCCCACTCCTCGCGCGTACGCGAAGCAATGGCGGCGGCAAAACGCTCGCGCAGGATCGGCCAGCCCTGGCGGTCGTGCTGCTTGGGAAGCCCGGCGGATCCCAGACCCAGCTTGTCCACGAGCTCCGCATAAAAGCGCTGCTCGATGGCGCCCACCGACAGCCACTTGCCATCCTTGGTCTGGTACACGTCGTACCAGGGCGCTCCCGTATCCACGAAGTTGACCCCGCGCTCATCCTTCCACGAGCCCTGGGAATAAAGGCCATAGATGCCGCCCAAGAGATAGGCTGCCCCATCGACCATGGCGGCATCTACCACCTGGCCCTTGCCCGACTTCTGCGCCTCGAGCAGCGCGCACACCACCCCGAAGGCGAGGAACATGCCGCCACCGCCGAAGTCGCCGACGAGGTTAAGGGGCGGGATGGGCGCCTGGCCCTTGCGGCCGATCGCATGCAACACTCCGGCAAGCGCGATGTAGTTGATGTCATGGCCGGCCGATTGAGCCATCGGACCGTCCTGACCAAAGCCGGTCATGCGGCCATAGACGAGCCTGGGATTGAGCGCCAGGAGATGGTCGGGGCCAAGACCCAGCCGCTCCATGACGCCCGGTCGAAAGCCTTCGATCAACGCATCGGCCTTGGCGGCGAGCTTGCACACCAGATCGCGCCCGGCCTCGGCCTTCACGTCCAGTGCCAGCGAGCGTCGGCCTCGATGTAGCACGTCGAACTTGGGCTCCCGGCCGGGCAAGCCCAGGTCGGCAGCCTCTTGGCGGTCCAGGCGGATCACCTCCGCGCCCATGTCGGCCAAGAGCGTGGCAGCAAACGGCGCTGGGCCGATCCCTGTCATCTCGATGATGCGAAATCCGGCGAGGGGACCCATCACGCTACCTTTCAGTTGCGACCGCGCGCGCTTGCGGCCCATGCGCTCGTGTGGCGCAAGTTCAGGCACATGGATTGCCGTCGCGGCGGAACCATCAAGATTGCAGCCGCGGCGGAACGGCTAGGCCTTTCCCAACCGCACTTCTCCAACCGCATTATGCTTGCATGCCCGACACAGGCGTCAACAATAAACGGGGCCTGCGTCAAGCCTCTCCACCCAAGACCCACTGGCTTGCGGGCCAACCTGGCTAGCAACGAGGGCCGATGCGCTCTGGATTTACCCGCCTCCCACGGCGCCCGCCCGCGCGCGCTCCCCCATAAAAGCGCTCAGCTGAGCGGCCTCCTCAGCGGAAAGGCGCAAGCCAAGTTTGGAGCGCCGCCACAACACGTCCTCGGCGGTCACCGCCCATTCTTGATCGATGAGATAACGCACCTCCGCCTCAGTCAGGGTGGCCCCAAACTGACGGCCTAGGTCGAGCGCGGATTTGGCCTTGCCGAGCGTGCGCCAGGCGCGCGTGCCATAGGCGCCTACGAGGCGCAGCACGTGCGGCCGTTCCAAAAACGGATAACTGCGCGCCAGGCCCTCGACGATCTCCGATAGCGCCTCGGGCGCAAAATCGCCCCCGGGCAACGGCGCGGTGCCGGTCCAGCCGGCCGGCAGCCCCTGGCGCGCGGGCAGGTGCGGCGCCAGCCGCGCCAGGGCCGCCTCCGCCAAGCGACGATAGGTGGTAATCTTGCCGCCGATGATGGAAAGCAGGGGTGCGGCGCCCTCCTGTTCGTCAAGTTCGAGCACGTAATCGCGCGAGGCAGCCTTGGCCTCGCTCACACCATCATCATAGAGCGGACGCACGCCGGAGTAGCTCCACACGACATCGCCGGCTCCGAGCCTTTGAGCAAAGGCGGCGCTGGCGGCCTCGCATAGGTAGCTGATCTCCTCATCGCTGGCCGAGACTTCTAGGGGGTCGCCCGGGTAGTCGCGATCGGTGGTGCCAATCAACGTGAAATCGCCTTCGTAAGGGATGGCAAAGACGATGCGGCCGTCGGGGCGTTGCAAGATGTAGGCGCGGTCGTGACCGAAGAGCTTGCGCACCACGATATGCGAGCCCTGTACCAGCCGCACTTTGCCCCGCAGTTTGTGCTCGCGTGCCACCGTTGCGACCGCCTCAACCCACGGTCCCGCTGCGTTGATGAGCACGCGTGCAGCGATCGTGTCGCGCTTGCCGGACCCGACCTCGGCGAAGGTCACGTGCCATCCCTCGCGCGTGCGCGAAGCCTCGACAGCCCGTGTGCGCGCGCGAATTTTAGCCCCGCGCTCGGCCGCGTCGCGGGCATTGAGAACGACGAGGCGGGCGTCGTCGACCAAACAATCGGAATACTCAAAGCCGGTCGTGAAGACGCCGGGCTTCAGCGACCGACCCGCGACATCGGCGGCAAGATCGAGACTGCGAGTGGGTGGCAATCGCCGCCGACCACCCAGGTGATCGTAGAGGAACAACCCGGTGCGCAGCACCCAAGCGGGCCGCAGGCCTGCCTGATGCGGCAGGACGAAGCGCAGCGGCCGCACGATGTGGGGCGCTATTGCCCATATCACCTCGCGCTCCGCGAGGGCCTCTCGCACCAGCCGGAAATCGAATTGCTCAAGGTAGCGCAGGCCGCCGTGGATAAGCTTGGTGGAGCGCGAGGACGTGCCACCCCCGAGATCGCCCATGTCACACAAAAAGACCGACAGCCCGCGGCCGGCGGCATCGCGGGCGACGCCGCAGCCATTGATGCCACCGCCGATGATGGCAAGATCGAAGGTTTCCGACACCCGTGCTCCCCGAGCAAGCACAGCTCTTTCTGGGCGAGACCGCGGTCGCGTTCTGGCCCCGCAAGCTTGCGAGCAAAGCTTATAGCGTGAATCCCAGTTGGGGAGGCGCGGCACTCCGACTTTGCCGATCAGCTTGGCCGATCAGCCTCGATCGGCGCGATCGGGAATCTCAAGCTCAAATGTGGCACCCTTGGGCGTGTCGCGCAGGCGGATGACGCCGCCGTGAGCGTTGATGAGCTCCTGGGCCACCGCGAGCCCAAGCCCCGTACCGCCCTTGCGTGCCGAGCCCTGGAACGCCTGGAAGAGATGTGCGCGCGCCTTCTCGGGTACACCTGGACCGTCATCGCTGATCTCGATGGTCACCCGCAGGCCGTCGCGCAGTGCGCCGACCCGGATATGACCGCCCACGTTCTCCTGTTGCTCGATCGCCTGCATGGCGTTGCGCGTAAGGTTGCTCAAGACGCGAAACAGCTGATCGCGATCCGCGTCAACGCGCAGTGCTTGATCCACGTTGACTGTCCAGTCGATGTCTCCCTCGCGCGGCAGCCCAAGACCATCACCCACCTCCTCCACCAGGGCGCGCAACGGCATCAGCTCGCGCCTGGGCGGAGCCTCTTCGGCGCGGCCGAACTTCAACGTGCTGTCGGCGAGATTGATGGCGCGGTCGAGCGAGGCGATGAGCTTTGGAGCGAAACGCTGCACGGCCGGGTCGGACAAGCTGCTGAGCCGGTCCGAGATCAGCTGGGCGTTGGCAAGCATGTTGCGCAAGTCGTGATTGATCTTGCTGACCGCCAGGCCCAGCGCGGCAAGCCGGCTCTTCTGTTGCAGGGTCTGGGTGAGCTCGCCCTGCATATGGGCGAGCTCACGCTCGGCCGTGCCGATCTCGTCGCGCCGGGGCGAGGGCACAATGATGCGGCTGGCGTCCTCCGGATTCTGGCTGAAGCGCAGCATGTTGCGGGCAATGCGCATCATTGGCTGCACCAACAGGCCATTGAGGGCGAAGTAGACGAGCGCCGCGGTAATGACCGAAATGATGACCGACAGGCCGAGCACATTCAGTCCGTAGCGAATCATGGCCGCCTTGAGCGGCGCTTCCGGCAATACCACCTCAATGAAGTCGCCGGCCCCCATACCGGGCTCCCCGATCACCCGGATGGTGCGCCCGTCCCTCGCCCAGAAGGTGCTGAGCGCGTCCCAAATCAAACGCAGGCGCAGCGCAAGCTCATTGCCAAAGCCCGGCGCACGAGCGCTGGCACGAAAATCATAGGTGTCGTCGATCTGTGAGGCGGCATCCGCGGGCAGCACCAAGCGGCGCTCGTTGCTGCGCTTGAGCGCAACCGCGCGCACCTGGGCGGTCCGCAGCAGCTCGGAGCGCAGCGCATCCGGAACAACGCCGCCAGGCACGGCTTCAGCCGCCAGTGCCGCGAGCTGGGCGGCGGTGAGGCGATCGTTGAGCCAGCTGATACGGTGGTTGGCCACCGATGGAACGAAAATGAGCACCTCGGCCAACATGACGAAGCTGACGGTCAGCAACAGCAGTTTTGCGGACAAGCCAAGGCCGCGCCGTTCCGCCGTCGCGCGCAACGGCGAACCTATGCGCTTGGCCCGCTCCCACAGCCTAGAAGACCAGGCCAGGGCCTCTTCGATGCTATCGCGTGGCACGCCCCTGTCTCGCTCGTCTCATGCCTGCTCACCCGAGCTTGCGCAGCCAGCTAACGACCTTGCGCACCAAGGGACTGGCGGCCGCGGTCGCATAATAGCCGTTGGCGACACGCTTGTTGATCTCGCAAAACGTCGGATAAGGCGAAATCCATTGCGTCATGGCCTTAATTCCTAGCCCCTGCGACACTGCGAGCGACCACATCTGGATGAGCTCGCCGGCATGCTCGCCAACGATGCTGGCGCCGAGAATGCGACCCTTGGCGTCGGTCACAACCTTGACGAAGCCTTCGGTGGCGCGCTCGGTTTGGGCGCGGTCGTTCTCGTGATAGGGCCAGCGGTAGACGCGCACGCGCCCGCCCCGCTTCCGGGCCGCGTCCTCGCTGAGCCCCACCTGAGCGATCTCTGGGTCGGTAAAGGTCGCCCAGGGGATGATGTCGCCGTCCACCGTCGCCGGCTGGCGGAACAGGGCCCGGCGCAGCACGACGCCGGCATGGTAATTGGCGACATGCGTGAATTGAGGGCCGCCGATCACGTCGCCGATGGCGAACACTCTCGAATTCGAAGTCACCAGGCCCCGGCTCACCTGGATGCCGCGCTTGTCGTATTTAATGCCCGCAGCCTCAAGGTTGAGATCGGCAACGTTGGGTCGCCGCCCCGTGGCAATGAGCAGATGCGTACCCTGCACCACGGCCGGCACGCCGTCCTCCGAGATGTGGACATCGATGAGCCGCATGCCCCCGGCGATGCGCTCCACCAACGCCCCTTCACGGATCTCCACGCCCTCCGCACGGAGCCGCTTCAGCACCACTTCGGCCATCTCCGGGTCGTCCTTGCCCAGCGCCTTCATGGCCTCCAGCACGGTCACGCGGCTGCCTAGCCGCAGATAGGCCTGGGCGAGCTCAAGCCCAATGGGGCCACCGCCGATGACGATCAGGTGGTCGAGCTGGGACCGGTTGTCAAAAATGGTCTCGTTGGTGAAATAGGGTACGCCTTCGAGCCCCGGAATGGGCGGGAGCGCCGGGGAGGAGCCGCTGGCAATGACGAAGCGGCGCGCCTTGATGCGCTGGTCGCCGGCAAGCACCGTATCGCGGCTGATGAACTGGGCCGCGGCACGGATCACGTTGACGCCAAGACCCGTGAACCGCTCCGCCGAATCATTGGGCGCGATGGCGGCGATGACGCCGTGAATGTGATCGTGGACACCCTTGTAGCTGATGGTGGGATTGGTCGGCACGATCCCGAACGGCGCGCAGGTGCGCATGGCATGCGCACGACGCGCCGCGGCGATCAGTGACTTGGAGGGGACGCAGCCATAGTTGAGGCAATCGCCGCCCATCTTGTGCCTCTCGATAAGGGCCACCGACACACCAAGCTGCGCGGCTCCCGCCGCCACGGTAAGGCCGCCCGAACCGGCGCCGATCACGCACAGGTCGACACGCATTTCGGCACCCGCAGCGTCGGCGATCACGGCCTTTGACGCTGCCACAGGTGCCTTGCTTACCTCGCCGGAACGCACACGCACCAAGCCAACCGCCCCGTCACTTGGCTGCTGCATGATTGTTCCTCCATTTCCTCAGAATGACCGGGATCAGCGCAACGACGCCCAAAAGCAACAAAGCCAACACCAGCTGCCTCGTGACAAGGGAGCTGGCATGAATAGTGAGCCGGCAGGCTTGCGCACCCGCTTGAGCCACGCAGCGCGCGTATTCCGCCTTCGCTGCCATAATGACGCTGTCGAGACCCGCCCCCGCCGAGGCGAAGGCGAAGGTGGCCGGCATTATGCCGAAAAAGGTTGCAATCACATAGGTCTTGAGGGGAACGCCCAGGACGGCTGGTGCGATGTTGACAAACCAGAAAGGGAAGGCCGGAACGAGGCGCAGGAAGAGCAGATAGCTGAGCGCGTCCTCTCTAAAGCCTTTGCGCAATTTGACGAGCCAAGGAGTTGCGCGCTCGCTGAGCATTCCGCCGATGGCCGACCGGGCAATCAAAAACAGCAACGTGGCCCCAATGGTCGCCCCCAAGACCGCGGCGGCTCCGCCGACGAGCGAGCCGAACATCAGCCCCCCCATGGCGGTGGCGATTGGACAGCCCGGCAAGCTGAGCGCAGCCAACAGCGCGTACGCCGTGATGTAGGCTGCCACGGCCCCAACCCGATGCTCGGCCAGCATACCGTGAAAGCGGTCGCGCAACGCCACCACGTTCTCAAGCGTCAGTGCCCGGTGCCAGCCCATCACGAGCACGAGCGCCACCGCAGCGAGGATGAGCACGAGCGGCACCGCCCGGTGCCATGCCTTGAGGCTGGAACCCGGCGCCCCCTTTCCTTCCAAACTCGCGCCGACCAAACCTTGGCGCCGATCATGGCAGCCGGGCACCTCATTCAGGGTAGGCTTGCGGTTCATGGCATGAGGTTCATGGCGTGAGGTTCATGGCGTGAGGTTCATGGCGTAAGGTTCATGGCGTAAGGTTCATGGCGGCACTTGGGGTTGCGGTCGCACCACGCGGCCCTGCGCGTGCAACAGTCGAGCAGCCAATGCGATCCGTCGGGCCCGTGCGGGCCTTCCGGTTGTGACGAGCTAATGACACACCGAGCCTGGGAGACAAGGTAAGCGTTGCCAGCCCCATTTGGCTCGCCTGTCAAGCACACGTGAGAGAAAGCGAAAAGATTTGATGGATTTCGCCAAATTGAACACCGGGTTTGCCTCCGATTGACTTGGCCCAGCCCCAATCCTATAAGCGCGCCGACTTGCATCGGCTACGGGATATGGCCTGCATTCCCCGGGGGCGACGCGGCCGCCAGCAGCGCATTTTCCCAAGCGAGCCCTCCCCATGAGGAATGTGGACCTTAAGCAAGTGGGGCTTAAGCAAGGGTTTGGACCGAATTGAACCTGACGAGCCTGACCCCGACGAGCTTGAGCCAGACGGATTTTGATGCAAAGGGTTTGACGCCAGTCGGGGCCTTGACGCGAAACGGAGACTTGACGTGAAACGGACCTACCAGCCGAGCAAGCTCGTGCGCAAGCGCCGGCATGGTTTCCGCAAGCGCATGGCGACCGCGGGCGGTCGGCGGGTAGTGGCACGGCGACGCGCGAAGGGTCGCAAGCGCCTCTCTGCTTGATGTGGCCGCGGCAGCGATGGGTGGCGCATGGCCAGGGCGACGCAAGCGAGAGGCTCCACCTCGCGCGTGACCACTCTCAAGAGGCGCTCTGAGTACCTGCGTGTTCGCAAGGGCAGTCGGTGCGCCACGGCGGCCTTCGTGCTGGAAGCCAAGGCCCGCGACGGCAGCACACCCCCTGAGGGGCCACGGTTCGGTTTCACGGTGACACGACAGATTGGCAAGGCGGTCGAGCGCAATCGTATCCGGCGCCGCCTCAAGGCCGCGGTCAGGGATGCGGCACCGAACCACGCCAGCGGCGAATTCGACTATGTCTTGATCGCTCGCCGGCCGGCACTTACCTCGCAGTTCGCTGCGCTGGTGGGCGAGCTCGCCAGGGCGTTCACGCGCGTGCATCGTGCGCCGACGCGGGTGCGCTGAGGCCGCGGCAGAATTCGCCAAACAGAAGGCGCAGAAGGACCCATGCAAAAGGACCAGGACAACCAGAAGAACCTTCTGCTCGCCATCGTGCTGTCGGTGGGCGTGCTGCTCGCCTGGCAGGTCTTCTATGCCGGCCCCAAGCTGAAAGACGATCAGGAACGGCGCCAGCGCGTACAACACGAGCTGAGCCAGAGCAAGGAGCAAGCTCCCACCGCGCCCGGCGCCGCCACCCAGCCCGGCGCAGCCGTACCGTCCGCTGCGCCCTTGGCGGCTGCCGCCACGCGCAACGCGGCCATCGAGGGGAGCCCACGCGTGGCCATCGAGACGCCGAGCCTCACCGGCTCGATCTCGCTTGCGGGCGGCCGCATCGACGATGTCGTGCTGGCCAAGTACCGCGAGACCGTCGATCCCCAATCGCCCAACGTCGTGCTCTTCTCGCCGTCGGGGGCACCCCATCCCTACTACGCCGAGTATGGCTGGGTAGCGGGCAGCGGTGTGACGCAACCGATGCCCGGACGCGACACGCTTTGGCGTGCGGAGAAGGATAAACCGCTGACACCGGAGTCTCCGGTGACGCTCGTCTGGGACAATGGACAGGGACTGATTTTCCGCCGCACCATCGCGGTGGACACGGAATACCTCTTCACCGTCACAGAAGAAGTGGAAAACCACACCGGTGCCGAGATCACCCTCTATCCCTTTCAACTGATCTCCCGGCACGGCACGCCGCCCACCTCGGGCTACTATATTCTGCATGAAGGCCCCATCGGCGTGCTGGGCGAAGCCGGCCTGCAGCAGCTCCACTATGCAGACCTGCTCAAGGAGGGCGGGGGCAAGAGCTTCAAGCAGACCGGCGGTTGGATCGGGATGACCGACAAGTACTGGGCGGCGGCCTTGGTGCCCGCCCAAAATATCTCCTACGACGCCACGTTTAGCGGCAACAAAAAGGGCCCCAGAGAATCCTTCCAGACCGACTTGCTCATGGCCGGCGTTTCGATCCCCCCCGGAGGTCAGGGCTCGAACGTGAGCAATCTCTTCGCCGGTGCCAAGCAGGTGAGCGTAATCAACGCCTATCAGGAGAAGCTCAACGCCAAAAATTTCAACCTGCTGATCGATTGGGGCTGGTTCTGGTTCATCACACAGCCGCTGTTTAAGCTGCTGCACTGGCTCTCGCATGTGCTTGGCAACTATGGCCTCGCCATCCTCGCCACAACCGTGCTCGTCAAGGCGGCGTTCTTCCCGCTGGCCAACAAGAGCTACGAGTCGATGGCCAAGATGAAGAAGTTGCAACCCGAGATGGAGAAGCTCCGTGAACGCTTCAAGGACGATCGGGTCAAGCAGCAGCAGGAGCTGATGGCACTCTACAAGAACCAGAAAATCAACCCGATGGCAGGCTGTCTGCCGATCGTGCTGCAGATCCCCGTGTTCTTCGCGCTCTACAAGGTGCTGTTCATCACCATCGACATGCGCCAAGCACCGTTCTTCGGTTGGATTAAGGATTTGTCTTCACCCGATCCCACATCGGTTTTCAACTTGTTCGGGCTGCTGCCCTACCAGGCGCCCGCTATGCTGCATGTCGGCGCCTGGCCTCTTGTGATGGGCATGACAATGTGGGTGCAAATGCAGCTTAACCCACAGCAGCCCGACCCCATCCAACAGAAGATTTTCAACTGGATGCCGGTGGTCTTCACCTTCATGTTGGCGTCGTTCCCCTCTGGCCTCGTGATCTACTGGGCATGGAACAACGTGCTGTCGCTGCTGCAGCAGTACACGATCATGCGGCGCAACAACGCCGAGGTGCATCTGTGGAAGAACTTGGGTGTCGACAAATGGAAGGGGTGGTTGCAGGCGGCCAAAACGATCGATACGGCCAAGCTCAGGGGGCACCTTGCCAGTGCCTCGAACCGCCTGCCGCAATCGCTGAGCAAGGCGCTACAGCGCGGCGGGGACAAGAGCGCGCAGGCGCGAGGCGGTCAAACCGGGAGGGCGCACGCAGTCAATGAAGCGCGCCGGGAAACCATGACGCGCGAGCAGGCGCTGCGCACGCTCGGATTGGAGCCGGGTGCGACCGAAAAGGAGATCGACGCTGCCCTCGCCGAGCAGGAGCTACGGCGGCGAGAGAGCGCGCTGAACGGCTCCGACCACGCCATCGCGGCGCGCATCGACGCTGCCCGTGACATCTTGCGCGGCAAGGAGAGCTCCTAGGGTTCGCACGCTCTCCCCGTCAGGAGCGACGATGGCCAGGAGAAAACCCGGTGCAACCCGCCTTCACGCCCGATGAGCTGAGGGCCGGAGACCGTTTCTTCCACCGGCCCTGGCAACTGCTCAAGAGCGTGCCTGAGCTGCAGTTCCTGCCCCCTGCCGACCGCCACGAGGTGGCCTTTGCCGGGCGCTCCAACGTCGGCAAGTCGAGCCTCATCAACGCGCTCGTGGGACGGCGCGGGCTTGCGCGCACCTCCAACACACCGGGGCGCACCCAAGAGCTCAACTTTTTCCAGACGCCAGGCGTCCCGTTCTATCTCGTGGACATGCCTGGTTACGGCTTCGCCGAGGCGCCGAAGGCGAAGGTCGAAGCTTGGACCCAACTCGTGCGCGACTACCTGCGCGGCCGTCCGACCCTGCTGCGCGTGCTGCTGCTCGTCGACGCCCGCCACGGACTGAAAAGCGCCGATGCGACGCTGATGACGCTGATGGACGAAGCGGCCGTCTCCTACCAGGCCGTGCTCACCAAGACGGACAAGGTTGCGCCCTCGCGGCTCAGCCAGACCCTTGCCGAGCTCACAGCCGAGCTCGCAACGCACCCGCCGGCGCTTGCGCGGGTGCTCGCCACGTCCGCGCGCACCGGCGAGGCGATCGATGCGCTGCGCGCGGAGATCGCCGCGCTCGCCGCGGCGCATGCGCCCGCGTCGGCGGAAGGTAGCGCCGCGGACGCTCATAGAGGCGGGCAACGGTAACCGTCTAGACGCCGAACGTCTTCCTGAAGACGGCGGCGATGAGCAGCCAATACTGTGAGGCAAAGTGCCCCAGCGCGGCGCCCGCCAGCCCGGCCACGATCCACCCCGCCGCCCGCGCCGCCCGCGACCCCTGATTGAGGCGGACGCTCACATCGATCACCCGATCGGGTGGAGAGGTCGTCGCCACAAGGCCATCGCGTCCGGCTGTGTTGACCGTCACCATGACCGTGAGCCGGCTGCGGCCGCGGCGGCGGGGCACCACCGTCCACCGCCAAACGATATGATCCTCTTCGGCGCGGGCGCGCTGGCCTTCGATCCATTGTGTCTCCGGGGCGGTGGGCTCGATCCAAAAGCCGCCTTTTGTCCCCCTGAGCCGCACCGACAGCGCCCGCACCAGAGGTGCCTCACCGGAGGTTTGGCCGTCGCGGTTTCTGAGCGCCAGTAACAGGCCATCAATCTTGTCGCGCGCAATGCGCACCTCGGCGTTCGCCGCCATGCCGACGCGCATGCGACGCGGCACCGCTTCGATGAGCAGTCCCTTCTCGCCAGGCATGCCCCCGCCCCCACGCTGCGGCACCGCCCGTCGCTGCGCGGGATTGGGCCGCTCGGGCACGTGTGGGGGCAAAGGCGGAAATTCGCCGTAGCCGCCGTTGGCCAGCGGCGGCCGTCCGCCGTGGGCGCGTTCATCCGCCTCCGGCCACGGTGCATTGGCCGGTCGGGCGGGAAAGCCCACTGGCGGCGCAGGTCCGCCAAGGCCCGACAGCGGCGGGGCTCGAGGGCCATCGTGCTGCCCCGGTCGGGCCGGCATCGGGGGTGCAGGCGCGCGCCCAACCGGTGGCAGGGACGACAACCGCGGCGCCTGCGGTTCAGCCTTGCCTTCGGGTGCCGGCGGCCACGTCGCGCGGGGCGCGACAGGGGGCGGCGAGGCGGCGGGCGCAGGCGGGGGCGCGGCCTCGGGCTGGGGTCTGGCCGACGGCACCGTAGGCGGCAGGCGCGGCTCGGCCTTGGGCGTGGGTGTAGGGGGCGACGTCATCGCCGCCTCGATCGCCAAGGTTAGCGATTTGGTCTGCGACGGATCAACGGTTTCGCTCACCGGCTCGTTGTCCATCACTTGGGCGGGAGGAGTGGGGCTTGGGAGCGGCGTTGCGGGAGGCTCGGGGGACAGCGCCCCCTCTGCCTTAGCCGCGGCTTGCGATCGTTTCTGAATGCGCGCGCGAGCCGCGGCCAGAATTTCGTCGGCCGACTGCGTTGCCGGCGCTTGCGCGGAGCCTGTTGCCGGCTGCGTGACGGGCAGTTCGCGCCCGCTCTGAGGCTCCGCGCCCACAGGAGCCGATGCAGGGGGGGCTTCTTCCCCCGGCGCGGACGGCGGTGAGGCCTTCGCAAGAGGCTTCAAGCGCGCCCTCGTGTTGGCGCGCTGCAGTGCGCGAATTGCTTCCTCGAAGGTCATCCCCAATGCCTTTAGGAGACCGGCGGCGGGGCTCTTGCCGTCGCCGACGATCGCCGCCAGCACGATCGCACCGTCGATCTGCCGGCGGCGCGACTGCTGGGCGGCCGAGGCAGCGGCCTGCAGCACGCGCAAGAGCTCGCCATCCGGACGCGGCTCGCTACCCGGTTCTGCCCGCATGTCTTCGAGCAGCCGACCAAGATAGCCCGAAACATCCGTGCCGAGCCGAGCGAGATCGACGTTGGCGGCCTGCAGGATCAGCCCGGCCTCGACATCCTCGGTCAGGGCCAGGAGCAGGTGCTCGAGCGTGACGAAACGGTGGGATTGATCGCGCGCGCTGCGATGCGCACGCTCCAGGCTTTGGCCCAGCCCGGGCGACATGGGAATCGATCTGAGCTGCTCCGCAAACGACTGCGGCATCAACTCCCCCCGGATGCGGTGCGAACCGCCACGCAGCGTCTGCGCCTTTCACGCCGGCGCGCAGACGGGGCATGCAGGCGCATCCCGTTCAAGTTCCAGTCCGTCTTGTCCCAGTCCGTCTTGTCCCAGTCCGTCTCGTCCCAGTCCGTCTCGTCCCAGTCCGTCTTGTCCCAGTCCGTCTCATCCCGGTCCGTCTCACCCAATCCGTATAGCCCCAATCGGTCGAAGCGCCAGGGCGTCTGGCCGGGGTCAGTCTAGCCGATGGGCCCGGGCTTTACACGTGCCAGAACCGCAAGAAGTTGTGCAGGCCCACCAGCCGTGCTGGCGCAAATTCCATTGAGCCGGCACTCGGCCCGTTATAAGTGCATGATGCGGCGAGCTCGTGGCTTGCACGCTGGCCCGGGGACGCGATGATGGCAAAGGAGCAGGCAGCGGGGACGGCCGGGGAAAGGTCCCCACCCCCCTCTGCACATACGCAGGCGCGGATCCTCGCCGAGGCGCTGCCGCACATGCAGCGCTACGACCGGCAGACGGTCGTCATCAAGTATGGCGGCCATGCCATGGGTGACCCGGCGCTGGCGGCGGCCTTCGCGCAAGATGTCGTGCTCCTGAAGCAGGCGGGCGTAAACCCCATCATCGTCCATGGCGGGGGGCCGCAGATCGCCGGCATGCTCAAGCGCCTTCAGCTGAAGAGCGAGTTCGTGCACGGCCTCAGGGTCACGGACAAGCCGACGGTCGAGGTGGTGGAAATGGTGCTGGCGGGCCTCATCAACAAGGACATCGTCACCGCCATCAACCGCCAGGGCGGCAAGGCCGTCGGCATCTCCGGCAAGGATGCCAACCTCATGATGGCTCGCAAGATCACCGAGATGCCTGACCCCGAATCCAACCTGATGCAGGCCGTCGACATCGGCTACGTAGGGGATCCCGCGCAGGTCAATCCGCATATCGTCGAGGTGATCGCCGGTTCCGATCTCATTCCGGTCATCGCGCCGGTCGGCATCAGCAACGAGGGGGAAACCCTTAACATCAATGCCGATACGTTCGCCAGCGCCCTCGCCGCGCGCATGAAGGCCAAGCGCCTGCTGCTGCTCACGGACGTGGCGGGGGTGCTCGACAAAGATGGCAAGCTGCTGCCGCAGCTCACCATCGAGGAGGCGCGCCGGCTCATACGCGATGGCGTCATCACCGGCGGCATGATCCCGAAGATCGAGGGCTGCATCGAAGTGGTGGAGGCTGGCGTCGAGGCTGTGGTGGTGATCGACGGTCGGGTCCCACATTGCGTGCTTCTTGAGCTATTCACCGAACACGGTGTCGGAACGCTGGTGACGCGCAAGGCGAAGAAGAGCGCATGACAACTCCCGCTACTCCCCCTGGCTACACGGCGCCTGCCTCCCCAAACGCGGCCGGCGCGCGCGAGGAGGGCGCGCTTGGGCGCGGGTTCGAGCGAACGCACGTGTGGGTGTTCGATCTTGACAACACGCTCTATCCCGCCGACTGCAATCTTTTCTTGCAAGTCGATCAGCGCATGGGCGAATTCATCGCCCGCTTGCTGGGCGTTCCCTTTGCATACGCGCGCCACCTGCAGAAGACCTACTACCGCCAGTTCGGCACCACGCTGAGCGGCCTCATGCAAGTGCACGGCATGGACCCAAAGCCATTCCTCGATTACGTGCACGACATTGATCTGACGCCCGTGCGCGAGCACCCCGAGCTCGCCGCCGCCATCGACAAGCTACCCGGCCGCAAGCTCATCTTTACGAACGGCTCACGCCGCCACGCCGAGCGGGTGGCGGACAAACTCGGCGTGCTGCGCTGCTTTGAGACGATATTCGACATTTGCGATGCGAACTACGTGCCCAAACCGACGGCCAGCTGCTATCAGCATTTTTGCCGAGCACACGGGGTGGAGGCCACGCAATCCGCCATGTTCGAGGACATCCCGCGCAATCTCGAGGCTCCACACGCGCTTGGGATGACGACGGTGCTGGTGCGCTCCAACGCCAATCACGATCATCCCCTGCAACAAATGATCCGTGCGTGGGTGGAACCACCCGTGCACGTCCACCACATGACCTTTGACTTGGCAGCATTCCTGGAAGGCCTCGCGGGGACGAGCCCAGTCGCGAGTACGCACGTCACGGATCTTGCACGCGCGGACGCTGAGCCCAAGAGCCTTGAGGTCAATGCGCCATTCGGCCACGCAGGGGCCCCACCCGCCCCAGCCGACAGCAAGGGGACTGCTTGATGAGCCATACGATCGACAAGCTGAGGCCATTGCCCGATCCGGTCACCACCCGTCCGATCGCTGACGGCGTGCGCATCGGTCACGTGCACCTCAAGGTCGCCGACTTGGAACGGGCACTTTCCTTCTATTGTGGCATCCTGGGCTTCGAGCTGGTGCAGCGGCGTGGACGCGAAGCAGCCTTCATCTCTGCGGGCGGCTATCATCACCACATCGGGCTCAACACGTGGGAGAGCCTGGGCGGTAGCCCGCCACCGCCGGGTTCAACGGGCCTTTACCACCTCGCCATCGTCTATCCGACGCGCGCGGCACTGGGCGATGCGCTGCGCCGGCTGATCGCGGCCGGCATTCCGCTCGATGGCGCCAGCGATCATGGCGTCAGCGAGGCGCTCTACCTGCGCGACTTCGACCAGAACGGCGTTGAGCTCTATTGGGACCGCCCGCGCGATCAGTGGCCCCTAACGGGGGACGGCCATCTCAACATGGGCCGCCTCCCCGTCGATTTGCAGAGCTTGGCTGCGGAGCGCTGAGCCTCAGCCCGGGCGTGCGCTTGATCGTTCGGCGATCTCTTTAACCAGCTTTGACACCAAGAGCTGGCCGAAAGCCTCGAAGCCGTCGGCCTCCACCACGAACGCACCGGGGCCGCCGATCACGTTGTTCTCGTAGTAGGCCGTGAGGCCCCCCGGGGGGTGGGTGTGCAGCGGATTGGTGGGCAGGGGCACCTCACTTAGGATGACGAGACCGTTGATTGTCACGCCTTCCGCAACGGCTGCATCACGCGCCGCCGTCACCGGCCGACCGCTGTTGTTGGTGCCGTCACCGGATACGTCGATGATGTGGCGCGGGCCGGCGAAGGGGCTGTGCGCCAGCACGGTCATGGAATAGTCGATGGCCGCGCTGATCGAAGTGCGGCCCATGAAGGCGCGGGGTGCTTCCCGTATTTGCTGGGAAATGGCCTTCGCCTCGGTCTCGTTGCCGACAGATGTCCAGTCGATGATGATCACCTGCTCGCCATCCGAAGCCCATTCCACGAAGCAGAGCGCAATGCGTCCCGCCGGGCCCCCCGTCATCGCGCGCACCACGCGAGGGTCGACGATCGCGGTCGCATAACCCTCACGCTGCAGCCGGAACTTTCGCTCATCAACGCTGCGCGACACGTCGGCCGCCAGCACGAGCAGCAGATCCACGCGCTCATCATCCCCCCGCGCCGTAGGCGCCGGCAAGCCGACGGCCACCACCATGAGAAAGCCAAGCCAGACGGTCGCTAGTGACCTGAGCATTGAGCCTCCTGGATGCTTGCGATCGGGCCCCAAGCACAGTAGGCGGGAAGGGGCGCGGGGTCGAGGCCTCGCCGTCTGCGAACGGCTCGAGCGCTGATGGCGAGCGGCGCGCCTGGCCGTTTTTCAAGGGTGGGGCCGCAGGCCGGCAATCCAACCCTGCCAAGCCATCAACGCTATGGCCCCTCACCTTGGCGCAAATGATCGCGCAACGTCGCGCCGGCGTATTCGGTGCGAAACAGCCCGCGGCGCTGCAGCTCGGGCACGACCAGATCGACGAAGTCGTGAAACGCTCCGGGGAAATAGGCCGGCAGGATCATGAACCCATCGGCTAGCCCCCCGACAAACCACTCCTCCAGGGTGTCCGCGATGCGCTTTGGCGTGCCGTAGATCACCCAATGCCCACGCGCTGCCGCCGTGATGTTGTAAAGATCGCGCAGCGTCATCTTCTCGCGCCGCGCCAAGTCCAACAGGGCTCGCGCGAACGACTGGCTATTGTTGGACACTGGCAGGTCGGGGATCGGCCCGTCGAGTGGATACCCCGAAATGTCGTGCCCGATCCGGTTGGACACAAGCGTCAGCGCGTTGGTCGCCGACAGCCAGTTCTGCAGGCGATCAAGTTGGGCCTTGGCCTCGGCGTCGGTGCGGCCAACGATTGGCATTACGCCGGGCAGGATTGCCATGTCGCCCGAAGTGCGGCCGAACTTGGCGAGCCGAGCCTTCAGGCCCGCGTAGGCGGCCCTCGCTGCGGCCGCATCGCCGTTCACAACCGAGAACACAATATCGGCCGTGCGCGCCGACAGGTCCTGTCCCGGTTCCGAACCGCCCGCCTGAATGATGAGCGGATGACCGTGTGCGGACCGTTCGATATTGAGGGGTCCGCGCACCTGGAAGTACCGGCCCTTGTGATCGAGTGCCCTCACCCGCGCGGGATCCACGTAGAGCCCGCTGTCCTTGCACCTGACGCCGGCGCCATCATCCCAAGTGTTCCACAACCCACGCACGACGTCGACGAACTCGCTGGCGATCTCGTAGCGCTTGTCGTGTTCAAAATGCCGCTCCATGCCATAGTTTCGTGCGGCATTGTCGGAGCTGCTCGTCACCACATTCCAGGCGACGCGCCCCTGGCTCAAGTGCTGCAAGGTTTGGAACGTGCGCGCGACCGTAAAGGGCGCGCTGAAGCTCGTCGATACCGTGGCCCCGAGCCCGACATGACGCGTCGCGATGCTGAGGGCGGCCACGGCCGTGGTCGGCTCGAAGCGCGTCTGAAAAGAGGGGTGGTCGTCGAGGGAGCAGGCGAGACTATCGGAAATGAAGAACAGATCGAACTTGCCGCGCTCGGCGATGCGCGCGCCGGCCTCCAGCATGGACCAGCTGCAGCTGTTGTCCCATGCGCCCTCCATACGCCACCCGGCCGAGTGATTGCCGGTGCCCAGCCAGAATACGGCCAGATGCATCTGGCGACGCTTCGCAGTCACGCCACGATCTCCCTGAGTTGACCTGTTGGCGGGATCTTCCCTCCAACCGCGGATGTGGCGAGCCTATCAGAAGATGTGGCCGCTGAGAGAACGCTTGAGTGGCGCGGGGGTGGGCGGCGGCGGCTCAAGCCCACTCACGCGGCGCTGTGTCGACCGTGCCACGGTGCCCGAGGCGTCCGTGCCGACCGTCAATTGTCAATTGCCTTCATCGCTAAATCTTGTCAGCGCTAACCTTGTCAGCCTGCGAAAAGGAAGACACGGTTTCGCAAAGATCGACCTGCCGAGGGGTCTTTGCTCGATTTTTGCCGCCAAGGAGGGAGATGCTTGGGATATGCTTTGCGCGGCCGCGACGGCCGTCCAGGCTCCTTTTGAGGTTCACGAGCCCATGCACAGCCCGCAGCCAACCTTTCAAGGCGAGGCAATGATCCCACACGAATCGTGATCTAAAGGGGGGCATGAGGCCTTGCCATGCTGACGGAAGTGCCCCACTTCACTCCACTCCAAACATGGGATGGCTGCGATGGTGCACCGCTTGATCGCGCTTAGCTTCTTGGGCCTGCTCAGCGCCTCCGCAGCAGGTCCCGCAGCAGGCCAAGAGGCCAAAGGGCTCGGGACCACGGGATCGATCGCGGGCCTGCAGGCGCCAAAACAGGTCGAGCTCGTACGTAAGGTGAACGCCTATTTCAATGGGCTGACGAGCCTTGAGGGTACGTTCGTGCAGACCGGCGCCGACAACAAGCGCCAGCGCGGCAAGTTCTACATTGCTCGCCCCGGCCGCTTTCGCTTTGAATTCAATCCGCCGAGCAGGGTCGTCATTATCTCGGACGGCCAGTACATTGCCATTCAAGACCGCGACCTCAGCACCGATGATCGCTGGGACCTCGGCTACACGCCGTTCCGTGCCTTGCTGCAAGACAACGTCGATCTATTGCGCGACACTCGCGTGCTCGAGGCGGAAGAGAAGGAGGACGCGATCTCGATCGTGTTTGAGGACAAGAGCGGCGACAGCTCGAGCCGCATCCGGCTGTTCCTGTCCGCCAAACCCTCGTTGCAAATTAAGGGATGGATTGCCAAGGATGCACAGGGCTTCGACACCCGCACCGATCTGACCGAGATGCACGTGCCTGTCGGCCAGCTCGATGCCAACCTCTTTAACCCTGCGGCTCATTGAGCTCAACGCAAGGGCCTAGCAGGAAACCATTTCGCCAATCTGCCCCAACCAGATCTTGGCCTGATCTTGACCTGATCTTGACCTGATCTTGGCCCTCATCTGGGCCCTCATCTGGGCCCTCATCTGGGCCCTCATCTGGGCCTGGTGTGGTCCTGATCTTGGGGCCTGGTCTGGTCCTCGTCAGCTGCGCCGCCTCGATCGTGGCAGGCTGCCATTTACGCAAGCACCGAAGCGCGCGCAAGCGGGAGCTCGTCAACGAGGCGCTCGAGTCGCGCAAAGTCCGATAGCCGCACGCCGTCGGGGGGAGAGAGCTCGATCAATCCGGATTGCTGAAGCTCCTGGAGCGCCTTGGCCAATGCGTGCACATCGATGCCCAACCAGCTCGCCACGGCGCCACACGCAAGCTCATCCCCAACCACGCGCGGATCGCGACCCTCGAGGCTGTTCTGCCGCGAGAGGGCGACCAACAGAGCAGCGACGCGGTTGACGAGACCTTGGTCGGTGTTGACGAGCTGGTTGCGGCGGTATTCGAACTCCCGCCGGAGGGCCCGGGCGTAGCGGTCAAAGGCTCGCTTATCGCGCTGCAGGATCTGGTCCAGCGCCGATAATGGCATGCGTTGGATGCACACCTCGCCAACGGCCTGAGCCCAGGATGTATGGTGCTCAAACAAGCCGTAGCCCAGCACGTCACCAGGAAAGGCGAACTCGATGATCTCCCGGTGCCCTCCAAGAGGTTGCCGCAGAAGCGCCACGACGCCGGCCTCAATACAATAAAGGCAGATCCTGGGCTCGCCCCTGCGATAGAGCATGGCATCGCGCCGAAGGCGGAGCGAAACTGCGCCGGGCGGCCGCCTGTCATGGGCAATCTTATATGGAAGCGCGATGCTCACCGGATAGCCCCCGCGCCAATGCACCCAAATCCCGCACAGCAACTCCCGGTCGCGGGCGTTGGTTCCCGCCCTCTCAGAGCCGCCCTCTGTGGATCGCGCTGGTGTGAGCCGTGAGCCGCCCCGTGTGAGCCGCCCCGTGTGAGCCGCCCCGTGTAAGACCCGCTGCCACACCCACCCAAGCGATGGGTCCGTCCGCATGCCCATCGCGCGCTCGCGCAGCATTAGCCCACCTGCCAGAGGGACACAACCCGGCCACACCCCCACAACCTGCCCCGGCCAACGGCCGCTGCCTCGGCGAGAGCACGGGGGAGAGCTGCCAGGCGCAGGCCCGGGGAGCCTGGGCCCGCGATATCGGACCCGCGATATGGCGGGAGCCGGGGGGACTGAGGCGAAGCTTGTCTGCTTCGGTCCGGCCCCGGAACCTATTGCAAGCTGGTGCGTTTCGCCTCGTTAAGCGAGCCCGAAGGGGATTTCGACAGGGGAAGCAGAGGGGAAGCAGCGGGCGGGCCTGATGTCCCGCCATTGGGCGATCGCCCGGGCCGCACCCCATCTCCCCCAGGATCTCCCCCAGGTCTTGGCCGGCAGAACGGGTGGGTCAGTCCATGAATGAGCCAGAAAGCGCGGGAGCCGTCGCACCCAACGCGCCAGGTCCGCTTCCTCCCCGTGCCAATGGCTCGGCTGAACACGCCGGTCTCACGGATTGCCTACGCGCCCTGCAAGCCATGCGGCTCGGGGACTTTTCCGTGCGGATGGCGGGCGACGCACCGGGCCTCCTCGGCAAGATCGCCGATACCTTCAACGATATCGTCGCAATCAACCAGCACATGGCCCAGCAGCTGGAGCACCTGGGCCAGGTCGTCGGCAAGGAAGGCAGGACCCGTCAGCGCTTGCGAATTGGCCTTGCGACCGGCTCCTGGGGTGGCATTGAGCACTCCGTCAATTCTTTGATCGACGACCTGTTGTGGCCGACCGCCGAGGTTACGCGCAGCATCGAAGCGGTCGCCCAAGGCGATCTGCTGGTAACCATGCGTCTCGATGTCGACGGGCGACCCCTGAAGGGCGAATTCTTGCGCTCGGCCACCATCGTCAACACCATGATCAAGCAGCTCAGCGTGTTCACCTCGGAAGTCACCCGCGTGGCGCGCGAGGTGGGCACCGATGGCAAGCTCGGCGGGCAGGCTCAGGTTCGTGAGGTCACCGGCGTGTGGAAGGACCTCACCGAGAGCGTGAACTCAATGGCGAGCAACCTGACCGACCAGGTGCGCAATATCGCCGAAGTGACCATCGCAGTCGCGAATGGCGATCTTTCAAAGAAAATCACCGTCGACGTGCGCGGCGAGATCCTGCAGCTCAAGGAAGCCATCAATACGATGGTGGACCAGTTGCGCTCATTCGCGGCAGAGGTCACACGCGTGGCGCGCGAGGTGGGCACCGAGGGGCGCCTGGGCGGCCAAGCCGTGGTTCCGGGTGTGGCCGGCACCTGGAAGGACCTCACCGACAACGTCAATCTGCTGGCCGCCAACCTCACGACCCAGGTTCGCAACATCGCCGAGGTGACAACGGCTGTCGCGCGCGGCGACCTTTCGCGCAAAATCACCGTCGATGTGAAGGGCGAAATTCTTGAGCTCAAGAATACCATCAACACGATGGTCGATCAGCTCAATGCCTTTGCCTCCGAGGTGACGCGCGTGGCG
Source organism: Hyphomicrobiaceae bacterium (assembly GCA_024281145.1). GTDB lineage: Bacteria > Pseudomonadota > Alphaproteobacteria > Rhizobiales > Hyphomicrobiaceae > AWTP1-13. Next base: position 5,766 of record JAMXLN010000099.1, on the reverse strand, counting down.
CGCGAGGTGGGCACCGAAGGCCGTCTGGGCGGACAGGCCGCCGTTCCCGGCGTGGCGGGGACCTGGAAGGACCTCACCGACAACGTGAACTCGATGGCGAGCAACTTGACGGCTCAGGTGCGCAACATCGCCGACGTTGCAACCGCCATTGCCGGCGGCGATCTCTCCAAGAAGATCACCGTCAACGTCAGCGGCGAGATCCTGCAGCTCAAAGAGACCATCAACACGATGGTCGACCAGCTCAACGCCTTTGCCTCCGAGGTGACGCGCGTGGCGCGCGAGGTGGGCACCGAGGGTCGTCTTGGCGGTCAGGCAAACGTCCGCGGCGTTGCCGGCACCTGGAAGGACCTGACCGACAGCGTCAACTCGATGGCGAGCAACCTGACGACGCAGGTGCGCAACATCGCCGAGGTCTCGACCGCCATTGCGAACGGCGATCTCTCCAAGAAGATCGCCGTCGACGTGCGCGGCGAGGTTCTGGAGCTTAAGGAGACCATCAATACGATGGTCGATCAGCTCAACGCCTTTGCCGGCGAGGTCACCCGCGTGGCACGCGAGGTCGGCACCGAAGGCAAGCTCGGCGGCCAGGCCATGGTGCGCGGCGTCGCCGGAACGTGGAAGGACCTCACCGACAGCGTCAATTCCATGGCGAGCAACCTCACTGGCCAGGTGCGCAATATCGCCGAGGTGGCGACCGCCGTCGCCAAAGGAGACCTGTCCAAGAAAATCACCGTCAACGTCAGCGGCGAAATCCTGCTCCTCAAGGACACGCTGAACACGATGGTCGATCAGCTCAACGCGTTCGCCGCAGAAGTGACGCGCGTGGCCCGCGAGGTGGGTACCGACGGCAAGCTTGGTGGCCAGGCCGCCGTTCCCGGCGTCGCCGGAACGTGGAAGGATCTGACCGACAGCGTCAACTCGATGGCGGGCAATCTTACCGATCAGGTGCGCAACATCGCCGAAGTTGCCACCGCGATCGCGAGCGGCGATCTCTCGCGCAAGATCACCGTCGACGTGCGCGGCGAAATCCTGCAGCTGAAAGAGACCCTCAACACGATGGTCGATCAGCTCAACCGGTTTGCGGGCGAAGTGACGCGCGTCGCCCGCGAGGTTGGCACGGAAGGCAAGCTCGGTGGTCAGGCCAATGTGCCGGGCGTGGCCGGCACATGGAAAGATCTCACCGACAGCGTCAACTCGATGGCGGGCAACCTCACCGGCCAGGTGCGCAACATCGCCGAGGTAACCACCGCGGTGGCACGCGGAGACCTCTCGCGCAAGATCACGGTCGACGTCAAAGGCGAGATCCTCGAGCTCAAGAACACCATCAACACGATGGTCGATCAGCTCAACGCCTTCGCCTCCGAGGTGACGCGGGTGGCGCGCGAGGTGGGCACGGAAGGAAAGCTCGGTGGTCAGGCCGCCGTCCCCGGCGTGGCGGGGACCTGGAAGGACCTCACCGATAACGTGAACTTCATGGCGAGCAATCTTACCGCTCAGGTCCGAAACATCGCCGAGGTCGCAACGGCCATCGCCAGCGGCGATCTCTCCAAGAAGATCACGGTCGACGTGCGCGGCGAGATTTTGCAGCTCAAGGAGACGCTCAATACGATGGTCGAGCAGCTGCGCTCGTTCGCCGCCGAGGTGACGCGCGTGGCCCGTGAGGTCGGCACCGAAGGGCGTCTTGGCGGTCAAGCCGTAGTGCCAGGGGTGGGCGGCACGTGGAAGGATCTGACCGACAATGTCAATCTCCTGGCCGCCAACCTGACCACCCAGGTGCGCAACATCGCCGAGGTAACCACCGCGGTGGCGCGTGGCGACCTCTCGCGCAAGATCACGGTCGACGTGAAGGGCGAGATCCTCGAGCTCAAGAACACCATCAACACGATGGTGGATCAGCTCAATGCCTTTGCCTCCGAGGTGACCCGCGTGGCCCGCGAGGTGGGCACCGAGGGCCTGCTTGGCGGTCAGGCCCAGGTCCCCGGCGTCGCCGGAACATGGAAGGACCTGACCGACACGGTCAACGTGATGGCTGCCAACCTTACCGAGCAGGTGCGCGGCATCGTCAAGGTTGTCACGGCGGTCGCCAATGGCGACCTCAAGCAGAACCTCACCGTAAAGTCGAAGGGCGAGGTCGCAGCGCTAGGCGAAACCATCAACAACATGATCGGCACGCTCGCCATCTTCGCTGAGCAGGTCACCACGGTGGCGCGCGAAGTGGGCGTGGAGGGCCGGTTGGGCGGTCAAGCCAACGTTCCAGGCGCGGCGGGCACGTGGAAAGATCTCACGGGCAACGTCAACTTGCTCGCCGAGAACCTCACCAACCAGGTGCGCGCCATCGCCGAAGTCACCACGGCCGTCACTAAGGGCGATCTGACGCGCTCCATTCAAGTCGACGCGCGCGGCGAAGTCGCCGAGCTCAAAGACTACATCAACACCATGATTGACAACCTCCGTCTCACCACGGAGCGAAACACCGAGCAGGACTGGCTAAAGACCAATCTCGCCCGCTTTACCAGCATGCTTCAGGGTCAGCGCGATCTGGCCACGGTGGGGACCAAGCTGCTGTCGGAGCTGGTCCCGCTGGTCAACGCCCATCAAGGCTTGATCTATCAAACGGTCTCCGAAATCGACGGCTACGTGCATCTCAATTTGCTCGCCAAATACGCCGACGATCACCGCGATGGATATCCGGCCCGGCTCGCGCTCGGCGAGGGGCTCATCGGCCAATGCGCCGTCGAAAAGCGGCGCATTCACGTGTCGAACGTTCCCCGTGACACGGTTCGCATTGGCGCCGTTTTGCTGGAGGCCATGCCGCGCAGCCTGCTCGTGTTCCCCATCATCTTCGAGGAGCAGATCAAAGCCGTGATCGCGCTGGCTTCGCTACACGATTTCGACCCGGCGCACCTGACGTTCCTCGAGCAGCTCACGACCAGCATCGGCATCGTGCTGAACAGCATCGAAGCCACCATGCAGACCGAGGGCCTGCTCACGCAATCGCAACAGCTGGCAGCCGAGTTGCAGACCCAGCAGCGGGAGCTGCAGCAAAGCAATGAGCAGCTCGAGCTCAAGGCGCAGCAATTGGCCGAGCGCAACCGCGAAGTCGAGGCCAAGAACCAGGAGATCGAGCAGGCGCGCCGGGCGCTGGAGGAGAAGGCCACGGAATTGGCGCTGACCTCAAAGTACAAGTCCGAATTCCTTGCCAACATGTCCCATGAGCTGCGCACGCCGCTCAACAGCATTCTGATTCTGGGGCAACAGCTCAGCGAGAACCCCGAACGCAATCTTTCCGACCGCCAAGTCGAATTCGCGCGCACCATCTATGGTGCTGGCACCGATTTGATGAATCTCATCAGCGATATTCTCGATCTCTCCAAGATCGAGTCGGGCACGGTCAGCGTGGATGCGGAGGAGATCTATTTCACCAATCTGGTGGAAACGGTCTCGCGCCCGTTCAGGCATGAGGCGGAGCGGCGTCATCTTTCCTTTAACGTCGAGCTCGATGGCCATCTCAATCGCAGCATCGTTACCGATTCCAAACGCCTGCAGCAGGTGCTCAAGAACCTCCTGTCCAATGCCTTCAAATTCACCGAGACCGGCGGCGTCAGGCTGCGCATCTCGCCGGCGTCCCACGGCTGGACCGCCGACCATGCGATGCTGTCCAAGGCACCTGCGGTCGTGGCCTTCGAGGTGACCGACACAGGCATCGGCATCTCGGCGGAAAAGCAGCGCATCATTTTCGAAGCGTTCCAACAGGCGGACGCCAGCACCAGCCGAAAATATGGCGGCACCGGTCTGGGGCTGGCAATCAGCCGCGAGCTCGCCAATCTCTTGGGCGGCGAAATTCAGTTGCGCAGTGCGCCCGGTAAAGGCAGCACGTTTACGCTCTATCTGCCGCTCAAGTACTCCGGGCCGCCGGTTCCCGCCGTCGCTCCCAACAACAATGCGGCAGCCGCGGCCGAAGCGGTCATCTATCATCGTATACCGGAGCGTCCGCTTGAACCGGTGGCCGATGATCGTGAGGACCTCAGACCCGGCGACATGGTCCTGCTGATCGTCGAGGACGATCCGCATTACGCGCGCATTCTCCTCGATCTGGCGCACGACCACGCCTTCAAGGTGTTGGTCGCGGCAACGGGCGCTGACGCGCTGACGCTTGCCAACGACTATCATCCAACCGCAATATCACTCGACGTGTTTCTCCCGGACATGCTTGGCTGGACGGTGCTCAGCCAACTCAAGCAGAACCCGGCGACGCGCCACATCCCCGTGCAAATCATTACCTTGGAAGAGGATCGCCAGCACGGCCTGTCGCGTGGCGCATTCTCATTCATCACCAAGCCGGCCTCGACCGAGGGTTTAGACACGGCGATCTCGCGCATCAAGGATTTCAGCCGACCCCGTCGCAAACGGCTGTTGGTGGTCGAGGACAACGCGGCCGAACGCTTCAGCATCACGGAGCTGCTTTCCCACGACGACATCGACATCCTCACCGCCGATACGGGTGCCGACGCGCTTGCGATCCTGGCTAATGAGGTGACGGATTGCATGGTGTTGGACTTGCGCCTGCCGGATATGAGCGGTTTCGATATTTTGGAGAAAATGCGCGGCGACGAACGCCTGGCAGAGGTGCCCGTCATCGTGTTCACCGGACGCGAGCTCACCGCGGACGAAGAAGCGCAACTCCACAGCATTGCTCGCAGCGTCGTCGTGAAGGGCGTGGAATCGCCCGAGCGACTGCTCGATGAAACGGCCCTGTTCCTGCACAGGCTGGTGTCCGATCTGCCGCCCGACAAGCAACGCATGCTTGAGAAATTGCACAATTCCGACGAGGACCTCATTGCTCGTTCGGTGCTGCTGGTCGACGATGACGCCCGTAATATTTTTGCCCTCAGCAGCGTGCTGGAACGGCGCGGCATGCGCGTGCTCACGGCCACAACCGGCAAGGAGGCGATCGCCATCCTGGAATCGACGCCCGACGTCGCGATCGTGCTGATGGACATCATGATGCCGGAGATGGACGGCTATCAGACAATGCAGGAGATCCGCAAGAACAGTCGATTGCGGCGCCTCCCCATCATTGCGCTCACCGCCAAGGCGATGAAGGGTGACCGTGAAAAGTGTGTCGCTGCAGGCGCCTCCGATTATCTCGCCAAACCGGTCAACACCGAGCAGCTGCTTGCGGCTTTACGTATGTGGTTGCACCGATAGCCTCGGGGGGGCGAGCCCATGTCGCCGCACGGCCCGGTCAATATCTTACTCGTCGACGACCAGCCGGCCAAGCTCATGAGCTACGAAGTCATTCTCACCGAGCTCGGCGAGAACCTCGTCAAGGCCAACTCGGCACGCGAGGCTCTGCAGTTTCTGCTGAAGAACGATGTCGCGGTCGTGCTCGTGGACGTGTGCATGCCCGAGCTCGATGGCTTCGAGCTCGCCAAGCTATTGCGCAACCATCCTCGCTACGAAAAGACGGCGATTATCTTCATTTCGGCGATCCACCTCTCCGACATTGACCGCGTGCGCGGATACGAGACGGGAGCCGTCGACTACGTGCCCGTCCCGGTGGTGCCGGAGATCTTGCGCGCCAAAGTCAAGATCTTTGTCGAGCTATGGCGCAAGACGCGTCAGCTTGAATCGCTCAACGCGGAGCTGGAACGGCGCGTGCGCGAGCGCACCGCCCTCTTGGAGGCCTCCACGGGCGAGCTGCGCGAGACCGCGGAGCGGCTCCGCCTCGCCAGCGAGGCTGCGGGCTTCGGCACTTACGAATAC
>JAMXLN010000098.1 GCA_024281145.1 Hyphomicrobiaceae bacterium | reverse complement strand
AGGACGGGTAGCGCGCATCCGTTCGAGAAGGAGTACTTCCGCAAGGACGGCAGTCGCGTACCCGTGCTGATTGGCGGCGCGCTGTTCGAAGCAAGCCGCAACGAAGGCGTCGCGTTCGTGCTTGATTTGACCGAGCGCAAGCGGGCGGAAGAGGCACTCCGTAAGCTGGAGTCGGATTTCACCCATATGAATCGCGTGAGCACTATGGGAGAATTGGCAGCCTCGCTATCTCACGAAATTATGCAACCGATCGCCAGCGCGCTCAACAACGCTCGTGCAGCCCAAAGGTTTCTAGACAAGCAACCGCCGGACCTGGGCGAGGTCAGGGGGGCGCTCGGCGGCATCGTGGGCGATGCCGATCGAGCCGGTGACATCATCAACCGCATTCGTGATCACATCAAGAAGGCGCCGCCGCGCAAGGAGCGCTTTGATCTCAATGAGGCGATCAATGAGGTGATTGTATTGGCGCGAAACGCAATCATGAGGAATAGCATCTCTTTCCAGACCCGGTTTGGGGACGGACTGTTTCCCGTTCATGGGGACCGTGTTCAAGTCCAACAAGTCGTCATGAACCTGATTCTGAATGCGGTTGAAGCAATGGGTTCGGTTGAGGCGGGCGCACGAGAGCTGTCGATCAGCACCCATCAAGACCATACAGGCGTCGTCGTGGCAGTCCGCGATTCCGGGCCGGGCATCGATCCGGCGCATCCGGAGCGCGTTTTCGAGGCATTCCACACCACCAAGTCCGGGGGCCTGGGAATGGGGCTGTCGATCTGCCGGTCCATCATCGACGCTCACGGGGGACGATTGTGGGCGAGCGCGAACGTCCCCCGTGGGGCCATGTTTCAATTCACGCTGCCTGCCCATTCGGAGATCATGTCGTAATCGGCTAGGCGGCGGCCGCACACTGCCAAAGGCGTTGCTTGCCCGCGCCGACCAAGCGATCGATAACGATTGCTTATGTCGGCTCCCCAAAGCGGGCTTGGCGCGCTGTCCGACACGAGTCCGTTGCGCGTAAGCGAGACATGGAACAAGCATTGGCATTGAGTCAAATTGACTCACCCCAATGATGACTCTTTCACCGGATGATGAGTCTGCTTGCTGGCGTTTGAGCTGACGAGGTCGCGCTCTGATCCTCTGGCGCTCGCCCCTAAAGCCGACCACTTCCGCAACGGCTCATGGAACGAACCCGCTACCGCGGGAGAGCGCTGCGCGCAAGTGGTGCTCGGGGAGGGGTCCCCTGCATAAGATGAGGTGACGGGCGAGAGCTCTGTCTTGAGGATCGAGGGGTTCGAAGCACTCCAACCTCAAGACAAGGAGCCCTCACCGATGAGTCAAAAACCCATCAGCGAACTTCGCCGCCGCATGCTCGAGGACATGGCGGTACGCAAATTCAGCGAAGCGACCATCCGGAACTATATCTGCCACATCGTGGAGTTTGCCAAGTTTTTGGGTCGTTCTCCCGATACCGCAACTGCGGAGGACGTACGCCGTTTCCAGGTGCATTTGACGCAGGACGGTGCACGGCCGCCGAAGCTCAATAGTGCGACTTCGGCGATACGCTTCTTCTTTGGCACAACTCTCGATCGGCCTGAGCTCGCTCGGCATCTTGCCCGCGTGCACTACCCAAGGCCAATGCCTCGAGTGCTCTCGCTCGAGGAGGTAGGCCGGCTTCTCGAAGCGGCACCTGGACCCGGGCTGAAGTACACGGCCGCGCTCAGCGTCGCCTATGGCGCCGGGCTGAGGGCAGGCGAGGTGGTGATGCTGCGCATCAGCGATATCGATTCCAACCGCATGCTGATCCGCGTTGAGCAGGGCAAGGGCCGCAAGGACCGTTATGCCAAGCTCTCACCCCGGCTGCTCGAGCTCCTGCGCGCGTGGTGGTCGCAATGTCGCTCGCAAGGCTGGTTGTTCCCGGGCCGCGATCCGCTGTTGCCGGTGACGACACGGCAGTTAAACCGTGCCTGCCACGTGGCAGCAAAAGCGGCGGGCCTGAGCACGTGGGTCTCCCCACATACCTTGCGGCACTCGTTCGCCACACACCTGCTGGAGGCCAACACAGATGTGCGCGTGATCCAGGTGTTATTGGGCCATTCCAAGCTCGAGACGACGTCACGATATACGCACGTCGCCACCAACGTCCTGCGCACCGTTACCAGCCCCCTCGACCGGCTGCTTAAACCCAAATCAGACAAGTCAGACAAGGAGGACCCACCGACCTAATCGGCCTTAAGTGTTGGCTCGGCCTGCTCTGGAGGTCGCGGAGATCTTCCGCGACCACGGAGCCGCATGGCGTGCCGCCAATGCAGGCCATGTAAGCCTTGCGCAATTGAAGGTGATGAGCGCCATCGAGAGCTGCCGCACGGCGGCTCTCGGAGGACATGTCGCGCGCTGTGAGGACTGCGCGCACACCATCATCGCTTACAACAGCTGCCGCAATCGCCATTGCCCCAAGTGCCAGGGCGCTGCGGCCCGCACCTGGATGGAGGAACGGGAAGCCGAACTGCTTCCCGTCCCCTATTTCCATGTTGTGTTCACGCTGCCCTCGGCGATCAGCGACATCGCCTACCAGAACAAGCGCGTCATCTACGAGCTGCTCTTCAAGACCTCGTCCGAGGCCATGCTCACCATCGCTGCCGATCCGAAGCACCTGGGTGCCCGCATCGCCATCACGTCGGTGCTGCACACCTGGGGTTCCGCAATGACGCACCATCCGCACGTCCACATGATCGTGCCCGGCGGTGGTCTCTCCGCGGACCGCAAGCAGTGGATTGCCACCAAACCAAATTTCTTTCTCCCGGTGTTGGTACTCTCCAAGCTATTCCGTCGATTGATGTTGGAGAAGCTTGCCGCTTCTCACAGCCGGGGAAAG
>JAMXLN010000097.1 GCA_024281145.1 Hyphomicrobiaceae bacterium | reverse complement strand
GTACTTGAGCCCCTCCGGATCGGTCGAATAGACGTTGAGCCGCACGATATCTTCTGGGCCCATGCCCGCATCGGCGAGAATGGCGAGCGTATTCTGCCAGATCTGATCGTGCTGCGCTTCGAAGCCCTCAGGAATGCTCCCGTCCGGCCGGACGCCGACCTGTCCGGCCGTGAAGAGCCAGCGTGCATTGGGCGGCACTTCCACGCTATGGCTATATTTGGCCGCCGGCGGGGCGATGGCCGTTGGATTGCTAGTCTTGAGCATGATGCATGGCCTTCCCATGAGTGTACAAAGCGCAATCGCCTCAGCATCACCTAGTCAGCGCCACGAGCTGGCACGCGCCGCCATTAGCTGACCGAGGCTTGTCCAAGGGTTCAGCCGAGGCGTGTTCGACCCGACGATACCCCTTTATTCCGCAAGCGGCGTTGGGTTCTCGGCCGGTGGATCGATCTCAAAGGTGCTGGCCGTGAGGCACGTCATGGAAAAACTGCCGGTCAAAGCCACCAGCGCCACCAGGCTCTCCAACCCCATCGCCCTTTCGGCAGCGGCATAGGTTTCGCTGCTAAGGCGCTTGTTTGCGAGCAGTTCGCGCGGCACAGCAAAGCACGTCCGCTCGCGTGCATCTGCCAAACTCGGCGTCTTGCCCGCATTTATCGCATCAATGACCGGCTGATCGAGACCGACCGCAAGCGAGCGGCGCACTTGCGCGAACCATGGATATCGGGCGTTCCAGTGCCTGGCGACCGTGAGATTTACGATCTGCTGCTCCCGGCGCGACAACGGTCCCGATGACAAGCACTCGCGCAGGTTTTGACAAGCCTCGAACAATTTCGGTAGCCGGATGTAGGCATGGTACGGCCCCCCCACGATGCCGCTTGAGTTCTTCGCCTTGTCGTAGACCTGCGCTTGTTCCGCCTGCATATCGACGCGGTCAATAATGGGTATCCGAGCCATGCGCGATCCTCGTCTCATAAATTGGCTTAACGGGGCGTGAGGATATCAGCTGCTAGCAGCCCATGCGAGCCGCAACTGTGAGCAGGCTCGACCAGCTTCCACCTCACCGCCGGTTCGCGGTTCGTCATCACCCGGCGTGCAACTATGCCACGTCGCGCGATCGAGCCAATTTCAAGGCAACGCGTGCCGGTAGCCGATTGTGCGTCCAAAGAAGACCTGACGACGACCCTGTCGCTGCGTGCAGATTGCGGCATACGCAGTGCAGGACCCTTGGGCCACTAAGCTCGGCCAGCTTCATGGGATCGGCCTCGCCACGCGCCCTCACGCGGCCGCAACAAAGGCATGGGAGAGATAGAAGAAGAGAGCGCAACCGAGAAGAACCAAAAGTGCAGCAAGTGCCAAATCGAGTCTGGAGCCAGTTCCCGGCAGCGACTGCGGGCTGTCAATTTGTTTGGCGATCTGGAAAAAGCGGATCCCAGCAATGGCCACCATGCCTGTCCCCACGACAATGAGCGAAAGACCTACGAAGTTGGCGAACTTTTGGCCTGGCACAGAAGGCTGGCGACCTCCTAGGGAGGGCGCCGCTATCTCAAGAAAGAGGTCGAACTTTTCGACCAAGAACCCAAATGCCATGACGGCGATGGCAGTTCGCACCCACGCGAGGAACGTGCGCTCATTGGCGGCATGATCGCTGAAATTCTTGATCATCCTCGCTCACCGGTTTTGTCGTTCGCATCGCCCGTCATTGAAGCGTCCTCGCTTAGGGTTCGGAGGCCATAAGGCGACGCAAGCCTTCAGTGCCCAAGCTCATGTCGCAACCGCACGGCGGGCTCGCTTGGGATTCAACATTGCGCGGTGCCAAGCGTTTCTGCGCTGCCCGCGCGCGGTGCAGCATTTGCGCCATGTGTGTCTTGCGCACGCATTCACCCTCTCGTGCACTTTGGGATCGCGGTAGGGCCTTCGATGGATTGTCATGGCTGCAAGCTGGTCAATATTCCACAGCCGCCGGAGTGTAGTGCATCACTTGAGAGGAACCACCAACGATCGGCCGGGTCGGCATGCAGCTGTCGGGCTGTCTACCAGCAGCATCCCGGCAGCACCCCGGCAGCACCCAGGCGGCGCACAAGCGCGCCACCGTCGCGCGCCCTTATCCGCCACGTAGGGCCTGCGCTGTTCCCTTTCTGGTCTCACGCCTTCTCTCATAAGCCCTCAACGGGTACGCCCGCCAGATGCGCAAGGTACACCACCTGTCCACCGTTGGTGGCGGTTGGTCACGGACATTGCGATGGCGGCATTGGCCTCTCAGCAAGACGAACTCAGCAACGCCTGCTGGATCGGCAATCCGCACGCCGGGTCCGCTGCAACGCTCACGCCTATTTGGCGATCCCGGTCGGCGAACCACTCGCATCGGGGTGCGCGCGACGCGCGCGCGCCCCGCGTATCGGCGCATTCCGACAGGACGCCGCTGGGGGCATGATCGGCGCTCTCCCCGCCGACGGAACTGGGCAACCCCGTCTCAATGAAGGCGGCTTGCCTCACAGTTGCAGTCGAGCAGCTCGCCGCCCAGCTCCACACTGAGCGCGCAGTCGCTAGACTGGAGAGGACATCACCATTTGAATTGCAGATAGCCCGGGCCATCGCCGCCCTCCGACGGACGGCCACCGTGATTGCGCCAGAAGTCGACGGTCTCGCGGCGCAAAGTATCGGAGCAGCTGATCCCACACTCGAGCCAGGTGCCGCCGGGCAAGCGCACCTCGAGCCGGCCCTGCGGACCTCGGCGCACTGGGCCACTTACGCTTTGACCGCTGTAGCGGCTATCGGCCGTAACGTAGCCAACGACGCCCGGCGGTTTGCGATCCGCGGCTGCAACGGGGCCCACCATTGGGATCGCCACGCCTGCCGCAAACAGTGCGGCTGCCAGAACCAAGGCGCGCATTGGCTATCTCCTCAAATCAGGCCCGAGTGCGCTCGAAATTACGGCACTTGACCGAAGCAATTGCGACCGCGCGGCGCTGAGCCGTGCGATCTTCCCTGAGATGTCGCCCAAGTGTCACACTGAAAAAGGTGTCAAACCGCATCTGTGGCACGCTAAGAATCCCCATTGCCACCGGGACGTCCCGATCCCGGCTCTTGCAGCGCGAACGGAGGGGTCAGTTAGGACCGCTATGGCGACACGACTAGACGGACCGCGCATCGTCCCCAGCCGAGGCCGTGCCTCGGCGCTGGTGGTGCTGCTGCACGGGTATGGCGCCAACGGCGATGACCTGATTGCACTGGGCGAAGCTTGGCGCCAGCAATTGCCGCAAGCAGCGTTCGTCGCCCCCAATGCTCCCGAGACGATCCCCGGCATGCCCGGCGCTCTGCAGTGGTTCGATCTCACCTTGCGCGATCCTAGTGAATATTGGCGCGGCGTGACGGCGGCCCGGCCAGTGGTCGATGGCTTTCTTGATGCGGAGCTCGGGCGCTATGGCCTGGCGGCGGACCGGCTCGTCCTCGTGGGCTTCAGTCAAGGCAGCATGCTCTCCCTGCACGTGGGTCTGCGACGGAGTGCTGTGCCCGCTGGCATCGTCGCTTATTCGGGGCTGCTTGCCGGCCCGGAGCACCTCGCGGAGGTGACCTCCCGTCCCCCCGTGTTGCTCATTCACGGCGAGGTTGACGAGCTCATTCCCGTCCAAGCGCTGCACTTGGCCCGGGAGGCGCTCGCCGGTCGAGGTCTGCTGGTTGAGTGGCATGTCCGCCCGGGTCTTGGCCACGGCATCGATCCGCAGGCGCAATGGATGGCCGGGCGTTTCATAGGGCAGGCACTAGGGTCTTAATCAACCTCTCACTTTGTTGCGCTGCCGCGTGGCTCCAGCAGAGCAGGTGTAAGGGGCGCCCCCGCTTTGCCCCAATCCTCACTTTAGTTTATTGCGCCGGGAAGGCGGGGACCCTTATGCGCACTCTGATCAGATTGCTTCTCATCGCGATGCCATTGGGAATCGCTTATGCCCTATGGCCGGTGCAATCGGCGCTGCAGATCCGCGAGGCCGTGATCGCCGGCGATACGGAGACGCTCAGCCGAAAGATCGAATGGGAGGCGCTGCGCGCTTCGCTCAAGACGTCGATCTCGGCCGAGACGGTGGCGCGGCTGACGGAGGATCCCGACGCTCCCAAGCCGACGCTTTGGCAACGCATCAAGGCGGTCGTGGCTCCCAGTATGGCCGAGACCGTCATCGACCGCTACGTCACGCCGGAGCACCTACCCGTCCTGTTGGGGTATCGGCGCATCTATCGCGGTTCGGTGCGTCCGGCGCTGGGCCTTAAGGAGCCACCATCGGTGTTCGAGGGCACGTGGCTTGGCGGTTCGGCGTTCGACCGCTTTGCGAGTTTCTGGAGCCGCGTGCGCCGCGCTGTATTTGTCTCGCCGACGCGTTTCGTGCTGGAGGTTGAGGACAAGTATCGGCCGGGCCGGAACTTGGTCGGAACGTTGGAGCTCAGGGGGTGGGAATGGAAGCTCACCGGCCTCAGCGTCGTCGGCGCGGGGCTTTGAGCACGCATTGAAGGAGCAGCGGCGCGCCATCCCGGCCGTCGGTCGCAATTCACAGGCGCAATTATCAGGCGCAAATCACAGGCGCAATTCACACAGGCCCAATTCACAGGCCCAATTCACAGGCCCAATTCACAGGCGCAAATCACAGTCCCAATTCACAGGCGCAAATCACAGGCCAAGCGTGCGGCGGCGAGGCTTGCCGAAGGCCTCTTCCAAGCGCGTCACTTGCGCGCCGACGGGGTTTTCGCAGACCGTTGCCTGATCGAGGACCACCTCAATGGCACGATCGAGCTGGAAGATGCGATCGCTCAGCGCGTAGCTCGCCTCGATCAGTTGACGCAGCCCCTGCGGCAGGTCGGCGAAGCCCCGGACGTGCGCAATTCGTCCTGGCCCCCGCAGCTTGACGCGCTCGCGCTTGGCCCTCGCCTCGTCTGCCGTAATCTCGCCTTCCTTCAGCGCGCGGCGGATCATCAGCCAGGAGGCGAGCTCCAACAGCCGGGTCGTCAGGCGCATGCTCTCGGTCGCATAGAGCACCGCCGCGGGTCCCTTGAGCGCGCGCGCCTCCTTGCGGCCTGGGCCGTCGAGGTAGGCCGCCGTGCGCTCGACGAGCGACATGCCCTCTTTGAAGATTACATCAAATTGATCGGAAGCCGCAAAGTGCTCGCCGAATGAGACGGTCGTGCCTTTGCTGATGGGCGTTTGGGGTTCTGTGCGGCTGCTCATGACACGACTTGTTACGAACGGTTACGCGCGAGGGTCATCCTAACGCACGCCACCCTCGCAGGCGAGGGTTAAGAAGTCACCCTCAAAGTGCGCCGTTTGAAGACAATCCTCGGGGCTGTGTGCTGTCGCAAATGTAGAACGTGGTAGCCCAGCAAAAAAAGAGCCGCCAATAGGCGGCTCAGGAGTTAACAGGGAGGCGTCAAACAGAGTGGACAGGAGCCACTCAATCCAGATGACTGGATGACCCGTATTGTGACGCTGATTGGATAACAAAACGTAAAGGCTTGTCGCAGAAGCGCATGTTCTTTGTCCGGCGCTCGAGTTTTGGCTACATCCCGGACGGCGAAATTGGCGGCCAACCGTTGAAGAAGATCTGTGCCGGTGTCATGACGTTCTGCTTTGGGCCACAGCCGCTTTCTTCTGCCCAGCACCGCTCGCTCGCCGGACAAAGCCGTGCCGCACTTCTGATGGCTGCCTCTGCCGAGCCGTATTCGCCAAGCCAAATGTGCTCGGCCTCGCCGTAGGCCGCGCGCAGCCAGGTGCTGCGGAGGATGCGCGACGCCGGGTCCCTCTTGCCCACCTCGACGATGACGTAATTCCGCACGGGGCCTTGCGTGATGAGGATCAGCTGAGCCCGCCGACCGCCGAAGCGGGCATGATAGAGGGCGCAGCGGTTCGATCCAGCCGCCGCGGCCTCGCGCCAATGGGCCGCCGTGTGCCGCGAGGGCGGCGGTGCCGCCCTGTGGCGCGCAACGATGGCGTGAGCGGCGGTGAGCATGACGAGCGCCAGCAAAGCCAGAGCGATCGCACCGCGCGATTTTCGCACCCAGGCGATCACCGCTTGAAGATCGCTGCAGCCGCCGTCTCGTGGGCTTTCTTTTGGGCAAGCTCTGCTTTCACGCGCTCGATCTCTTGCTCAAGGGACACGATGCGTGCGTCGAGCTCGGCCACCGAAAGGCTCTCCAGGCTCTCACCCAATGTGATGCCCTTGGGGGCCTTGGGCTTCAGATCGTCCCAATCCATGACCTTCTCCCGGTCTGGTCCAATGGCGACAGCGATTTGGAGCGTGCGGCCTAGATCGCCCCACGGTCCTGCGACGTGATGCGCCAGCGACTGGCACCGCCGGTCAACAGGTCCTCTAGGCTTCGCGCCATGGGGATGCGACACGCGCTGGCAATTGGCGATCTCATCGTCGCGTCTCTTACCGTCAAGCTCACCGTCGTCCATGAGCTAAGGTTCATCCGCCTTCCTCCGCTCCCGTCGTCGCGTTCGCAGGACCGGCGCGTCGGCGCATCAGCGAGCCTCGCACGCCGACGCTCTTGTCTCAACCCCGACACTTCTGCAAGTCTCGCTCAAACAACTGCACCAATGGAGCGCGAGATATGCCGAGCGTGCCCGAGACGATGATCGCAATCGAAATCACGACGCCTGGCGGGCCTGAAGTGCTGAAGCCGGCGCGCGTGCCCACACCGCGGCCGGGGCCGGGCCAGATCCTGGTCAAGGTCGCTGCTGCCGGGGTCAACCGGCCGGACCTCATGCAGCGCGCCGGCTCCTATCCCCCGCCGCCCGGACACTCGGCGCTGCCGGGCCTGGAGATCGCTGGAGAGGTGGCCGAGGTGGGGCAGGGCGTGACCCGCTGGAAGCTCGGCGACAAAGTCTGTGCGCTCGTTAATGGCGGCGGCTACGCTGAGTACGCGCTTGCCGAGGAGCCCATCGCGCTGCCGGTCCCGGCCAACTTCGACATGGTGCATGCGGGCGCGGTCCCTGAAACTTTCTTCACGGTGTGGAACAACGTCTTCGAGCGCGGTCGGCTGACCGCTGGTGAGTGGCTTCTGGTCCATGGCGGCACCAGCGGTATCGGCACGACCGCCATCGGGCTCGCCAAGGCGCTCGGTGCCAATGTCATCGCGACCGCCGGCTCGGCCGAGAAATTGAAGGCGTGCCTGGAGCTCGGCGCCGACCGCGCCGTCAACTATCGCACCGAGGATTTCGTGGCGGCGGCTCGGGAGGCGACCGGGGGCAAGGGCGTGGACGTGACGCTCGACATGGTGGGCGGCGCCTATACCGAACGCAACATCGCCGCAGCGGCGGAGGACGGCCGCATCGTGCAGATCGCCGTGCTTGGCGGTGCCGAGGTGAAGATCAACATCGCGCGGTTGATGATGAAGCGCCTCACCCTCACAGGCTCCACGCTGCGCCCGCGCACGCGGGCGGCCAAGGCTGGCTTTGCCCGCGCAATCGAGGCGCAGGTGTGGCCGCTGCTGACAGCCGGCAAGGTCAAGGTGGTGGTGGATTCAACCTTTGCGTTGGCGAAGGCGGCCGACGCACACCGCCGGCTAGAGTCCGGGGGCCATATCGGTAAGGTCGTCCTGATCGCTTAGGCGCGGCTCGCCCGTGCCACACCTTGCTGGCCTCGTTAGGCCAATGCCGACAGCGCGGCTATGGGCCGAAAGGGTCGCGAGGCGAACAGCTCTTCGAGCGTCAGCGCATTGAGCGCACCTGGCAGGTGTACAGCACTTGCGATGAAGACCGAACGCAGCCCCGCGCGGTGTGCGCCAAGAAGATCCGTATCGATGCCGTCGCCGATGGCAAGAATGCGCTCTCTCGCCAAGGCCCGACCGGCGAGGCGCTCAAGGGCTGCAAACGTGTGCTCGTAGATTGGCAAGTGCGGTTTGCCGGCGTAGATCACCTCTCCGCCTTTCTCTGCGTAGAGCGCCGCGAGGGCGCCAGCGCAATAGACGAGCTTGTTGCCGCGCTCCACCACCAAGTCGGGGTTGGCACAGAGCATCGGCAGGCGCCGGACTGCCAAAGCCTCAAACAGCGCCCCATAATTGGCTGGTGTCTCGCAGGTGTCGTCCCACAGACCCGAGCACACGATCGCTTCGGCTCGATCGGGCGTGGTCAGCCTGGCGGTGAGACCTTCAAACAGACCTTTGTCTCGCTCAGGTCCGATGTGCAGCAGCGAACGGTTTGACCACGCCTCGAGCAGGCCACGCGTAACATCCCCCGACGTCAGCCCTCCGTCGTAGCTTTCCGGATCGACGCCGAAGGCGGTGAGTTGGTGCGCCACTGCACGAAACGGCCGCGGGGCATTGGAGAGCAGGACGACGGTGCCGCCGCCGCGCCGGAACCGGTGGCATGCCGCAGCCGCTGCAGCGTACGCGCGCGCGCCATTGTGCATGACGCCCCAGATGTCGACGATCCAGGCGTCACATGGGTGGGAAAGCTCGGTGATCGAGGACAAGATTGGAATGGCCGCAGGCGTCATGCGGCCTCACTAGAGCAGATCGCGTTCAAGTGGAAGTGGCGTCGCTTTACGCTGCAGGGGACGCCGCGACCACATCATCCTTCACCGACCGCGGCCCGCCGAACAATGCGCCTTTGCCGTAGAGCACGCCAAACCCCAGAATGCGCGCCAGCAGCCAGTCATCGTCGATGCGGCCGACGATCAGCGCGAGACCGAAGTTTGCGAGATGCCGGCAGATATCGGCGGCGGGCACGCGCCCGCCGGCAGCCGGCAACCCGTCGAGGAACACGGGCGCGTCGAGCTCGACAAAAGCAAAGCCCATCCCCTTGAGGGCGGCGAAATCCATGTCGAGGTCGGTCAGCTCCTCGAGCGCGAAGCGCAAGCCGAGTGCGGCCAGATTGTTCAGCGCTCTGGCATGGCCCGGCGTGAAAGCCCGCACCTCGTTCTGGGCGAACGAGAGCACAAGGCCCATCCCGCCGCCGCGCGGCCCGGTGGCGGCGGCCTCCAGGAAGGCCTGATCGGTGAGCGAGTCCCCCATTATGCTCGCCAACACCGAGCCTTCCCGGCCACGCTGTCCAAGGCGGCCGGCGATGCGCGCCGCGCGGATCATCTTGGCGGCATCGATGCGGGGCATCAGTCCGGAACCTCGCGCCGCCGGAACGTACTCGCTGGGGGCGATCGCGGCGCCTTCGGCCGTCAACAGCCGCGTGCTGACCTCGAAGTGTCGGGGGCGGCCTTCGATCAGGGCGTGGATCGGCTCGAGCAGAACTTCCATGCGTTCTGCAGCGACCGCCTCGGCAATGCGCTGAATCTGCGGGTTGAGCTGCGGCGGGACGGGGCCCTTCGCTGGGCCACGGGCCGGACCCGGGCCCGGCGGCCGCGCGGGCACTTCCTTGCCGGCCGGGCCGACATCTGGCTCACGCGCACCCGTCGGGGTTTTTAGGCGGCCGCGCGCGTGCATGCCGCGGGCGGCGGCTTCGAGGGCATCCACCGACCGATTGATCATGCCGTCGGGATCGGGCGCCCGCGCGGCGGCCGCTGCGGCCCGCTCAGCAACGCCGGGGGCGCCGGTCACCGTATTGAGCTCGTCGGCAAGCTTTTTGATCAGCTCTTGGACGTGCTCGACTCGCATTTCCGGCGTTTGGTCGTCAGCGGCAGGCGGGGTGGAGGGGCGTGGCGCGCCAGCGGCTGTCGGTGCAGGCTTCGGAGCAAAGCCAGGGAGCGGCGGGGGACCGGAGAGTGGGGAACCGGAGAGTGGGGAACCAGCGAGCGGGGAACCAGAAAGCGACGGTTCCCGCGACGGCCGAAATGTGAAGGGATCCGAGGCGCGCGTTGGTGAGAGTGTTGAGAGCGGTGAGTGCGGTTCGGTTGGACGGCGCCGGTCGGGGAGCGGCGGCTCGGCACCGCGCGGGGGTTCCGCGGGTGGGGGAGGGGGTGGTGGTGGGAACTTGGGCGCCGGTGCCGGCGCCCGCGGGTTGGGTGCCTCGGCAAATTGTGCCGGGCGGCGCGGGCGAGGCCTCTGAGGACGGGCGGCCGCTTCTGGAGCGGCTCCCATCATCGAGCGGCGCACCAACAAGTGAAACGACAGGAGCGCGGCATAGACGCCAAGGGCGCCAACGGAGCTCATCCAAAGCGCCATCCCGAGGTGCAGCAGCAGCCAAGCCCCGACCGCACACGAGAGCACCGTCACCGAGAATACTACGAAGGCATCGCCATACTGGGGATTGTGTGATGAGGCCTCGTCAGGAACGGCAAATTGCTGTGTCATCGCCACCTGGCCCGCGTTGCTGATGTTACGAATCGCCCGGCAAGCTTCACGAAGCGAGACTTCGTGCGCAACCCGGCCGCCCGGACTGTCACCAGCTTTCGCGTGGGGGGAGTGGCCTCTAGGACCTGGAAAATGCCAGCAAAAGCCGCTGCAGCCCCCTAGGGATCGGCTGCACGTGGCGGGACAGCGTCTATCGCCTGGCGGCGCCCTCTCCGCGCGCCGTCCAGGCCACCGAAAGCGGGCGGCCTTCCTCCGGTTTGCCGGCCGCCCTCCGAGGCCGGTCGCGGCCTAGGCCACGGCCGTCAACACCTTGGCAATGCGGTCGCGGATCTCGGCGATGTCGCGCTCACTGGAGACGAGCGGAGGAGCGATGATGAGGGTGTCCATGGCCACGCGCACATAGATGTCAAAATCGTGGTACATGCGCTCCGTCGCCTCATAACCCCTGACCCCGGGCTTGCCGGGGATCGGCGCCAGGTCGATGCCGCTCAGCAGTCCCACGGTGCGGATGTCCTCCACATTTGGCGCGCCCCTGAGGCTCATCATGGCATCGGCGAGCACGGGGTCGAGTTTGGCAGAGCGCTCGAATAGCCCTTCGTCCTTATAGATGTCGAGCGTGGCGAGACCAGCCACGGCGGCCAGGGGATGGCCCGAATAGGTGTAGCCGTGGAAGAGCTCGACCATGTGCTCGGGACCGGTCATGAAGGCATCGTAGATCTTCTTCGACACCATCACGCCCGCCATCGGCACGGCGGCGTTGGTGACGCCCTTGGCGAAGGTGATCATGTCGGGGATGACGCCGTAGTGCTCCGCGGCAAAGCATG
>JAMXLN010000096.1 GCA_024281145.1 Hyphomicrobiaceae bacterium | reverse complement strand
CGGCTTTCTGCTCATGCCGGGCCTCGTCGATATTCACTCCCATCCCTCCACCGAGCCGTCGTTGCGCGGCATCCGCGAGGACCACGGTGTGCCCGAGCAGTATATGACCGGCCTGCACGAACGCTCGCAGGCGTTCCGGCTCGACGCCGCGGGTCGCAAGGCTGCAACGGTGATGGCTTACGCGGAGATGCTCTCCTGCGGCGTTACCACGGTGGCTGACCTCTCCGTCCCGTTCGCGGGCTGGACCGATGTGATGCGCGCGTGTGGACTGCGGATCTACGCCGCTGCAGGATTTGCACCGGGGCACTGGGGCATGTCGTCTCCGGCCGTGGTGACGTGGATCTGGGACGAAGTCGCCGGCCGCGAGGGCTTCGAGCATGCCAAGAAGATCCTCGATGAGCTCGAGGCCTCGCCCGCGGGACGGCTCAAAGGTATCGTCTATCCATTGCAGATCGACACCGTAACGGAGGAGCTCTTCCGCGAGTCGTTTGCCTATGCCGAAGCAACCAACCGGCCCTTCATGAGCCACGTGGCGCAAACGGTCGTGGAGGTGCGCGAAATGATCCGCCGCCACGGCATCACGCCCGTCCAGTGGGCGGCCAACCTCGGCATCCTCAGCCCACGCACCACCATGGGCCACTGCATCTTTCTCGACGATCATCCGCAGGTCGGCTGGCACACCAAACGCGATCTTGCCATCCTCGCCGAGACGGGCATGACCGTGGCGCATTGTCCGTCACCCTTCGCCCGTTACGGCGCCGCGCTCTCCGACTTCGCCCGCTACCGCGCCGCCCGCGTCAATGTCGCGCTCGGCACGGACGTGGCTCCGCACAATCTGATCGAGGAGATGCGCACCGCCATCCTCGCCGCCCGCATCGTGAGCCGCGACATCCGCGCGGCCGATCCGGGCTCCCTGCTTTACGCTGCCACGATTGCCGGCTCGCGCGCGCTGGGTCGAAACGACCTGGGCCGCATCGCCGTGGGGGCGAAAGCGGACTTGGCCCTCGTCGATCTTACCCATCCGCTGATGCAGCCGGTGCGCGATCCCCTCCGCTCGCTCCTCTACCACGCCGCCGACCGGGCGGTGCGCACCGTACTCGTCGATGGCACCGTGGCTTATGCCAACGGCAAGGCGGTTGGGCTCGACGTGGCCGCGGCCGCCGCCGCGCTGGCCGAAGCGCAGGCGCGCATGCTCCGCGATTGCACCAAACATGACTACCGTGGCCGCCACGGCGATGCCATCGCACCGCCCAGCCTGCCGATGGAATGATGCGCGGTGCTACTAAACTGCCGCCAGTGCTCCACCCTTGGCGATAGCCAGGGTGGAGTTGAAGGCGGCTTCGGGCGAAGCCCCGAAAGTCACGCCGGCGCACTCTGCTGTTCGACATATTGCTTGATCACCGACGGCGGCGCGCGCCCGCATCTTTGATTTCTTCCGGCTCCCAAAAGGCGGCCGATCCAGCCCGCGGATCCTTGGGCGGGAGGGCGAGCCGCGGTCAGCGTCCGGTCTGCTCTTTCTCCAGCGCCACCCTTGCCTCCTCGGCTGTCAGATAGCCCAGGGAGAGGGCATTTGCCTCGGAGCGACGAAGCAGGGCATTGCCGGCACTTACCATCGCGCGGCATACATCCATGAGCGGTGTGCGGCCCTGGAGAAGTGGGGACGTCGGCTAACCGAGCACACGCGCCCCCATGCTGTGCCTGTACTGCAGCAGCAAGCCGCCGAGCTTGCCAACGTAGAACCATGGCTGCGATAGCGAATCCGGGGGCACGCGCCGTGGCGAAGTCCATCCCGGATTCCGCTGCGCATCCGCGCTAGGCCGCCTGTTGGCCCGCCTTCATAACGGCAAGAATCTTTTCGAGCCGTGCGATCACATCGCTCGTTTCCAAAAGGTCTTGTCTCCTGGCGATATCAATCAATAAAAACGGCGCGACGGCGTCGGCTAACACGCTTGGTTGACGAATGTTCTGCAAGCGGGTGAGGGCTATCCGCAAGTAGGCCGGGGTCGATGGGCTCCAAGTGTGATAGGCCTGGAACGTCTCCAGCACTGTGCCCATCAAGGAAAATGCCTCGGCCTCCTGGCCGCGCAGTTCCCGGAACGGCGCAATCTCGGCAGTCAGAAATTGATCTTCGGTCATATGCACGATGGCTGCGCGTTCAATGCACTTGATGGCAAGCTTAACGGTGCCGCCCTCACCCGCGGCGTGCTGCATGACGCTCGCCACCACGCCAATGCCATAGAGGTCCTGCGCCGCGGGATTATCATCGGTGGCACGCCTTTGGGTGACCGCAAGAACACGTTGGTCGCCGGCCAGGGCGTGCTCCACAGCGCGCTTGGACGCCTCGCGACCCATCAGCAGCGGCGCGTCCATCTTTGGAAAGACCACGAAATCCCGCAGCGGCACGGTCGGCAGGCGAGCCCCGACCGAGATGAGCGGCAGGGCGATTGGCGCACTGGCGACCGGCCGGTGTTCGGACGCAATCCGAGCGCTCAAGACATTCCAGTCGTGAAATCCCAGGAGCTTGGCGACCAGTTCCAAGCTCTCGCTGTGGGTGAGGGAGACAGACTTGGCCTTCAGAGCTTCGCGCAGCGTCTGCGCCATAGCCTTAGCGTCGCGAAAATCGCGCATGGGGCGACTCCTGTGCATAAGCGAAAGACAGATGTCAGTGCTTGCGTTGCTGACTCGTTCGCTCGGGCAAAGGAGGCCTGAAGCGGCTCGATACGTTCACCTCACCCCGGAGGGCGCAAGCAGCGGGTCGTATCCACCCTCTGCAAAATCTGCGCACGGCTTGAATGGTTGTCAATCCCAAATCGCAGACAGGCATTCCATGGGCTCTCGATGCAGTGCGCGCACGGGTGAGCCCTGACGCGCGTCGACGCCGAACGCGCGGCGCGGACCGCCCTCCAGCAGCGCGAAATCTGACGAAAACCGCGGCTAGTCTCGCCAGCGGAACGCTATCGCTCAACTCGGCTTCGGCTTTAGCCAAATTCGGCTTCGGATTTTGCCAGGCGCGTTGTGGCAATATTCGCTAGTGCCCGGAGGAGGCCCCTGCCTGCCTCCCATAATAAATCTCGGACCAATCGCAGCCAGGCGTTGCATTGCATGCGTGGCCGTTCTTGACTCTTCTCCTTCTCCTTCTCCTTCTCCTTCTCCTTCTCCTTCTCCTTCTCCTTCTCCTTCTCCTTCTCCTTCCTGCCAGGGGTGTTGGCCGACTTGGTCAACCGTCCTCCTGCAGACAACTCCAAAAATGACATTGCCGCCTGCCTTCTGCAGTTTGCTCCTGCAGGCCTTAACAAGCACGGCACACCAATCGCAGCAGGCTTCGGCACCTCGAGGCTAAAGCCGGTCCGCGATTTCCACGCGAGCTTGTGCTGGCGGTTCACGGGCAGGCTGTCGCAGGGCTGAGATTTGGCGCAGTCCAGCGGCCAGTGACGTCAATCCGGAGCTTCGCAAGGCAATGTACGGTTTGCCGGTGTAGCGCGATACGCGCTTCACAGTTGCCACCGCGTTGTGACTAACACAGTCGACGGGAAAAAGCACGACGTCGGCCCGGGAGACCTGGGCTTCGAGCAGGCCGCTACGTTCCTCGATGCCTCCATCATGATGCAGGAACGAAGCTCCCGCTCGCTCAACGAGCAGCCGCAATTGAGCTATAAGATGTGTTCGGCCGCCGACATAGAGCAGAACCATTCCACTTAGATCCAAGGATGGCGCGCTCTCCTCTTCACTCGCGGGTATTTGAGCGGAGAACGAGAGCTCCACCATCGCCAGCTCCTGTCGCAGCTCACATTCGCGTTCTTCAACGATGTGACGCTGCTGCCGCTCGCTGTCTCGCTCGGCGCTAACAGCTTTAAGGCGCCGTTCGATCTTCTCACGCCTGTCGACCTCTGACGCCAAGCGGCGCCGCAACTCGGTGATCAATTGGGCAATTGGTTGCTGCTCAATTCCGCCGGCGTGTTCGGCATTCCCAGTCGGCACATGCCGGGACAAGGCGATGGCCTTGCCGAGCATCTCGTTCAGGTCGGTGATGGTCTTGTCGCGAATGACTATGGCATCGCGTAATTGACGTTGTTGCCGACCGACTTTCTCGAGCAGCGCCGAATTCTCCGCTTCCAGATCACGCAGGCGCCGGATGTCGGCACGATTGGCGGCACCGACGAGGTGGGAGAGCATGTGCACCTCGCCAAAGACATCCCGAACGAGGTCTTCTGTGCAGTGCGGGTGTGTGAGTACCGCCCAATATCCACCCGGTATCTCTGCCCGTTGCATAGCCTTCAACCAAAGGGCACGTACCTCGTGGGCGCTGCCCGCCTTGCTGAAATGCGCGATCGTGGATCGGTGCCGCCGATCCAAGGCCTTGTGCAAAAGCCTGGATGCGAGATGCCGCTTTCCGGCAAGCACTACGGCGCGTCCGTGAAGCTCGTGATCGGTTTCTTTGTCTGCTCCGGGCAATTCCATCTTGATGAGAATCTGGCGCAGCTCAGCGGTGGTAAGGCATGTGCCGACGATCGAGCAGTGTAGGTAGCTGCTTATCTCCCAAATGCGCCGTCGTGTCTTCTCGAGGCCCACCTGGGCATCGAACAGAGTGTTGCTGGGTGGAGAGAACCGGCCAGCAATGGACGCGGACAGCTTGGTGCGCGGGCGTGGAAGCTCGAAAGTCATGCCTCGTTATATTGTACTAGATATAGCGATGTCCATAGCCAAGTGCCGCTCAGCGCCACTCGCTTCGCCCTCCTAGTTACACGTTTGCATTCCCGTAGAGCGCTTGGCAGTATGTACTGCGGCATTTCGCTATGTTCATGTGGCTATGCCACTGGAGATCAACGAGCGGAACCTAACCATGGCATTTGCTATTCGGAACCGGGCAACGGGAGGCGGCATTCGGCTCGCCGATGCCGTTGCCGCGATCCGCGCGCACCTATGTCCAATCCGCGACACTGAACTGGTCGACCTGTCGCGGGCACGCGGGCGAGTTTTGGCGGAAGACTTGATTGCTAGAGTGAGCCTGCCGCACTGGGACAGTGCCGCAGTGGATGGCTTTGCTTTGAGAGCTTCTGACCTCGTGCCGGCTAGGCTCAACAAATTGACACTGGTTGGCGAAGCCGCGGCTGGGCATCCCTTTGGCGGGATTATTGGGCCACGCCAGGCCGTCAGAATACTCACGGGCGCGCCGCTTCCGATGGGGGCTGATCTTGTCGTCATGCAGGAGGCATGTCGCGTCGATGGCTCATGCCTGCTCGTTCGAGGGGACACCGCAGGCAAGACGCATTGGCGTGTTCGCGGCGAGGACATCGACCTCGGCTCAAGGGCAATCGTTGTGGGGAGGCGCCTGCGCGCACAGGACGTCGCTCTCGCTGGAGCCCTCGGCTGTAAGAAGCTCCAGGTTCGCAGGAAAGCACGTGTCGGGTTGTTCTCGACCGGGGACGAGCTTTGCGAGCCGGGAGAGGCGCTAGCGAACGGCCAGATCTGGGACGCAAACCGTTGCATCCTTCGAGGGCTGCTTGAGCACCTCGGCTGCGAGGTTGTCGACTTCGGTATTCTCCGCGACAAACCTGAGCTGCTGGAGGGAGCGCTATCGCGCGCTGCGCACGACAGCGATTTGCTGGTTACGTCCGGCGGCATGTCTGTGGGCAGCGGGGATCACATTCGCTCGATCATTGGGCGACGCGGAGCACTGGAGATGTGGCCGCTCGCCATCAAGCCGGGAAAGCCCGTGGGCCTCGGCGATATCGATGACTGCCCGATACTCGCCCTGCCGGGCAATCCTATTGCAGCCGTCGTCGCCTTCATTGCGGTCGGTCGTCCTGTGGTTGATGTTCTCTCAGGCGCATCCGACAATCCACCCCGATCACTGTCTATTCCAGCGGGGTTCACTTTTGAAAAGAGGAGCGGGGTCCGACAGTTCCTGCTTGCCGAAGTACGAGCGTGCGACCGGGAAGAAAGTAGAGTCATGCTAAGCGATCGGCAGGGAACCGCCATGCTTTCCGCTCTAACGGGCAGCGACGGCTTTATCGTCCTCGCTGAAGATCGCGAGGTCGTTCGTCTAGGCGAGCGTGTCGATTTCCTGCCCATGCAGGGCTATCTATCCTAGTCTCTTTGGCACTTCCGGAAATTGAAAGTGCCGACCTCAGGATCTTCCTGAGCCCAGCACCGTGAAACCCTGCGCCTCGAACATGGGTTTAGCCTTCGCGGATCTGACGTAGTCGAGAAAAGTAGCCGCATCTGGATTGTTCGCGGTCGCCGTCAAGGCAATGGGATAGATGATCGGTGGGTGCGTATCCTCGGGGAACATGCCAACGATCTTCACATTGGGGTCGGCCGCAGCATCCGTCTGGTACACGATGCCGAGAGGTGTCTCGCCGCGGGACACCAGTAGCAGTGCGGCACGCACGTTCTCGGCCTGCGCGAGTTTGCCCGACACACTGTTCCACACACCAAGCTTTTCCAGCGCTGCCTTGCCATACTTTCCGGCCGGCACGGAATCCACATTGGCCATCGACAAGCGCCCATCACCCAAGGCCTTGGCAAGATCGAAGCCGGGCGTAATGTCGATCGATTGCGCCCTATCTTTGGGGGCAATGAGCACGATGCGGTTGCCCAACAGATTGGAGCGCGTCTCGGGCTTGATCAGGTTCTTTTTCGCGAGATATTCCATCCAGTCGAGGTCGGCGGAGATGAATATTTGCGCGGGCGCCCCCTGCTCAATCTGCTTGGCTAGAGTTGAACTAGCCCCGTAGGAGATCAAAGCCTTTTTGCCTGTGTCCTTCTGCCACTGGGCGTTGATGGCATCGAGGGCGTTCTTCAGGCTCGCGGCCGCGAAGACTACGACGTCCCCGGCTTGGACTTGAGCGGTTGGTTGCGGCGGGCCGGCCGCCAACGTCGCTGTAACGGCAAGACCCAAGAGCCCAGCCAACCAATTGCGTCTGGACACGCCCATGTGCTTCTCCTTGGTACTGGGTGTCGCCGTCGATGGTTCGATAACAAATACCCAATCCCCCCGGTGTGTTCCATGTGCTATGACGCACATCGTCGAAGCACCAGCGAGCTGAGGATGGCGATGCGCGAGCGATCAACCCGCACTTTGCCCGTCATATTGATGATAGCGCTCATCTTTTTCGCATCAAGCGCGGGGTTCGCGCAGGATACCAAGAAGATTGCCGACTCCGCGGGACGGAGTGTCGAGATTCCCAAGCGGATATTTCGCGTGATGGCCGCGGGGCCTCCAGCATCGATCCTGCTCTACACGCTCGCCCCAGAGAAAATGATCGGCTGGGTGCGCGCACCAAACCCTGCCGAGAAGGCCTTCCTCAAGGAGAGTGCACGTGATCTGCCGGAGTATGGCCGGCTTACGGGCCGGGGAGGGACGGCCAATCTCGAGAATGTCTTGAGCTTCAAGCCCGATCTCATCATCGACATTGGCGGCGTTGGTCCGACCTACGTCTCGCTCGCCAACAATGTGCAGGAGCAGACCAAGATCCCCTATGTGCTTCTTGACGGCACGTTCACCAAGACACCGCAGATGTACCGTCTGCTTGGCGATCTGCTGGATGTGAAGGACCGCGCAGAAGAGCTCGCGCGCTACGCCGACGAAACGCTGAACGGCCTCCAGGCACGCATTGCTGGCATCCCCGACGTCGAGCGGCCTCGTATCTACTATGGGCGTGGCGTCAACGGGCTCGAGACGGGGCTTGCCGGATCAATCAACCTCGAGGTGCTGGAGCGCGTTGGCGCCATCAACGTCGCGGCGGCGGCCGGCACCGGTGGCCTCACCAGGGTATCGATGGAACAGATATTGAGCTGGAACCCGGATGTTCTCCTCACGCTTGATCCGGCATTCTATCGTTCTGTTGGAACTGATCCGTTGTGGGCCTCGGTCAAGGCCGTGCAGGACAATCGCATTTACCTCGCCCCCAACCTGCCCTTTGGCTGGTTCGATGCCCCGCCTGGTGTCAACCGCTTGATTGGGGTGCGCTGGCTCACTTCGATCCTCTACCCCAAGCAATTTCCGGAGAATCTCCAGGTGACCACGCGGCAGTTTTACAAGCTCTTCTATCAGGTTGATTTGACCGACGCGCAAGTAGCCATGCTTCTGACGACTGCAACATCAAAATCGGAGCGATGACATGAAGATCAGTGCACGCAATGTCCTCAAGGGCAAGATCATCGACGTGACCAAGGGTGCAACGACCGCGCATGTCAAAATTGAAATCGGCGGCCGAATAATCGTGACGTCTTCCATCACCAATGCGGCCGTCGACGAGCTCGGTTTGAAAGTCGGGCAGGAAGCATTCGCCATCATCAAGGCGTCCGATGTGATGGTCGGTGTCGCTGACTAGGAGCAAGTATGGTCCGCTTGAACGAGATCCGTCACGGCGAGCTCGCCGTGACAAATCCGCCGCCTGCGACCGATGCGAGCCTCGTTTTCATAGGTCGCATTCATACCCCGTGGACGGACCGCCTCTTTTGTCCGCGCCAGGGTCGTCTCGACGGCCCCGTCTGCCGTATCGACATATTCGAGCCTTGGGTCCCCGCGCTCGACTGCATCACGGAGTTCGATCGGCTTGAGGTGCTCTACTGGTTACACGAGTCACGGCGGGACCTCTTGCAGCAGAGTCCGCGCAATGATGGACAGGCCAGAGGCACGTTCAGCCTGCGGTCACCGGCCAGACCAAACCCAATCGGTACGTCTGTCGTGAAGCTGATCTCAGTCCAAGGGGCAACGTTAAATGTGCAAGGTCTCGACTGCCTCGACGGAACACCACTCATTGATTTGAAGCCGGATCGCACACTGTTCACGCCGATCGCGCCGCGACAGGCAGGCGATGATCAGGCAGAGCAAGCATCGTGACGATTACCCTGGCCGCGCTTGTGTCGTCTGGACGAGTGGAACTGATCCTGGCGAACAATAAATACGAGGGAGCTTTCCAAAGACAACATCCAAAGAGCCTTCCGCTCGGGCCCTGGGCTCGTTTACCGAACTGCCACCAGCGCTCCACCCTTGGGCGATAGCCAGGGTGGAGGTGAAGGGCGGCTTCGGGCGAAGGCCCACCGAATTCCCAGGATTTCTGGCCCTCTTTCGGTGTTCCCTTAGCACCGCTCCGATCCCGGCGCGGGAATTGGCAGCGATTGCCGATGGCGATGGAGGATGGTGCCGAGCATGCCCGTACGCAGCGCCCAGCGCGCGAGTAGGTCATGGGGGTGATCCTCCGCGTCGCATGGCTGGCTTGAGTGTTTCCTGCCAAGCTCTGCCTGTCCAGGTGCCTCACGGGGGGGAGAGGGCAGATGTCCCGCATACGCGAGACGATCCTGCAATGGATCGCGGAGGATCGGGAAAAGCTCGTCGGTTTTCTTGCTGGCTTCGTGCGCGTGCCGAGCCCCAATCCACCCGGCGATACGCGCGCGGCGGCGGCATTTCTGCACGCTGCGCTCGCCTCCCAAGGGGTGCCCGTTTCCTACCGAACGGCAAAGCCCGAATGGCCCAACGTGGTCGGCACGTTCAGCGCGCACCGGCCTGGACCCCACCTCGTCCTCAACGGGCATATCGACGTTTTCCCGCCAGGCCCCACCGAAACCTGGTCGCGCGACCCCTGGAGCGGGGCGATTGCTGACGGCAAGGTGCATGGGCGCGGCGTGGTCGACATGAAATGTGGGACGGCCGCCTCGCTGTGGACTTACGTCTACTTGCACCGTCTGCGCGAGGAGCTCGCCGGACGGCTGACGCTCACCTGCGTGTCCGACGAAGAGACCGGTGGCACCTGGGGCGCCAAGTGGTTGATCGACACATTCCCCGACGAGTTTCGCGGCGACTGTGTGCTCAATGCGGAGCCATCGACGCCGGGCATGGTGCGGTTCGGCGAGAAGGGCACGCTGCGTCTCATATTCGCCGTCGACACGCCCGGGGCGCACGGGGCCTACACCCACGTCTCCAAAAACGCCATCAAGGTCGCAAGCGACCTGATCCAGGATCTCTACAGGCTCGAGGAGTTGCCCGTTGCTCAGCCGGAGGACATCAAGCGGGCGATCGCCGCCTCTGTGCCCGCCATCGAGCGTGCGCTCGGGGCAGGCGGCGGCCGCATCCTCAACCGTTTCACGGTTTCGGCCGGGGTCATTGCGGGCGGCATCAAGATCAACATGTTGCCGGGCCACTGCCGGCTAGAGGTCGACATCCGCTTGCCCGTGTGCACGACGCACGCGAGCCTCATGCACGAGATCGAGGCGATCGTGGCGCGGTACCCCGAGGTCGCCGTGCGGCCAGTGTGGACGCATTCGGCCGAGCCCACGTTCAGCAACCCCAACCACCCCATGCTTGCGATCCTGCAGGCGACGGTGAGGAGCCTCGGCCGATCCGAGCCGGTGGCGAGCGTCAGCCTGGGGGCCACCGACATGAAGCATTGGCGCGCCCGCGGCGTGCCGGCATTCGTCTACGGCTGCACGCCCAACAACATGGCCAAACCCGACGAATGGGTCGCGATCGATGAGTACCTCCACATCGTGCGCACCCACGCCCTGGCCGCAGCATCGTTTCTGTCGCCCTGATCCCTCGCGAGGAGGGGCGACACTGCCGCCACGTCCGCTTGGGTTGCAAACTCGATGCTGCCCATCGCCACTGCACCGGCTGCGCGTCGCCAACGCTTTTTGACCAATATTCAAGCTCGCTTCGGAGGCCAGCGAAAGCTAACATTTGCGCGTTGCCGCAAGAAGGAAGAAGACGATGCGCCGAATGCTCATTGCCGCGGCGCTGGCCGCCGGCCTTGCTGCGCCCGCAATGGCACAGGGAACATTGCGCGTGGCGATCGGCAGTTCGCTCAACACTCTCGATCCCGCCAAGACCACCATCGGCGATGAGTACATCTTCGTGCACCTCGTCTTCAACGGTCTCACCCGCATCGACCCGGATCTCACCACCAAACCCGATCTCGCCGTGAGCTGGTCTGCCTCCGACGACCTCAAGGTGTGGACCTTCAAGCTGCGCCAGGGTGTCAAGTTCCACAACGGCAAGCCGTTCACCGCCGACGACGTGGTCGCCACCATGCTCCGCATCCTCGATCCCGCCACCGGCTCGCGGGTGCGTGCCAACATTGCCATGGTCGAGAAGGTGGAGGCCATCGATCCACTCACCGTGCGTTTCACGCTGTCGATTCCCTATGCCGGCTTCCAAGACATCTTCGGCGAACGACAGCTGCGCATTTTGGCCAAGGACGAGATGGCCAATGCTTCGATGCAGCCGGTTGGCACCGGACCATTCCGCT
Organism: Hyphomicrobiaceae bacterium; assembly: GCA_024281145.1. Taxonomy (GTDB): domain Bacteria; phylum Pseudomonadota; class Alphaproteobacteria; order Rhizobiales; family Hyphomicrobiaceae; genus AWTP1-13. The sequence continues at coordinate 764 of JAMXLN010000096.1, read as the reverse complement.
TCAAGTCCTGGTCGCCGGGCGACCGCCTGGAGCTCGAAAGGAACCCCGACTACTTCGAGCCGGGGCTGCCCAAGCTGGACGGCGTCACCTTGCGCGTCATTCCGGAAGCTGCGGCGCGGATCGCTTCCATCGAATCGGGCGCCATCGACATCCTCTGGAACCTGCCCTACGAGACGGTCGACAAGTTCAAGAACCACCCAAGCGTGCGCGCCGACGGCACCTCGACGGCCACGTGGGATGGCATCATCCTCAACAACGAGCGGGCACCCTTCAACGACGTGCGCGTACGCCAAGCATTGGCCGCCACCATCGACAAGGACGCTCTGGTGGAACTCGTGCTGTTCGGCCAGGGCGCACCAACGCACAGCCCCATTCCACCAAGCCATCCCTATTTCAACACCGAGCTGGGCTTCAAAAAGCCGGACATCGCCAAGGCCAAGAAGCTCCTCGCCGAGGCCGGCTTACCTGACGGATTCGAGGTGACCATGCAGGTGCCACAAGAGCGCGAGCAGCGCGTGCGGCTCGGCGTCGCCGTGCGCGACATGGCCAAGGCAGCCGGCATCCGCATCAACGTCGAGCGCGTCCCCTTCGCCTCTTATGCGGCCAATGTCGCGGGTAAGGCGCAGATGTACGTCGACGGCTACTTCGCTCGGCCGACCATCGACACCGCGCTCTCCCCCTTCTACCACTCGACTGGCAGCTGGAACCGTCAGCTGTGGCTCTACGCCAACCCGCGCGTCGACGAGTTGCTCGACCTTGCTCGC
>JAMXLN010000095.1 GCA_024281145.1 Hyphomicrobiaceae bacterium | reverse complement strand
ACCGGCACCCACGCGGGGGTTTCTTGCGGGCGCCGGCGCCTAACGCGGTGCCCCACGTTCGGGAGTTGCATGGGGCACACGCGCAGCCGCGCTTGCCAAGCACCCATCGCGACGGCCATGCTGCCGCAACAAACGACAAGGCCCACGCGCTTTTCGTTTGTTAACGGCGGGATAGACGGGAGGTACGCAACATGAGCCGGTTGTGCGAAGAACGGGTTGCCATCGTGACAGGGGCTGGGCGGGGGGTGGGGCGGGAGCATGCCCTGCTGCTGGCGCGAGCGGGCGCCAAGGTGCTCGTCAACGACATCGGGGCTGGCATCGACGGCAGCGGCCGGGACGCGTCTCCCGCCGGCGAGGTTGTGGCCGCAATCCGAAATAGCGGCGGCGAGGCCATCGCCAACAGCGAGGACGTGAGCGACTGGAAGGGTGCCAAAGCCATGATCGACGCGGCGATCGCCCATTTTGGCAGGCTCGACGTGCTCATCAACAATGCCGGGAACCTGCGCGACCGCATGCTCACGAACATGGAAGAGCACGAGTGGGACGACGTGATGCGGGTCCATCTGAAGGGCACCTTCGCGCCCTCGCGCCACGCTGCGGCTTACTGGCGCGACGAGAGCAAGCGGATCGGGGGACCGGTCAAGGGCCGCATCATCAATACCAGTTCCACCTCGGGCATTTACGGCAACGTCGGCCAGACCAACTACGGCGCCGCCAAGGCGGGCATTGCTGCCTTCACCATCATTGCGGCGCGCGAGCTGCGTCGCTACGGCGTCACCGTCAACGCCATCTCGCCGACGGCACTGACGCGGATGACCGAGGGCCTGCGCCAGCTCACGGAGGAGGAAAAAGCGCTCCGCGATCCAAGTTGGGTGTCGCCCACCGTCGTCTATCTCGCCAGCGAAGAGGCCCAAGACATCACTGGCCGCGTGATCCAGGCCGGCATGGGACGTATCGGCGTGTGCGAGGGCTGGCGGCGCGGGGCGGAGGTCAAACAGGTGGCCGATCCCAGGGAAGCGGGAATGCTGGTGCGCGAGATGATGGCGGGGGTGCGCAAGAACTCGGGCATGGACGGCCTGGAGCTCGATTGACGGCATGGTTACCTTGGGGTGCCGCCTGCCTGTCTTGCCGAGGCGTTCGGGCGCTTGCCTGGTTAAAGCCGATGGTGATGCGGCGAGGGCGGGTGACGCCCGTACTCGTTGAGCGATCCGAATGGCCGTCTACCGGCGCTTTCTCGTGCTAGAGGTGCACTCCCGTCGCGACTGGGGAGGCGGCTGCGTCTGGCGCGCTCGCCGGCGCAGGTGCTGAAAAGTGGCAGCGTTTGCTCCAGTCACGTGGCAAGGGCAGCATGGTGGGAACCGGTTCTAGGGTGAGCAGATGAAAAAATTGGCGTCGCATGAAGCAAAGATTACTGAGTGGCTCGCCGCACAGAGCGAAGCGATGCTTGCGTTGCTGGCTGAGGTCGTCAACGTCGACAGCGGCAGCTACGACAAGTCCGGTGTCGATGCGGTCGGCGATCGCTTCGTCCGTTTCTTCCGTGAACAAGGGCTTCTCACGGCCATTGAACCCAATGAGCAGTTCGGCGACGCCATCCATGTTCGCCTCGACGACAGGGCGAGCAATGAGCGGCCGATCGTGCTGATGGGCCACCGCGATACGGTGTTTCCGAAGGGCGAGGTGGCGCGCCGATCGTTCCGCGTGGATGGCGGCCGCGCCTATGGCCCTGGCGTGGTCGACATGAAGGGCGGCCTGGTCCTCAACGCCTTCGTGCTGGCAGCCTTTAAGCGCTTCGGTGGCGCGCCGGCGCCCCTCGTCGGGCTCATCACGAGCGATGAGGAAATCGCCTCGCCGTCGTCGCGGCCCATCATCGAGCGCGTCGGCCGCGCCGCGCGCTGCGTTTTCAACTCCGAGCCGGGTCGGCCCAGCGGCAACGTTGTAACCTCACGCAAAGGCGGCGTGTTCTTAAGCTTCGAGGTCATCGGCAAGGCGGCGCACTCGGGCGGCAACTTTGAGAAGGGCATCAGCGCCATCGGCGAACTGGCCCACAAGATTGTGGCCCTGCACAGCCTGACCGATCTGAAGCGCGGCATCACGGTCAACGTCGGGCTGGTGCGGGGTGGCCAATCCGTCAACACCACCGCGCCCTCAGCAGAGGGTCAAATCGATTTGCGCTATGTCAGAGCGGAGCAGCGCGCGCATATGTTGGCGGCCGTGCAGGAGATCATCGACCATGCGACGGTGCCGGGCACGCACGCGAAGCTTGAAATCAAAGGCGAGTTCCTGCCCGTGACGCCCACGCCGGAAGCCGATGCGCTGTTTCACTGCTACCAGGCTGCCGCGACCGATGCCGGTCTCGCCGTGGCGGGCGAGTTCTCGGGCGGATGCGCCGACTCGGGCTTCACGGCCGCGGTCGGCTGTCCCACGCTGTGCGGGGTGGGCCCTGTCGGCGGCAACGCGCATACGGTCGAGGAGTATTTGGAGGTCGACACCTTGGTGCGACGCGCACAGGCTCTGGCCCTGGCCATCCTGCGTCTGCCGGCCGCCCAAGGGTGAGTGCGAACAGGGATACGTGCCATCAGAGCCCGCGTGGAAGGGCGGCCGTTCAAAGCTCCAACACGAACCGTTGGGGGTCTTCCAGGCACTCCTTCACGCGCACCAGGAAGGTCACGGCATCCCTGCCATCGACGATGCGATGGTCATAGCTCAAGGCCAGGTTCATCATTGGCCGCACCACGATCTCACCATTGCGCACCACCGCCCGATCTTCGATGCGGTGCATGCCCAAGATCCCCGATTGCGGCGGGTTGAGGATGGGTGTCGACAGCACGGAGCCATAGACCCCGCCGTTGGAGATGGTGAAGGTGCCGCCCTGCATCTCCTCAATGCTGAGCTTGCCCTCGCGAGCGCGTCTGCCGAAGTCGGCGATGGCTTGTTCAATCTCGGCGAGCGACATGCGATCGGCCTCGCGCACCACAGGCACGACAAGTCCCCTGTCGGTGCCCACGGCAACGCCGATGTGGTAGTAGTTCTTATAGATGATGTCCTGGCCGTCAATCTCGGCATTGACCGCTGGGATTTCCTTGAGCGCCTGGATGCAGGCCTTCACGAAAAAGCTCATGAAGCCAAGCTTCACCCCGTGACGCTTCTCGAACAGGTCCTTGTAGTGGCTCCGCATGTTCATGATCGCGGACATGTCCGCATCATTGAACGTGGTGAGCATAGCCGCGGTGTTCTGGACCTCCTTGAGCCGGCGGGCGATGGTCTGACGCAACCGCGTCATCTTCACCCGCTCCTCGCGTGCGGCATCATTGGGAGCGGAGGGAGCGCGCGATTGTGGTACCGGCACCGGCACGGGCGGGCTCACCGGCGAGGGCGCATGCGCGACCGCTTCCGCTGGTGCGGCAGATGCGGCCGCTCGCGCGGCAACCGCCAGCACGTCCTCCTTTAGGATCTGGCCACGCCGGCCGCTGCCCGCCACGTCCTCGCTGGAAACTCCGCTCTCCTGCATCAGCTTGCGGGCGGAGGGGCTCGGCGGCATGGCGCCTTGACCGGTGCCGGCCGCGGGCGGCGCGACGGGGCTGCTTCGCTCCGAGGTTGGCGCAGGTGGCGTTGCGATGAGCCGCGTGGGAGCGACCGGCTGTTGCGCTGCGGGTTCGCTCGCAAGGTCGGCTCCGCTTGCGGGCGCGTTGGCAGCAGCTCCGTCACGCTCGCGGACCCTGCCCAGCACCGCGCCCACGGCAACCGTGGACCCTTGCGGCACCACGATATCGGCCAAGACCCCCGCTGCCGGAGCCGGCACCTCCAGCGTCACCTTGTCGGTCTCGAGCTCAAGCAGCGGCTCGTCGGCGTTGACCGCATCTCCGGGCTTCTTGAACCATTGGCCGACCGTTGCCTCGGTCACCGATTCGCCGAGCGCCGGCACCCTTATCTCGATCGCCATCGTAATTCGACCTCAAAAGGAGAGAGCCTGCGCGAGGAGAGCCTTCTGTTCCTGGCTGTGCTTGCTGGCGAGGCCTGTCGCGGTGGCCGCTGAGGCAGCACGGCCGGCGTAGCGCGCACGATCATTACGCGGCGGCTCCAGACGTTGCAGCACCCATTCGATGTTGGGTTCCACGAAGCTCCATGCGCCCATGTTCTTGGGCTCTTCTTGTGCCCACACGATCTCGGCCTGCGGGAAGCGCGACAGCTCGGTGATCAGCGCCCGCGCCGGGAAGGGATAAAGTTGCTCCAGACGCATCAGATACACGTCATCGATGCCGGCTGCTTCGCGCGCTTCGTAGAGGTCGTAGTAGATCTTCCCCGAGCACAGCACCACGCGGCGGATATGCCGGTCGGTCTTGATTTTGATCTTGGCGTCCGGGCGCGACTGGGCGTCGTCCCACAGCAGGCGATGGAAGGTGGTGCCGCTGCCCATTTCGGTTAGATCGGAGACGACGCGCTTGTGGCGCAGCAGCGATTTCGGCGTCATCAGGACCAGCGGTTTGCGGAATTTGCGGTGCAGCTGACGGCGCAGGATGTGGAAGTAGTTGGCCGGCGTGGTGCAGTTGGCAACCTGCCAGTTATCTTCTGCGCACAGCTGCAGGTAGCGCTCGAGCCGCGCCGAGGAATGCTCTGGCCCCTGGCCTTCGTAGCCGTGTGGGAGCAAGCACACGAGACCGGACATGCGCAGCCACTTGCGCTCGCCGGACGAGATGAACTGGTCGAACACGACCTGCGCCCCGTTGGCGAAATCCCCAAACTGCGCCTCCCACATCACGAGGGCGTTGGGCTCGGCCAGCGTATAGCCGTATTCGAAGGCCAGCACCGCCTCCTCCGAGAGCATCGAGTTGATCACTTCAAAGCGGCCCTGGTTTGGGGAGACGTATTTGAGCGGGGTGTAGCGGCGCTCGGTCTCCTGGTCGATCAGCACCGAGTGACGCTGTGAGAAAGTCCCCCGCTCGCTGTCTTGGCCTGAAAGACGCACGGGGAAGCCGTCGTTGAGCAGGGTCGCGAAGGCGAGATGCTCGGCCATCGACCAGTCGATGCCCGTGCCGCTCTCGACCATCTCGCGGCGACGCTGGAGGAGGCGCTGGATGGTCCTGTGCGCCATGAAGTCCTGCGGGATGGCGGTGATGCGGCGGCCCACGTCCTTGAGCGTCTCGACGGCCACGCCCGTGTTGCCGCGCCGCGCTTCGTCCTCGGCAAAGCCGATGTCGGACCAACGACCGTCGAGCCAATCGGCCTTGTTGGGCCGATAGCTGTCGGCAGCCCGCAATTCCTCGTCGAGACGGGCGCGGAACTTCGCCTGCATGCCCTCGACGTCGGCGTCGGTGACCACGCCCTCCTTGATCAACCGCTTGGAGTAGATCTCGACGGCGGTCGGGTGCGAGCGAATGGCCCGATACATCAGCGGCTGAGTGAAGGCCGGCTCATCGGACTCGTTGTGGCCGTGCTTGCGGTAACAGAACATGTCGATCACCACCGGCTTCTGGAATCGCTGCCGAAATTCGGTGGCGATCTTGGCCACGTGTACCACCGCCTCGGGGTCGTCGCCGTTGACGTGAAAGATGGGGGCCTCGACCATCTTGGCCACGTCCGAGCAGTAGGGCGAGGAGCGCGAATACCGCGGGTTGGTGGTGAAGCCGATCTGATTGTTGATGATGAAGTGAATCGAGCCGCCGGTGCGATGGCCCTTGAGGCCGGATAGGCCGAAGCTTTCGGCCACGACACCCTGGCCGGCAAATGCAGCATCGCCGTGAATGAGCAGCGGCAGCACCGGCGTGCGCTCGCCGGGTTTGCAACTGTGCTGGTCCTGCTTGGCGCGTACTTGGCCCAGCACGACCGGATCGACGATTTCCAGGTGCGAGGGATTGGCCGTAAGCGACAGATGCACGCTGTTGCCGTCGAAGGAGCGGTCCGAGGAGGCGCCCAAGTGGTATTTGACGTCGCCCGAGCCATCGACGTCCTCGGGCTTGGACGAGCCCCCCTTGAATTCGTTGAAGATGGCGCGATGCGGCTTGCCCATGACGTTGGCGAGGACATTGAGGCGCCCGCGGTGCGCCATGCCGATGACGATCTCCTTGATCCCGAGCTGGCCACCGCGCTTGATGATCTGCTCCAGTGCAGGCACCATCGCCTCGGCGCCGTCGAGGCCAAAGCGCTTCGTGCCGGTATATTTCACATCGGCGAACTTCTCGAACGATTCTGCCTCGATGAGCTTGTTGAGGATTGCTTTCTTTCCCTCGTTGGTGAAGACAATGTCCTTGTCCTTGCCTTCGATGCGCTCCTGGATCCAAGACTTCTGCGCCGGCGAGGTGATGTGCATGAACTCGACGCCGATGTGTCGGCAATAGGTGCGGCGAAGGATTTTGAGGATTTCGCGCACGGTGGCCATCTCCAGGCCCAGCACTTTGTCGATGAAGATCGGCCGGTCGAGATCGGCCTGCGTAAAGCCGTAGGTTTCCGGCCGCAGCTCCTTGTGGATCTTCCGCTCGTTGAGGCCCAAGGGATCAAGATCAGCGGCGAGATGGCCCATGACGCGATAGGCGCGGATCAGCATAAGGGCGCGGATGCTGTCCTGCGTGGCCCGCAGCGAGGCGGCGGGGCTCAGCTCGATGCCGCCGGCGGAAGCGCGCGCTTGCAACCGCCCTTGGATGTGCTGCTCGGTCTCTCCCCAATCACCGGTCAATGCGCCAAGGAGCTCGCGGTCACCTTCCGGCTCAATGGGCTCGCGCGCTTTGGCCCACGACGGGCCGCCATGTCCGTTGCCATCGGTGCGGCCCGACTGCTCCTCCTGCAGGCTGGCGAAGAAGTGGCGCCATTCATCGCTGACCGAACCCGGGTTGCGCTCGTATTGCGCCTGCATTTCCTCGATGTAGGCGGCGTTAGCGCCCTGCAGGAATGAGGTGCGCGCAAAGGCTTCGTTCTTGGGCTGACGGGTCATGTCCGCTCCGGGCTCCGCCGCTGGGATGGCGCTGTCACAGTGGCACGCAAGCATGACAAAAGCGCTTACGTGCACGTCCAGCCTAACTACCACATCGATGAATTTAGCACAGGGGCGGATCCGGCTTCCCGAGCCCAACCTGAGGCAGCGAACGGGCGCCATCGTTGAATCCATTGTTGAATGAAGAGGCGCTCAACGCAGCGGCACAGCCAAAGCGACCCCCGAGCTTGGTGGCCTCAAGGCTCTGGTCCCGAACCCATCCTGCAAACCGCAAATGGGGGCAGGGGCAGCGTCGCTCATGGTGCCGCTCACGCCAGCTCGGGCCAGCTCGGTGTGACCGGCGTCTTGTGGCCGCAGGGGCAAGGCGATGCATCGCTCCGTCGCACGCTCTTGGGTTCCACGCCCGCTGGGAGGCGGAAGCTCGAGTGCGAGATTTTCGCGCGCACGGCGTGTCAACCACGGCTTGAGGCCAGTTGCTTGGGGCCAGTCGCTTGGGCCAGTTGCTTGGGCCAGTCGCTTGGGCCAGTCGCTTGGGCCAATCGCTTGGGCCAATCGCTTGGGCCTGACACAGCGCCCGTCGGAGAGCGAGCCGCGGCCGAGCCGTGCGCGCACCCCGAAATGTGCTATGCGTGGGGGGTGGCGATGGGCGCAAAATCGGCAAGGTCGTTCGACATGGCAAGCGAAAAAAAGAAGTCGCAGGAAGCGATGCTCAACACCTATCGGGCTGGACCCAACGAGCAGGGGTTCTTCGGCATCTTCGGCGGCCGTTTCGTTGCCGAGACCTTGATGCCGTTGATCCTGGAGCTGGGGCGTGCGTACGAGGAAGCCAAGGCTGATCCCGCCTTCCAGAGCGCGCTTGATACGTTGCACGCTCATTATGCCGGCCGGCCAAGCCCGCTCTATTTTGCCGAACGCCTGACGCGCCATCTCGGCGGCGCCAAGGTCTACTTCAAGCGCGATGAGCTCAATCACACCGGCAGCCACAAGATCAACAACTGTCTCGGACAGATCCTGCTGGCCAAGCGCATGGGCAAGAAGCGCATCATAGCCGAGACAGGAGCCGGCCAACACGGCGTAGCGGTGGCAACGGTGTGTGCCAAGTTCGAGATGCCGTGCACGATTTTCATGGGCGCCGTCGACGTCGAGCGCCAGAAGCCCAACGTGTTCCGCATGAAGCTCTTAGGCGCCAAGGTCAATGCAGTCACGAGCGGCGCACAGACATTGAAAGATGCCATGAACGAGGCCCTGCGCGACTGGGTCGCCAACGTGCGTGACACCTACTACATCATCGGCACTGCCGCCGGTCCGGCGCCCTATCCGGCCATGGTGCGCGACTTCCAGTCGATCATTGGCCGGGAGGTGCGCGAGCAGATGCAGACGGCAGAAGGGCGGCTTCCCGATACGCTCGTCGCCTGCATTGGTGGGGGATCCAATGCGATCGGGCTCTTCCATCCCTTCCTCGACGAGGAGAGCGTTGCGATCTACGGGGTTGAAGCGGGTGGCCACGGTCTCGACGTGCCGGATGGCCATTGCGCATCGCTGAGCGGCGGGCGGCCGGGTGTGCTCCACGGCAATCGCACATATCTGTTGCAGAACGCGGATGGACAGATCCTGGAAGGCCACTCGATCTCGGCCGGGCTCGACTATCCCGGCGTTGGTCCTGAGCATTCCTGGCTCAAGGAGGCGGGCCGCGTGAGCTATGTCGCCATCACCGACAAGGAGGCGCTCGAGGCCTTCCAGCTCTGCACGCGCCTTGAGGGCATCATCCCAGCGCTCGAGCCCGCACACGCGCTCTCGTTCGTCACCAAGCTCGCCCCCACCTTGCCCAAGGACAATCTGCTCGTCATGAACATGTGCGGCCGCGGCGATAAGGACATCTTCGCCGTCGCCCAGCACTTAGGGATGCAGATGTAACGGGGGTGCCTGCGCAATGTGCAGCCGCAACGTATCGGGTCCGACCGCTGGCCGAGGTTTGCAAGCCGGTACTCAGCCTGTAAACCACGCTTGGGATGTGCGTCCGATCCTGGGCAGTTCAGCACCGCAGCGTTGCTCCGGGGTTCGTTAGAAGGGCGCCAAATCGTCGGAAGGACGTCAATGTGATCAGCGCTTCACGCATCGATCAGCGTTTCGCTGCGCTCAAGGCGGAGGGGCGCTCGGCGCTCGTGACGTTCGTTACCGCAGGCGATCCCGACTACGCAACGAGCGAGAAGATCCTGCTCGGCCTGCCGGCCGCGGGCGCAGACCTGATCGAACTCGGCATGCCCTTCTCCGATCCGATGGCCGACGGCCCCGCGGTCCAGGCGTCGTCGCTGCGAGCGCTGCAGCAGGGCCACACCATGCGCAAGACCTTCGAGCTGGTGCGCGCCTTCCGCACGCACGACCCGCGCACGCCGCTCGTCCTCTTTGGCTACTATAATCCCGTCTACATCTATCCGCGCGAGGCCTTCCTCGATGAGGCAAAAGCGGCCGGCGCCGATGGCCTCATCATCGTCGACCTCCCGCCCGAGGCCGACGATGAGTTGTGCCTGCCGGCCATCGCCCGCGGCCTCAACTTCATCCGGCTTGCCACGCCGACTACCGATGAGGCGCGTCCGGGCGCCGTGCTCGCGAACACATCAGGGTTCCTTTACTATGTTTCCATCACGGGCGTCACCGGCACCGCAACGCCCGACGTGGCGGCGGTGCACCATCACGTGACCCGCATCAAGAAGGCGACCCGGCTGCCGATCGCGGTGGGGTTCGGAGTGAGGACCCCTGAGCAGGCGAACGCCATTGCCGCGGGCGCCGACGGCGTGGTGGTGGGTTCAGCCCTCGTCAATGCCGTCAAGGATAGCCTGGGGCCGACAGGCGAATCGACTGGAAAAACGGTCTCCGACGTCCTAGATCTGGTGAAAAGCCTGTCGCAGGCGTTGCGCCCCGCTTAAGGTCAGCGCCATATCGGCAAGCATCATTGGCAAGTGCCATATCCGCATGAGCGTGGCTGGGGGGTGGAGAGGCCGCCGAACGCGGCGCCGGAAGGAGCACGAGACGCGTGAACTGGATCAACAGCATCCGTCCCAAGATCCGTGGGCTGCTCACCACCAAACGGGAAGTCCCCGATAATTTGTGGGTGAAATGCCCCGATACGGGGCAAATGGTGTTTTACAAGGACCTGGAGGCCAACCAGTTCGTCATCCCAGGCTCCAACTACCACATGCGCATGGACGCGCCGAAGCGGCTGGCGCACGTCTTCGACAACGCCGAGTACGAGGTCGTGCCGGTGCGCGATGTGGCCCACGATCCCCTCAAGTTCCGCGATGGCAAGCGCTACAGCGACCGCCTCAAGTCGATCCGCAGCGACACGCAATTGCAAGACGCGGTGCTGGTTGGGGAGGGCACGCTCGAGGGCCAAAAGATCGTCGCTGCCGCACAGGATTTTCGCTTCATGGCGGGCTCGCTCGGTATGGCGGCCGGCGAAGCGGTGATCGCCGGCATGCTGCACGCCGTTGCGCAGCGCACTCCATTCATCCTCTTTGCAGCCTCCGGTGGCGCGCGCATGCAGGAGGGCATCCTCTCGCTCATGCAGATGCCACGCACGACCATTGCCGTGCAGATGCTGCGCGAGGCGCGCTTGCCCTACATCGTCGTGCTGACTGACCCCACCACCGGCGGTGTCACCGCGTCCTACGCCATGCTGGGCGACGTGCACATCGCCGAGCCTGGCGCCCTCATTTGCTTCGCGGGCCCCCGCGTCATCCAGCAGACCATCCGCGAGCAGCTGCCAGAAGGCTTTCAAAAGGCCGAATATTTGCTGGCGCACGGCATGATCGACATGGTCGTGCACCGACACGAGATGCGCGCCACACTGGGACGCCTGTGTCGACTGCTGACTGGCAGCGGCGTGGCGGCGCGCGTCGCGCGGCCGGCGGCGGCCAAAGACAACGGCTATCTCAACGGCAGCGTCGTGGACGGCACGACGATCGAGTCGCTGGCGCGGTCCTACGACGACGTGCTCGAGGCAGAGCCACACGAGGATGGCGAGCGCTACGAGGCCCGCGAGACCACGCGCGATCCCGAAAAGTCGCGCCCGAAGACGGGATCGCGGGACGGGGCGTTGAACTGATCGGCCGCTCCCGTAATCCCCTTAGCGTTTCCAACCAGGGTATGCTATCGCGCACCATGCGCACGAGCGATGAGCTGCTGGCCGAACTGAAGACGCTGCACCCGCGGCGTATGGATCTTTCGCTCGAGCGCATCGATGCGCTGCTGGCCAAGCTCGGCAACCCCCACACTCGTCTGCCGCCCGTCGTTCATATCGCCGGCACGAACGGCAAGGGCTCGACCACTGCGCTGCTCAAGGCCATGCTGCAGGCGGCCGGCAAGCGGGTCCATGTCTATACCTCGCCGCACCTCGTGCATTTCCGGGAGCGCATCGAGATCGCCCAAGCCGACGGCAAGGCGCGGCCCATCGGTGAAACCGAGCTGATCGAGGTCTTGCAGCGGACGTCCAGCGCCAACGCCGGCGCCCCCGTCACGTTCTTTGAGGTGACGACGGCAGCGGCCTTCCAGGCGTTCGCCGAGCATCCAGCCGATGCCGTCCTCCTGGAGGTGGGGCTCGGCGGCCGGCTCGATGCCACCAACGTCGTGGCCCATCCCGCGCTTGCCGTGCTCACGCCAATTGCGATCGACCACGCTGACTGGTTAGGCGCCAGCATCTCGCTCATTGCGGCTGAGAAGGCCGGCATCCTGAAACCGGGTGTGCCGGCGGTGATCTCTCGGCAGCCGCCGCAAGCCATGGCGGCCATCCGTTCCCAGTCAAGCAAGCTGAAGGCGCCGCTGACGGTGTGGGGCGAGGACTTCGAGGCCTATTCTCAGCGCGGGCGTCTCGTCTACCAAAGCCACGAGCGCTTGCTGGATCTGCCGCTGCCTGCGCTCATCGGCCAACACCAGCTCACCAACGCGGGCACCGCGATTGCTGCCGCGCTGCAACTCAAGCTCATTGGCATCACGCATACAGCCATTGAGCGAGGCCTGGTGGAGGTGCGCTGGCCGGCGCGCATGCAACGGCTCGACAACGGACCTCTATCGCAGTTGCTCGCACCTGGTTCCGAGCTGTGGCTCGACGGCGCGCATAATCCAGCGGGCGCCGAAGCGATCGCGCAAACGCTGGCCGAGCTCGAGGAGCGAGCGCCCAAGCCCCTGGGCCTCATCGTCGGCATGATGGGCAAGAAGGATGCCGCAGGCTTCTTTTCGCATTTCCGCGGCCTCGTGCGCCGTGTTGTCACCGTTCCCAATCCGGGCAGTCCGGAGGCCGCGCACGATCCCATAGCGCTGGCAAAGGTGGCCCAATCGGTGGGCCTCGCGGCCGACGCAGCCTCGAATGTGGAAGCCGCACTTGTCCGGTTGCAAAAAAGCGCTGGCCGTCCGCTGCGCGTCCTGATCTGCGGCTCGCTCTACCTTGCTGGCCAGGTGTTGGCGCTACAAGAGGGCGTCGAGGCGCAGACGAACTAGCAGCGCCCCCTCGCCAACGCGCTCACAGGCCCTGCACATTACGATCCCTTAATCCTCCTGCGGACTGTAACGCCAACGCCACCCTTGCGACCGCGTCATCGTCCGGCCCCAGATCGAACGCCCTTTCGCCGTCGGTCCATCCAAGCGCGGTCAAAAAATCCGACTACGCAGAAGTTGTTTGCGGGACATTCGTGCGAGGAAAGGAAAGGGCTATGCGCTCCATCTCTGTCACACCTCTGGCGGTGGCGTTTGCAGTGGCCGGTGCGGCTGGAGGAGCCGCGCGTGCCGATCAGGGCATGCGCGTCTCGGGTCCCTTTGTGCACGACAACTTGGCGATCTATTTCGTGCACGGTGAAAGTGTCGCCGGACCGGTACCGCTCACTTTGCAGGAGGCGGTTGCCAAGGGCCAGGTCCAGGTGAGTGAGACCGGCCGCGTCAACGAGTTGGAGATCGAGAATACGGGATCCCAGTCCGTGTTCATTCAGGCGGGCGACATTGTCAAGGGCGGCAGGCAAGACCGCGTTCTCACCGTAAGTTTCTTGCTGCCTGCCAACTCGGGCCGTCTGCCCATCGCATCCTATTGCGTCGAGCAGGGGCGCTGGTCGGCGCGCGGCAGCGAGGATCAGAAGCGGTTCTCGAGCGCCGGCGAAGCGATGCCGTCGCGTTCGGCGCTGCTGGCGATGGCCGCCCCACCCGCGACCAAGGAGCGGCCCCAACCTGACGCCGGGGTCAATGCGACGGGCGGCAACGCTGCGCTTTCCCAGCGCGTCGGGCGCGAAGTCGATGAGGTTGCCAGCAAACAGCGGCAGGTCTGGGAGTCCGTTGCCAGCACGCAAAGGAAACTCGCGCAGGGCTTGAACGCGCCCGTCGCCTCGCCGCAATCGGCGTCGAGCCTGCAGCTGGCCTTGGAGAACGAGAAGCTCAAGGGGGCGCAAGCGGCATTCATGGCCGCGCTACAACCCGCCGGCGAGAAGGAGACAGATATCGTCGGCTTCGTCGTCGCCATCAACGGCCGGATGAGTTCGGCCAACCTCTATCCCTCCAACGGGCTATTCCAGAAAATGTGGGGCAAGCAGTTGGCAGCCGTTGTCACCGAAGCCATCGGCGAGGCGGGCGGCTCGCCACCAGCCGCGGCATCCCCGCCGGCACCTGCGGCAGCGACGCAGTTCTTGGCCGATGCCGAGAAGGGCAAGAGCACCCAACGCGCGGTGGCCGCCGGCACGCTTCAGGAGATCCGTGACGCCGACAAGTTTCTCTACAACGAGGCCCGAGCAGCGGACGGTCAGTGGATTCACCGCAACTACTTGGCCAAGTAGCGCACGAGCGCGGTGCTGGCCCAGTTGCTGGCCCGGTTGCTGGCCCAGTTGCTGGCCCAGTTGCTGGCCCCGCCGGTCCTGCGCCCTCGGACATTGCTAGGGGACGCAGACCGGCGCGTCTGGTTGAGGGTTGTGAGTACAAGGGGCCTCGAGGTGCGGCACGCGCGACCAATGGTGCAAACCCGGCTGGTCGCGCCACCGAACACCAGCACCGTCCACACAGGGCCTTGGAGGCCGCTTTTTTGGGCCAATTTTTTGGGCCAAGCGCTGTTTCGCGGGGAGCAGGACCTCATGCAGGCTCGCATACGGGCGGTTGTTAACCGAGTGTTGCCGTGGCGCAACGAAATGCCGGCGCTTGTGCCACTATTGAGCCACAAACGACGTACACGTTGGTTGCGGATCGCATTCACCGGGGTAGTGCGGTCGCTGGTGCGACACGCGATCTATCCCCGCAGTCATTGCCGCTGCGAGGCACTTGCGGGGCATAGGCAAAAGGCGATTCGGCGAGGGAAGGTCTTGCAGGCGGCTGGGGGTTCGGCTGCCGCGGGGTGGTGTTTGCTTGCGAGCACCGGCAAGGGCAAAGGTCGCCAAGGAACGAGACGCATGGACGCGAGGGCGTTCAACAAGTCCAAGCTTCCGCGCCACCACGTGACCAAGGGGGGGGCACGCGCGCTGCGCCCCTCCGAGGCCATGGGTTTGCGCCGGGAACACGCCCATCCCCTCTTTGTGACCGGGGTGTCGAGCCGGACTGCCGCCGTGCCCTGCCATGTCCAGCCGATGCTCAACGCGGAGGGCTTACCGGTCATCGCCAAGACCGTCCAGCAGCATCTCCAAAACGTGAAGTCCAATAGAGATCAAAAGGTTGTCTGCCGGATTGTTCACCCCATATCAGCCAGGGGCGAAGGTTTGGGGCTGCAGGGTTCAGGGGCGCCGGACGGCGCCGTTGTCAAGGTCATCGACATGACCCGACTGCAGTTTCGCGATCCGGCGCGCGTGTTGGACGCCGCGGAGCAATCGGCCAATCCCTATCAAACCGGCACCTTGCGGAAAT
>JAMXLN010000094.1 GCA_024281145.1 Hyphomicrobiaceae bacterium | reverse complement strand
CTCGGAGAACTCGATGCACAAGCGCGGCTGGGCACTGTCGGCCTCAACCTTGTACTCAAGAATGCGGAAGCCGTGCTCGGCGACCAGCGCGTCGTAGGCTTCACGCACCTGGCCGTCCTCAACCAGCATGAGGCTGGCGCTCAAGGCGTCGATGGCCGGACGCCAATAGGAACGCCGCTTCAGAGCCTCGTGCAGCACCCATAGCGCCGCGGTTTTGTTCGCGGTCGTCTGACCACGCTCGTAGGCGGTGAGCGCAGCGCCGGAGGCATTGACCGGCAGGTCGTAGCGCTCGGAGCCCTGGTCGGGCTTGGTGGCGAGCAGCGCGCGAGCAAGACCAATCCAGCTTACCACATCATTGCCATCGGACACGACCGCCTGCGCGTAAGCTCTCGCGGCGCCTCTGGGATCGTTGCCGGCAGCAAACAGCTTGTCGCCTTCCGCCCTCAGCTCGTTGGCGCTGCCCTTGGGCTGCCACTGGGCCTTGAGATAGGCCTCGTAGCGTTTGGCGTCGCCGGCGATGCCCGCATGCACGAAGCGCCTTTCGTCGGCTCGAGCCTTTGTCTGGACGAGATTGACGATGAGCACAGAGACAATGAAGGTGAGGACGAGACGGAGAGCAAGGGGCATGGCGCGTTGGTCCCTGACGTGCCGCAAATTTCGCCGGCCCGGGCATCGAGCCCGATGAAACGACAATGGAACAGGGTGCGGTGACTGAACAGTGGCAGGGATCCCAGACTTCTCCTCCATTGCGACGGCTTGCGGCAATTTCCGCTTTTTTTCCGCCACCCTTTAGGCGGATTGACCCTCAGGCTTGCGAATGCCGCGAGCTTCGGCGATGGTCGCGCCGCCTCCTCGCCCCGGATTAACGCATGTCGAACCCCACAACCCCTGCTCAAACGAGCGCAACAGTGCGCTCCGGCATCCCCGCAGTCGACCGCTATCTTGGGACGGGCTACTCGCTGGTGCCGGGGATGTCGTCGCGCTTCGCAGCCGCCATCTGCTGCGGACTGCTGCGCATGCAGACCGCAATGGGCGTCGCCGGACCCGTCGCGGAAATTGGGCCGTTCGAGGGCCGCTTCTTCATCGCGCTGGCGCACGCCTTGGCTTCGGGTGAGAAGGCGTTGGCAATCGATCTCTTCGACTGGCCCAATCCTGAGGTCATGGGTCGCTTCGAGGCCAATTGCGCCAAGCACGGCGTGCCCGCGGAATGCCGCATTGCCTGGAAGGCCGACAGCCGCAGGATGCGCCCGCAGGAGCTGCTGGCAAAGCTCGACGGTCGGCCGGCGCGCTTTATACATATCGATGGCGAACACTCGCGCGCCGCGCTGACGCAGGACCTGGAACTTGCCACGGCGGTGCTGGCACACGAGGGCCTAATCGCTCTCGACGATATGCTGCACCCCGGCTACCCGACGCTCATGGTGGCAGTGCACGAATATCTCGGCCGACACCCCGAGATGTGCGTGCTCTGCATCATCGACCGCGAAACGGTGGTGGCCGCCACCAAATTTGTGCTGTGCCGGGCCGAATGGTTCAAGTCCTACGAGGCAAAGCTGCTCGATGCCTATAAGGACAACGTCTGGCCGCTCGGCGCTGACTTCGAGCCGCACTGGTGTCTGGTGCTGTCACTCGACACGAGGCTCGCCGAGATCGGTTGAGCGGTGCGCCCGCCAGCCACCTTTGGCCCCGCGAACAAGACGCGCCGTGTCGCGGCAATCCACGCCAAGATCGCCAACACGGGATTTTCTGCACAACGAGACGACGAAGATCGCCGACGCCCTCGGGCTCACCTGCGTCGGCAACGTATCGGGAAGCTAGCTCCAGGCGACCAACGGCAAGTCGGCCGCCGACGCCAGCACGGGGATGTCACGCAACATGCTGCGGTATAAGGCGATGGCGCGCAAAGCGAGGTTTGTGGACGTCTGCGAATACCTCACGACTGAGACCTGTTCCGAGTGCGGTGCACTCGGCGGCCCCAAAGACAGCGCAGGTCTTGAAATAAGGGCGTGGCGCTGTGGCGGTTGCGGTTCGGTTCATGATCGAGACGCAATTGCTGCACGCGTCATTCTCCGCCTGGGATGTCCGGCGCATGCTGAAGGAAGCTCCACCCTGAGCGCCTAGCCGGTAGACTGGAGAGGACATCACAGCGTGCCCTTGGTCGAGGGCACTCGCCCAACCTGTCGCGCGTCGATGGCGACGGCCGCACGCAGCGCCCGTGCCAACCCCTTGAAGCACGTCTCGGCAATGTGATGGCTGTTCTCCCCATAAAGCGTTTCCACATGCAGCGTGATCCCGCAATTCTGGGCAAAGGCCTGGAACCACTCGCGAAAAAGTTCGGTATCCATGTCACCTATCTTGGCCGTCGGGAATTCCACTTTCCAGATGAGATACGGCCGCCCTGACACATCCACCGCTACCCGCGTCAACGTTTCGTCCATGGGCAGATCCACCGACGCATAACGGGCAATGCCCTGCTTGTCGCCCAGCGCCTTGGCGACCGCCTTGCCGAGCACGATGGCGCAATCCTCGGTGGTATGGTGAAAGTCAATGTGCAGGTCGCCGTCGGCTTTGAGCGTGATATCGATCAGCGAATGTCGTGCCAGCTGCTCCAGCATGTGGTCCAAAAAACCGATGCCGGTCGCCACTTCGTAGGTGCCCGCGCCGTCCAGATCGACGCTGGCCTTAATCTTCGTCTCGTTGGTGGAGCGCTCGATGCTGGCTTGTCGCTTCACTGCAAATCGCCTTGCTTGCCTCGCCACGCCCTAGGCTTTATCAGCTTGGGAACCCCACATCCATAGGTCCAAGTGGGTCTCGCCCTGGCTCCAATCGCATGATGCACACCCTTGATTTACCTCCCGTTGATGCCGACATCGCCCAATGGGGGTCGACCTGCCATGAATGATGTAGCTCCATCTCAGACCACCTGGCACGGCACAACTATCCTCACCGTGCGCAAGGCCGGTCGCGTGGTCATCGCCGGCGACGGCCAGGTCAGCCTGGGCGCCACCGTAATAAAGGCCAACGCCCGCAAGGTGCGGTCGATCGGCAAGGGTGACGTGATTGGCGGCTTCGCCGGTGCCACCGCAGACGCCTTTACGCTGTTCGAGCGCCTGGAGAGCAAGCTCGAACAGTATCCAGCCCAGCTCACGCGTGCCTGCGTCGAGCTCGCCAAAGACTGGCGCACGGACCGCTATTTGCGCCGCCTGGAGGCCATGATGTTGGTCGCCGATCGACAGACGACCCTGGCGCTGACCGGGACCGGCGATGTCCTGGAGCCCGAGCACTATCTGATGGGCATTGGCTCGGGCGGTAACTATGCGCTGGCCGCAGCGCGGGCGCTGCTCGATACCGGCCTCAGCGCTGAGGAAATTGCACGCAAAGCGATGGCCATCGCCGCCGAGATCTGCGTCTACACCAACACCAACGTCGTGCTCGAAGCGCTCGACAGCAGCACATGATCAGGGCTCAGAGCGCGCCGGCAGGGGTGCCGATCAGATACGGCTTGAGGGGGATGGGACCCTCCGACCTCGCTGTCGCGCGCGCCGGGCGCGCGGAACCGCACGTCGCCCTGCGCTCGATCACCCAGCATCTGAGCGAACCCGCCATTGAGTGCTTCATCCTCGCCATGACGGCCGCGACGCGGGCTATTTGCAAGTGTACGATCCCCATCATGCGCCCCCTCCCAGTGCGGACGAGCAAACGAGTGGCCACCCCTACCGCGACCAGCCGAGCGGCACGCGTGGCATTGACCTTTGCATTGGCAAGGTGCGGCTCATCGGACGAGCTCACAAATCTCGCCTCATCCGGCGTATTCTCGAGTTGGGAGGAATACCCTGCGTGGTGATACACCCCGATCCCGCGAACGCACGCAGCATCGCCCCCTTTCGCCGGGCCGGGTTCCGCTGCATTGGCCAACGCGATACCACCTGGAGCCACGGGCTCCTCATGCGCTGCGATAATCTCAAACCAACCATCAGTCCATGACCAGCTTTTCTCCCCGCGAGATCGTCTCCGAACTTGACCGCTTCATCATCGGTCAGAACGAGGCCAAGCGCGCGGTTGCCATCGCGCTTCGCAACCGGTGGCGCCGCCAGCAACTACCCGAGGGACTGAAGGAGGAGGTTCTGCCCAAGAACATTCTCATGATCGGTCCGACCGGTTGCGGCAAGACCGAGATTTCGCGTCGGCTCGCCCGGCTCGCTGGCGCTCCATTTCTCAAGGTCGAGGCGACCAAATTCACGGAGGTCGGATACGTCGGCCGCGACGTCGATTCCATAGTCCGGGACCTGGTCGAAGTTGGCATTGCGCTCACTCGAGAGACGCGACGCAAGGAGGTGAGGGCGCAGGCTGAACGGAACGCCGAGGAACGCGTGCTCGACGCTCTGGTCGGCACCAATGCCTCGCCCGCCACGCGCGAGGCATTCCGTAAGCGGCTCAGGGCCAACGAGCTCAACGACAAAGAGATCGAAATCCAGGTGGCCGAATCGGGTCCGCAATTCCCCACCTTCGACATTCCCGGCGGCCAGGTAGGTATGATCAACATCAATGAGATGCTGGGCAAGGCTTTGGGCCAACGCACCAAGCCCCGCAAGCTCTCCGTTGGACATGCCTACGACGTGCTCATCGCGCAGGAGAGCGACGCCCTGCTCGACCAGGAGCAGGTGCAGCAGGATGCCGTTCGCGCCGTTGAGAATGACGGCATCGTTTTCCTCGACGAAATCGACAAGATCTGCGCACGCTCGGAGGCGGGCCGTATCGGTGCCGACGTGTCTCGCGAAGGTGTGCAGCGCGATCTT
>JAMXLN010000093.1 GCA_024281145.1 Hyphomicrobiaceae bacterium | reverse complement strand
TCGAGGAGCAGCGGCGGGTGCTGGCGATCGCCCAGGACGAAATCGGCAATCGCTTGCCCCTCGTCAACGGTGTGTGGGCTGACGGCAGCCTTGAGGCCGCACGCATCGCCCGCATGGCAACCGAGGGGGGTGCCTCCGCACTGCTGATCTTTCCGCCGGCGCCCTTTGCGCTGGGGCAGTCGGCGCAGATGGCCATCGCCCACTTCAAGCGCATCGCCGATGCCACTGAGCTGCCCCTCATCGCCTTCCAATACCCTCTCGCGACCGGCCAGGGCTACCCGAAGGAGACGCTGCTGAAGCTGATCGAGGAGGTGCCGAACATCCGCGCCATCAAGGACTGGATCGGCAACGTGCCGCATCATGAATGGCACGTGCGCACGCTGCAGAACCTGGCGCAGCCGGTCAATGTGCTCACCACGCACAGCGCCTGGCTCTTCTCCTCCCTCGTGCTTGGGTGCAATGGCCTGCTGTCGGGCAGCGGCAGCGTCATCCCCGACCTGCAATCGCAGCTGTTCCATGCGGTGAAGCGCAACGACCTCGCTCAGGCCCGCGTCCTCAATGACCGCATTGAGCCCTTGATGCGCGTCTTTTATGCCGATCCCTTCGTGGACATGCACAACCGCATGAAGGAAGCGCTGGTGCTGCTCGGCAGGCTACCGCGCGCCTATGTGCGGCCGCCGCTCGTGAAGATCGGCCGGGCCGAGATCAGTCGCATCCGCCAAGGCCTCGTGGAGGCGGGGCTCATCGGCGGCGATGCCTCCCGCGACGCAGCCTAGGGGAGGGCAGCCATGCCCGCCGGAATCCTGGCCGTCTTCAATGACTGCACGCCCGAGGGCTATCAGCACTTCGAACGCTGGTACATCCGCGAGCATCTGCAGGAGCGTGTCGGCGTGCCGGGTTTCCGCTTCGGCCGCCGTTACGAACTCGTTGCCGGTGGCGACCGACGCTTCTTCGCCTTCTACGAGGTGGAGAGCCCTGACGTGCTGACCTCGCCGGCCTATCTTGAACGCCTCAATGCGCCGACGGCGTGGACACAGGAGACCATGCGGGTGGCGTTCCGCAATTCGGTGCGTACCGTGTGCGATCTGCGCCATGCGGCGGGCGATCTCATCGGCGCGCATGCGACGGTGCTGCGCGTCGACGGCGTGATGGCGCCCACCGAAAAGGTTCGCGAGCTGGTGGTGAGCATGGCTGGTGAGACGGGCATCGCTCGGGTCCAGGTGTGGACCGCGTCGGCCAAGCAGACGCCCTCCGACACCGCCGAGATGAAGAGCCGCGCCAAGGACCGGCTCGCTGCCGGCGTGTTCGTCGTTGAATGCGTGCGCCGGCAGGATGCAGAGGAGGTCGCCGCGAGGCTCACAGCGGCCCCACCGCCCGCACTCGGCATTTCGGGGGCGCGCGCGGTGGGGGTTTACGCGCTGCTGTGCGTCTATCCCGGGGTCAAAGCTTTGACGACGGCCTGACGCTGTTGCCTGCGTCCATGCGGCGAGAGCCGCCGTCTGCCCGCAACTCGGCATGAGCCGAGAGACGGATTGCGCGCGCTCACCCGAGCTGCCAAAGGCTGGAGCAGATCTCACCGAAGTGAGGGGGCACACGCCATCTGGTCAAGGGATCTGGTCAAGGGATCTGGTCAAGGGATGTGGCCAATCGCTTTGGCCAATCGTTCTGACCAATCGCTCTGGCCAATCGTTCTGGCCAATCGTTCTGGCCAACCGCTCTGGCCAACCGCTCTGGCCAACCGCTCTGGCCAACTGCGTCTCCAAATGCTGTGGCGTGAACGCTTTGCCGGCGCTCGGGTCAGGCCTCCTGGGGTGGCATTCAGCGTTCGTTCATGGTGCGGGCCGTAGCAGTAGGCTGCGATTCGACGTTTCCTGCACAGTCGCTTCCCCTACGAGCCGGCCAGGAGCCCACCAGTGAAACGCCGCCGGACCATGCTGATCGCCACGGCGGGACTGTTCCTCGCGGTCGCCCTGGCCGCCCTCACGATACCGCCCTGTCTCGTGCGCGCGGAGGCGTCGTGCTCGTCCGGCTGCAAGGCCGCCTACGGGGCGTGCTACAAGAAGAGCCAGGATCGCTCCAAGTGTCAGGCGCAGCTGCAACGCTGCCTCGAGGGCTGCATCCGCAGCAGGCATTAACCCGGCCCGTCCGCGTGCGACGTCCCCTCGTTGGACGTGGCGTCTTCCCAGCACGGCGCCACGCTTATTGGCTGTGCTTCTTCAGAAAGGCGATGACGTCCTTGCGATCCTGTGGGTCCTTGAGGCCCGCGAAGGCCATCTTGGTGCCCGGCATGAAGGCGAGCGGGTTCTCCAAGTACTTGGACAGCACATCCTCAGTCCACACCAGGCCCTTGCTCCCGGCCGACTTGTTGGCCTCCGAGTAGGAGAACCCCTCGATCGTGCCGGCCTTGCGGCCAACGATGTTGTTGAGCGTAGGTCCCACTTTGTTCTTGGCCTCGGGCCCCACGTCGTGACAGGCGCGGCACTTCTTGAAAACTTCCGCTCCATCCTCGGCGTTGCCCTCCTGGGCCGCCGCAGGAACCGCCATGACGAGCGCTGCCGCTGTCGCCGTTGCTGCCGAGAAGAGCACCCAAGCGTCACGTCGCTTCATCGCTACCACCCCTCCGCCAAGGCTGCAGGTTTTAAAATCGCATGACCCTAGCAGAAGAGGCCTGCGTGCCGACGCGACCGTTCGCAGCAGCACCAAGCGCTGCGATCCCGCCGATGGCGGTAGAAAGCGAAGCAAGATATACCATGGCATGCGGCGGCCGACGCGCCCGTCCGCCCTTGCCCATTGCGCGTGCCCTGAGGAGCCAAGAGCCCATGGGATTGGTGGTGCAACCGCAGCCCGATCGCGCGATCCTATCGCGCCGCGACGCCATCGTCGCGGACCTGCGCCGGCTGCTGGGCGCGGGTGCCGTGATTGCCGACGAGGATGGTCGGCGCGCCTACGAGACTGACGCGCTCACGGCTTACCGAGCATTGCCGCTGGCCGTGCTCCTGCCAGGTTCCACCGACGAGGTCTCTCGCGCGCTGCGCTACTGCCACCAGCACGGCATCAAGGTCGTAGCACGCGGTGCCGGCACCTCGCTTTCGGGCGGAGCCCTGCCCAGCGAGGACGCCGTCGTGATCGGCGTTTCGCGCATGAGCCGCGTACTCGAGGTCGATTACGTGAACCGCGTGGCGCGCGTGGAGGTGGGCATCACCAACCTCGGCATCAGCGACGCCGTAAAGGACAGTGGCTTCTTCTACGCGCCCGACCCTTCAAGCCAGCTCGCTTGCACGCTCGCCGGCAACATCGCCATGAACTCGGGCGGCGCGCACTGCCTCAAGTACGGCGTTACGACCAACAACGTCCTCGGCCTGAAGGTGGTGCTGATGGACGGCGAGGTGATCGAGATCGGTGGCACGCATTTGGATGCTCCGGGCTATGACCTGTTGGGGCTCATGATCGGCTCGGAGGGCCAACTCGGCATCGCCACGGAGGCGACGGTGCGCATCCTGCGCGCCGCCGAGGGGGCTCGACCGATGCTGCTCGGATTTGATTCGAGCGAGGCAGCCGGTCAGTGCGTCTCCGCCATCATCGCCGCCGGCATCGTGCCGGTGGCCATCGAGTTCATGGACAGGCCAGCGATCCATGTCTGTGAGACGTTCGCCAAAGCCGGCTACCCGCTGGATGTGGCGGCGCTGCTGATCGTGGAGGTGGAAGGGTCCGATGAGGAGATTGCCGAACTTCTGTCCGTGATCTCCTCCATCGCCAAACCCTTCGCGCCGAAGGCCCTGCGCATCAGTCAAACCGCGGAGCAAAGTGCCGCCATATGGAAAGGGCGCAAGGCGGCATTCGGCGCCATTGGCCGCATCTCCGACTACTACTGCATGGACGGCGTGATACCACTCGGCAAGCTGGGCGAAGTATTGGTGTCCATCTCGCACATCTGCGACAAGCACAACCTGAAGGTTGCCAACATCTTCCACGCCGGCGACGGCAATCTGCATCCGCTCGTGCTTTACGATGCCAACGACGCGGCCGAGGCCGATCGCGCGGAGCAAGCGGGCCATGAGATCCTCGAGCTGTGCGTCACTTCCGGCGGCTGCCTGACCGGTGAGCACGGGGTTGGCATCGAGAAGCGCGATCTCATGCGTGTGCAGTTCACCGAGACTGACCTTGCCGTGCAAATGCGGATCAAAACGGTGTTCGATCCCAAGTGGCTGCTGAACCCATCCAAGGTCTTTCCGCTCGATGGGCGCAAGGCAGCCCAGGAAGCTGCGTGAGGAGTGGGCCCGTGCTCGCGAACATGCGCCCAGTGGATGAGCGGGAGTTCTCGCGTTTGCTGGCAGAAGCGACGGCGACCTCGACGCCGGTCGCGCTCGCGGGCGCCGGCACCAAGGCCAGCGTCGGTCGGCCGATCAACGCGACGACGCAGCTGTCCACGCGGGCCCTGCGCGGCATCACCCTTTACGAGCCCAACGAGATGGTGATGTCGGCCCGCAGCGGCACCTCGTTGGCCCAGATCGAGGACGCGCTCTCCGCGCGCCGCCAGATGCTGGCGTTCGAACCGATCGGGCTCGGGGGCCTGGGCGGCGGCGAGGCGACCGACGCCACCATCGGTGGCATCTTTGCCACCAACCTGTCGGGCGCGCGCCGCATTCGCGCGGGCGCGGCGCGGGACCACCTGTTGGGGGTCCGCGCGGTCAGCGGCAGCGGCGAGGTGTTCAAATCCGGCGGCCGTGTGATGAAGAACGTGACCGGGCTCGACCTCTGCCGCGGTCTTGCGGGTAGCTGGGGCACGCTCGCCGTCATGTGTGAGGTGACGTTCAAGGTTCAGCCCGTGCCGGAGGAGACCGCCACGCTGATCCTGCTCGGGCTGCCGGACGAGATCGCGGTGGAGGTCCTCTGCGAGGCCATGACCACGCCCTACGAGGTGTCGGGTGCCGTGCACCTGCAGCCCTCCGTCGTCGCCCGGCTCTGGCACGACGGGCTGCGCGCGCAGGGTCAGGCCGTGACGGCCTTGCGGCTTGAGAACTTTGCCAAGTCGGTGGCCTACCGCAAGGCCAGGCTGAGGGAGCATCTCAAGGCCTATGGCGACATCCACGACCTCGACACAGAGAACTCTCACGCCTTCTGGGGCGAGCTGCGTCAGCTCTCGGTTCTGCGGGACAGCGATGCTCCGGTTTGGCGCATTTCGACCGCACCGACTGAGGGTCCCAAGGTCGTCGCCGCCATCTCCGCCTACATGCGTTGTCGCGCCTTCTACGACTGGTCCGGCGGCCTGGTCTGGGCCGAAGTGCTGCCCACGAC
>JAMXLN010000092.1 GCA_024281145.1 Hyphomicrobiaceae bacterium | reverse complement strand
GTCGATCTCTACCTTCCGCCGAACCGTGGCGCCCTCGTCGCCGTGGGCCAGCGCGCCGTTGGTGGGGAAACCGTCCTCGCCGATCTCAAATCGCCGGAGCCCGAGCGCGAGGCGCGCCTGCAATAGGGACCAAGACAGCAAACAGAGGTTGGCCATGGACCACCTGTTGCCCAGACTGGAAGAGGAAGAGCGGCGCCGACACCGTCGGCTTCTCTTCCGCCACAACAAGATTCCCGTGCGCATGCTGGTACCCAATTTCTTCACGCTGCTTAGCCTGTGCGCCGGACTGACAGCCATCCGCATGGCCATCGAGCAGCGCTACGAATACGCCATCGCGCTCGTCGTGATTGCTGCCCTGCTCGACGGCGTCGACGGCCGCTTGGCTCGCGCGCTGCGCGCGCAATCGCGGTTCGGTGCTGAGCTCGACAGCCTCGCCGATTTCGTGAACTTCGGCGTCGCTCCAGCCGTGATCCTGTTCGTGTGGGGCCTGGGTGGCCTGCCGCGCGGCTTTGGCTGGATCGTGGCCATGGTGTTCGCGCTCGCCACCGGCTTGCGGCTTGCGCGCTTCAACACAATGCTGGAGGTGGAAAAGCCGAAATGGCAGTCGGACTATTTTACGGGCATGCCGGCACCGGCCGGGGCCATTACGGTATTGCTGCCGCTCTACCTCGACGGCCTCGGCCTCTTCGAGGTGCGCACCTGGCCGTGGCTGATCGCGTTCTACACGACCGCCATGGCAGCGCTCCTCGTGTCGACCATCCCCACCTTTTCGGGCAAGCTCATGGGCGAGCGCATCGCGCGCGAGTTCGTGCTGCCGATCTTTGTCAGTGCCGCCGCACTGGTGGCACTGCTCGTCACCTATCCCTACGGCGCCCTGACGCTCCTGACGCTGCTCTATCTTGGCACCATTCCCGTCAGCTATCGCCGCTTCGAGCTGAAGCTCAAGGAGCCCGCTCCCCAGCCGTCGGTGGGGACGGAGCCGCCGCACGTTACCCGCGAGGCTGACGTGGGCGAGATGCCCGCGGGCGAAACCAAGCACTGATCAGGGACGGCCGCACGCCGCGCACGACGACCTGACGGCTCACGAGCCACCCTAGGCGCCGAAGCGCCTGCCGATCCGCACAGCCCACGCTTGCCCGTGGGCGGCGAAGGCAGGCGGGCGAGGACGATCCCTTGCCCCATTGGCTGGCCCCATTGGCTGGCCCCACTGGCTTGTCCCACTGGCTTGTCCCACTGGCCGCGAGCATAGGCGCGCGCGAGCGCTTGTGATTATATTTGCCCACCATGGCCGCACGCGAACACAAGCTCAAGGACGACTGCTTTGCGCATGACCACAGGCGGCTGCGCCACGACGAGGCGCTCGCGATCCTGAAGGGGCGCGTGCGGCCGGTGGTCGGGGTGGAGCACCTCGGGCTCGCACACGCCGCGGGGCGGATCCTCGCCGCGAGCGTGCGCGCGCCCCGCCCAGTGCCGGCCCAGGACAACGCCGCGGTTGATGGCTACGCGTTCGCGGCCGCCGACTATGACGCTACG
The DNA here is from genome assembly GCA_024281145.1 of Hyphomicrobiaceae bacterium. GTDB lineage: Bacteria > Pseudomonadota > Alphaproteobacteria > Rhizobiales > Hyphomicrobiaceae > AWTP1-13. The sequence goes on along the minus strand of JAMXLN010000092.1, from coordinate 6,711 downwards.
GCTGGAGCCATGCTCACAGTTGAGGGACGGGCGGCTGCAGGCCATGGCCTTGCGGGCAGGGCCAAGCTCGGTACGGCAGCACGCATCTTCACCGGCGCCATGATGCCCGAAGGGCATGACACCATCGTCATGCAGGAGGATGCGCGCATCGGTGAGATCGATGGCCGGACCACCGTGAACATCCCAGCTGGCTTGAAACGCGGCGCCAACGTGCGCCGGGCCGGCGAAGATGTGAAGGAGGGAGAAACGGTGCTGGCGCCAGGTGCTGTACTGCGGCCCCAGGACCTCTCCGCTCTCGCCTCACTGGGGTTCGAGGAGGTCGCCTGCTTCCATCGCCTGCGGGTCGCCGTCGTCTCGAGCGGGGATGAGGTGGTGCGCGCCGGAGCGCCTCTGAAGCCCGGCCAAGTCCACGATGCCAACGCCCCGATGCTCGCAGCTCTCATCGCCAACGCGGGGGCGACGCCCGTCGATCTCGGCGTGCTGCCCGACGAGCTCGACGCCGTGCAAGAGGCACTGAGCGCCGCGGCCCAGGCCTTCGACGTGATCATCACCACCGGTGGTGCCAGTCGCGGGGAAGAGGACCACATGGTCGCCGCCCTCGACGCGCTCGGCAAACGCCATCTGTGGCAACTCGCCATCAAGCCCGGCCGGCCCATGTCGTTTGGGCAAATCGGCGATACCGTCGTGCTCGGGCTGCCGGGCAACCCGGTGGCGGTGTTTGTCTGCTTCTTGCTTTACGGCTGGCCGCTGTTGCGGCGCCTGGGCGGCGCGGAGTGGCCGGAGCCGCACCGCTATGAGTTGCCAGCGCTGTTTGCCGTCCCCGCGCGCAAGCTGGGACGCCGCGAATTCTTTCGCGGCATCCTGCGCACAAGCCCCGACGGCCTCGCCGTCGACAAGTTCGCCCGCGATGGCTCCGGCCTCATCAGCGGCCTGCGCGCAGCCGACGGGCTCATCGACATCCCGGAAGAGGTGGCACGCGTGAAGCCGGGTGATCGGGTCGCCTTCATCCCGTTTGCCGAGTTCGGCATCGCAGGGCGATAGCGCTCAAAGCGCGAGACCTCGGGACGCTCGCTGCCGCGGCTTGGCGGTCCGGGTATCGGAGCCCGGCCCGCGAGCCATCGTCTGGTTTGCCCAACATCGCCGCTTGGCGATCTTGAGCTCTGCGCTCGCGCCGATCTCAGGATCGGCGAGCCTCCGGCGGTGGGCCTCCGAAGCGACCTTCGGTGTGCAGATTTTGGCTAGGCAGGCAGTTGTCCCGGGCTATAACGTCCCTGCCGGCAGGCCTCACCCCGCACCGGCCTGTCGGACGGGGGGACCGGTCTCGCCCGCTAGCGTCGACCGGTCCCTTTCGGGCGCTCCCAGACCTCCCGCACGTGCATGCTCGCCGGCTCCCTCTTTGTGGATGCCTGTGGCGGCGTAGCCCTTGTCCATAAAAAATATTTGCTAGCTGTGCTGTAGAGCACAGTAACCTTCGACCACTTGTGCCTATGTTTGAGGTGGCTGCATCTGCGGGCGAGACCGGTTCCCGGTCGCGCGCACCGTGACACATTGCAGCCGCGTGCGGGGCTTTGGGGCGCGATGCGGCAGCGCATGGCGCCCCAAAGTGTTCTTGAAATGTTCGCGAAATTGATAGGTGCGACGATCCGGCGCGCGGGCTTAGTCCCTGGCAGAGGCGGTGCCGGCAATCTCCGCTAGCCCGTTCTCGTCGAGAATGACGATCTGGGCGGCCTCAATCGTGATGACGTTGGCTTCCCGCAACTGGCTGAGCTGTCGGCTTACATTGGCGCGTGAGAGGCCGAGGTAATTTCCAAGCTCGGTGTGCGACAGCGACAATTGCAGACAAGTTCCCGTCTCCCCCCTACGCCCGTGATGTTGCGCAAGCCGTTGCAGGCCGCGCGCGACGCGCGCCCGCATCTCAAGCGTGCTGTCCTCGAGCAATGACGCCCCGGCGCGCACCTTTTCGCACAGCGCCCTGATGATCTCGAACATGGCCTCGGGGTGCGCCTTCAACGTGGGCATCAGATCGCGCGTGTAGATCAAAAAGATCTCCGATTCCTCAAGCGCGACCGCGTTGGCAACCCGCTCCCTGCCGTCCATCGCGGCGATCTCACCGTAGATGTTGCCAGGAACGAGAAAGTGCAAAACGATCTCTTTGCCGCTCAAATTCACGTTCGACAGCTTGATGCGCCCCTTGAGAACCACCATCAGGCTGTCGCCCGCTTCCCCGCGGCGGTAGATGATGTCTCGCTTGGCGTATTGCCTAAGCTGTCCCCGTTCCATGAGCGCGGCGAGTGCCGCGTCCGGCAGCCGGCCCAGGAAAGTATTCGCCTTGAGAAAAGCGCGAATGTGCTCGGAGTATGGAAGGTGCGCGCCCACAACCGCCTCGCCACCGCCGCCCAGCGCCTGGGATCGTAGACGAAGAAACGCCATCGCGCCATGCGCGGCTGCCAGGGGAGGGCACGCGGGGGAGGGGAGGACGCGAATCAACCTGGAGCGGCGTTGTCCACCCCAACGCCGAGGGCTCTGCGCACTATCGCAGCTGCCTCCGGCACGACCTCGTTGCCGGCCCAGGCAACGAATTGGTCCGGGCGGACGAGCACATATCTTGCCTCATAACGCTCTGGGCCGCCGGCGCTTCGGTCGCGGATAACCTCGAGCGGAACCTCCAGGCGATCGGCGGCCGCGGCGAAAGCGCCACAAACGGCCTCATCCCCGTCAAAGCTCAAGAGCGCAAAGCCCGTCCCCAGCCTCTCAAAGATGTTCTCCCCCGAGGAGAGTGGCTGAGGCGCAAGATGATGTCCCGCGCGCGCCCTGAACGCATGGGCGCCACGCGCGCTGCAGCTCCCCCCGGGAGGTCCCCACACGACCGGTGATCCCTCATAGTTTGGCTCAAAGACATGGACCTCGGAGCGTGCGCCCGACTTGCGTTGCGCCCACGCGCGTTCGAAGCCGGCTCGGTCGCGGACAGGATTGAACTCGGCAAGGAAGCTGCGATCATCGACAATCGCCTTTTCGATGAAATCGCGCGCCGCCGACTGGAAAACAGGGCGGCGCTCGGCATCGTAAGACTGAATGAGATCCTCGCCGCCCCAACCCTGCAGCACGGCGGCAAGCTTCCATCCCAGATTGCGCGCGTCCTCAAGCCCGATGTTGACGCCATACCCCCCGTAAGGCGGATGGCTGTGGGCGGCATCGCCTGCAACAAAGACGCGGCCCGCGCGATAGCTCTCGGCAACCGCGAAGCGCAGGTCCCAAAACCCGATGTGATCGAACGCAACGTCAAACTCGGCGCCGGCCGCAGCATAGAGAAACTGGCGAAAGTCGAAATTGTCCTGCGTCGTGCCGGGCGGGACGGGCGCGTGGAAAAACCAGCTGCTGCCAAGGTCCACGCGGCCAAAGAACTTCCAGTAGCCGTCAAGCTCAGGGTGGAGAACGCTGTAGAAGGATTTGCCGGGATAGCGTTCCAGCAAACGGTGCAGGCCGTGCGAGCGAAACACCAACAGCACCATCAGCCGATCATGGTCCGACAAGGCCTGGCCGATGCCGGCTTGCGTGCGCACCCTCGAGCGGCTCCCGTCGCAGCCAACGACGTACTGGGCGCGCAACGTGCGCCGACTTCCTCCCGCGCGCTCCGCGAGCATGACCTGCGCCTCGCCCGCGTCTTGGCGCACCGTCTCGGCACTCCAGCCATAGAGCGTGGTCACGCTCGCAAGCTCCTCTGCACGCCGGCGCAGGGCGGTCTCGGTGGCATACTGTGGCAAGCGCTCATTGTCGGTGAAATAGTACGGGCGGACGAGCTCGCGCTGCATCCAGTCGTAGCTATACTCAGAGAGCAGGGTTCCATACGCCGTCAACCCGCCGATGCCGTACTCGGGCGGAATCGTGCGCGCCGCGCGCACGGCGCGCTCCACTCCCCAGAAGTGGAAATGTTCCATCGTCCGTTGGGTGAGGTTCTGCCCCTTTGGGATGTTCTGCGGAGCGGCATGGCGCTCCACCACGACGGCCCGGACGTTGCGCTGGCCAAGCTCGATCGCGAGCCCCATGCCAACGGGGCCGCCCCCAACCACGACGACCTCTGCCGCATCGAGCGCCTCGCACATCGCCAATCACTCCGGTGAGATGCCAGCGTCTCTCACGACCTTGCGCCACTTCGCAAGATCCTTGGCGATGAGCTCAGCAAAGTCGTGCGCACTCCCGCCCACCGCCACAAACCCCTGCACCTTCAGGCTGTCCGCGATCCGCGGCGTGCGCAGGATGTCGTTGAGCACGCTGTTGTAGCGCTCCACGGTCGCCACGGGTGTTGCTGCGGGCGCGAGCATGCCCAACCAAAAATCGATGTCGACCCCGCGAATGCCCTGCTCGATGAGCGTGGGCACGTCGGGGGCGACGCTCACGCGCTCGTTGTTTGCCACCGCCAGCAGGCGGATCTGATTGTCCTTGGCCAACGGCAGGCCGATATGGACCGGCAAGAACATGCAACCGATGTGGCCACCAACGAGATCCTGCACCGCCGGCGCCGAGCCGCGGTAGGGCACGTGCTTCACGTCGGTTCCCGTGGCGAGCTTGAAGAGCTCCATGGCGAGGTGGTGCACCGTGCCGCGCCCCGGCGAGGCGTAGTCTACCTGGCCCGGATGCGCCTTGAGATGGGCAACAAAGCCCTGCGCCGACGTCACCGGCAAAGAAGGGTGAACCGCCAGTGCCATGAAGGCGTCGGTCAGGTGAACGATGGGCGCAAAGTCGGCCACGGGATCGTAGGGTACGCTCTTGAAGAGCGACACGTTCTGGGTGAATGGCGAGGCGGCGAGCAAGAGCGTGCTGCCGTCCGCCGGGGCACGGGCAGCCACCTGCGTGCCGATGTTGCCGCTGGCGCCGGGCTTGTTTTCGACCACCACGGGTTGGTGCCACCGCACCTGGATCTCCTCGCCCAGGAGCCGCGCCAGAGTGTCGGGCCCCGTGCCCGGCGTGTAGGGGACGATGATGGTGATGGCCTGTCCGGGCTGCTGCGCCACCGCAGCGCACGACCAAAAGAGGACCACCACCAGGAAAGCGGCGACCCGCTGGTAGGCCGCCGGGATGTTCTCCCCTGCGGGGGCTACCCCCGAACTGCCGCGCAGACCGACCCAACGACCGCAGCTCAGAAATTCACCCATCGCGAGGCCTTCTAGCGGTGCGGGCGCGTGTGGCTTGTCCCGCGATTTGGCCGAGCGAGCGGGCGGTCGTCAAGCGCCGCACGCGAGGGCTGCCACCTCGGGCACGCCCCTTCCTTTTGCAGGGCAGCCCCCCGCGCGATCGCCTGCGATATCGTCAACCGAGCGCAGCGAGGCTAGCATGGCCCTCGGGAATCGGCAGCGGGTGCGCCGCACGGGATGCAACAGTGGATCATCAACACGGGAGCGAGAGCATGCAGGACACGGCAGCCACACAAGAAGCCACGGCCGGCACGACCCCGGCGTTGCAGGGCATCAAGGTCCTCGACCTCACGCAGTTCGAGGCGGGTCCCTCTTGCACCGAGGCCTTGGCATGGCTCGGCGCCGAGGTGGTGAAAATCGAGGAGCCAAATCGCGGCGAGCCGGGACGATGGGGGTTCACGGACCGGCCGGAGGCCGACTCGCATTATTTCATCTACTACAACCTCAACAAGCGCAGCGTCACCCTCAACCTCAAGTCCGAGGAGGGCAAAGCCCTGCTGCGCCGAATGATCGCGAAAGCCGACGTGCTCGTCGAAAACATGGCACCTGGAACGTTCGCGCGGCTCGGGTTTGACTATCCGCGCCTGCGCGAGCTGAACCCGCGCCTGATCTTTGCCCAAGTCAAAGGCTTCGCCCCCGAGAGCCCGCACGCCAACTATTTGGCCTTCGACATGATCGCACAGGCGATGGGCGGCACGATGGGCGTGAACGGCCATCCCGATGCTCCGCCGATCCGGCCCGGCCCGACGATCGGCGACACCGGCACGGGCATGCTGTGCGCCATCGGCATCCTCGCTGCCATCTATCAGCGCGTGGCCACGGGACGCGGCCAACATATCCAGATCGCGATGCGCGATGCCATGCTGAACTACTGCCGCACCCCCATGAGCCGCCAAGCCGCCCGCGCAGACCAGTTGCCGCGCGGTGGCAACGGCGTCGTCGGAACGGCACCGGGCGGCCTTTATCAATGTGCCCCCGGCGGGCTCGACGACCTGTGCTACATCTTCTGCTCGCGGGGCAACGAAGACCATTGGCGCCGCTTGCTGCAGGCGATCGGTCGTGAGGACCTCCTCAATGAGCCGCGCATGGTGGACGGGCCCACGCGCGCCAAGCACCAAGCGGCCGTCGATGCGGCGATCACCGAGTGGACGTCCAAGCGCAGCAAGCGGGAAGTGACGGAGATCATCGCCGGGGCAGGGGTCCCCTGCGGTGCCGTGCTCACGACGCTTGAGCTCCTCAACGATCCGGATCTGCACGCGCGCGGCATCATGCAGACCATCAACCACCCCGTGCGCGGGCCGGTCACCGTTGCGGGTTGGCCCCTGCGGATGTCGGAGACCAAGGTGCCCCTCCAGTGCGCACCGACCCATGGCGCCGATAGCGAGGCCATCTACGGCACGTGGCTCGGCTGCTCCCCCGCCGAGGTCGCGGACATGCGGCGGCGCAAGGTGATCTGACGCCCGAGGCCGTAGAGACCACGCTCTTGGCTTTTGCGTGCGCGCTATCGGCGCGCGCGCTGCCC
>JAMXLN010000091.1 GCA_024281145.1 Hyphomicrobiaceae bacterium | reverse complement strand
GACCGCAGGAACATTGCCGATCGTGTTGCTCAGAAGAAGTGAGAGGGGAGTTAAAAGCAATAGGCGGTCGGGCAGCAGACCATGAGAGGTGAGCACCTCTAGCCCTTGTTGCGCGAGGCCCGTTCTCCGGAAAGCGTCGTTCACCACGAACAACGCAGCAAACAGGATGAGAAGGGGCAAATCGATCTCGTCTAGGAGCTGGCGGCTCGGAACGGTCCGGCTGATAACGAGGCAAGCGGCAATGAGAAGGGCCGAAATCTCGCGCGGCAGTGGCGTTGTAAACAGCACCAAAAGCGCCACCATGGCGACCGCGCAAACTCTGATCTGGCGACGATCAAGGGTGGGGGCGCTCATCCCCGCATCGCTTGCCGCCCGGGTCAGGCTCGATCGCCACGCCATGGCCACGCACGCAAACACCAGGCCAAGCCCGATCACGGCTGGGACGATGGCAATCGCGAAGTAGGACCAGAACCCGAGCCGACCTACCTGGCCGATGAGGATGTTCTGGGGATTGCCAATCAGGGTTGCGGCGGAACCGACATTGCTGGCCGCGGCAAGGGCAAATAAGAATGGTCGGGGATCGAGCTTCCTTGCTGCAAGTCCCGAACAGAGCAAGGGCGTCATCGCGAACACGACGATGTCGTTGACGAGCACGGCCGAGAGGGCTCCGCCAAAGACGACCGTCAGCGCAAGCAGGCGCAAGGGCTGCCCTGCCTGGCGAGCAATCCATGTGGCAGCCAACTCATAAAAGCCCGCCGCCCGAACCCGCGCGGAGAGGGTCATCAGCCCGGCCATCAGCAGAAGGGTCGGGAAATGTATCGCCTTGGCGATTTGTTCGGCCGGTACCTCGCCGGTAGCAACGAGGATGACGGCGGCGATCAGAGCGATCCCGGACCGATCGATTTTTAAACCGGGGACGCGCCCGAGCGCCATTCCGATGTAGGTCAACGCAAAAATGATGGTGGCAAGAGATGTCATTGGCCTTGCGCACGCCTGCGCTTGCTCGCGCAGACCCTTAAGCGACGTGAACTGTCGACAGGATCACCGGACCATCCTGTTCTTCGGCCACGGGACTGCCCACTCGACGTGGCGATCGTCCGCGCCTGGCTGATTACGCCGTGCGCAGGCCCGAGGTAAATCACCACCCCGCATCCCCGCAAGCATATGAGGTATGAGGACGCCGGCGACCTTCTCCAACTCGAAACGAGCGAACGGTAGGGTCGCTTTCCGCCTCGAGGAGATGGAGAGCCCGCAAGCCGGCACCAGAGCCTTGGCAGCTTATTTTACGTCTCTTGCAGAGGCCCGCACCTGGAACGGCGGCAGGCCGATTGCAAAGCACGGGCTGGGTCCGGGTCAGGCTATGGCGGCTTGAGCATTTCTGCGCGGCCGCGACTGCGCCCCGCTCATGGGAGGTCTGCTGGGCCAAAGGGACAGGTGGCAAGAAGAGGAGGGGCGAGCCAAGGGTGGCAAGAAGAGGGGTCTTTGCGATCGGCTGAGCCCCATCGGCTGTTTGAGGGCCACACGGCGCATTGCCACGTCGATCATGAAAAGTGAAGTGCACTTGAACTTGCTCTCTGCGTGTGCAGCAGCGAAAGCGCTTTCCCGCGTGAGCGCTTCGAGCTGTCGGAGCAATTCTTAACAGCGCAGCCGGCTTCTGCCTTACGGCCCCGGCGGGGCGGACCCCAGCATGGGTCAACGACACATGCGCGTCAGCCCAGCCGCGTCTGACCACGCAAGCGCCAGAGAGCAGGTGGCACTGGTGCACCACCATGGGGAGCCAATGGGCCGCCGCTGATTGCCTGTTCACGAAGGCCACTCGGAGGAAAACCACAGCTCCCCATAAATCGCGGTTGCGGTCGCATCTGGTTGTCGCTCAGCTTTCAGGTATAGGGCTCGGCTCGCCCAGGCGCGCTTGATGTCTGGTGCTATGTCTCCTGGGGAACTGGTGGAGGCGCCAACACAGGGGATGAACCAGGCGGGCATCGCTGGATTGACCCTGAACCCCCGCACCGTTCGCGAAATAATCAACGCGATCGCGATATCCGCTGCCGGCCGCCATGGCACGAACATTCTCCCGCCGGGGCGGAGCGTCTGCAACCAATGGACCGGTGGTCTCACGACGCCCGCGTTCACATAGATCACGTCGGCTTCTGGAAGCTCAAGGAGAGTAGCGTCGCCAATCGTAATCGAAACGTTGTCCAGCGTTTGAAGATTGCGCCGAGCACTCAGTGCCAAATCTTCGTTGAGCTCGAATGTCGCGACCCGTCCCCCGGGGGCAACGAGCATGGATAGAATGGCGGAGTAATATCCAGTTCCCGCGCCAATATGCACCACCGTTTCTCCGGGCCGAGGCTCGAGCAGGCCCAGAAACTGAGCGTGCACACTCGGCTGGCCGTTATTGATCCCTCGCTGTTTGTCGATGGCCACGAGGACGTCTTGATAGACGAACCTCACATCCGCATTGGGGGTTTCGACATAGCCTCCAGAGGCTTCGATGTGCCAAGGTCCCGGCGGCAAGAACATTTCCCTTGGTACGGCTTCGAAGGCTCCCTCGAGCCGGGTTTGGAAGGCATAACCTCGCGGCCACGCCGGTTGTCGGGCCACCGCCGCCATGTAGCTGGCATAAAAGCTGCGGAATTGATCGACGCTGGCGCCGGTCGCTGCCATCAGCTCTCCCTTTATATGTTGGCCGTCTGTACGGCATCGGCTCTCCAACGCCTATGCGCCAGTTGGCGTTCGCCTCAGACAAGGCGTTTTCCATGTCCGAGCGGCGCCTTGGGTGGCGCATAGGTGGCAAGGCAGGAGGAATTCGCATTGCAAGCAAGGGATACCGGCGCACTGCTGTTGACCGAGCTGGAAGTCAAGCGCGCCATCTCCGCTCTGGCTCCGCCGGGCTGGCTCCGGCTCCACAAAGCGGCTCGCGCCTTGTGCCGCAATGCCCACTTTGAGGCCGAGGACCTGCTGCAAGAGGCCTTCGAGCGTGCGCTGGACGGGTCTCGGCAATGCTCTCGCACCCTGGACATTGTACATTTCTTGGTTGGGGTCATGCGCAGCATCGCCTCGGATTGGAGGAAGGCGCGTAGACGCCGACCGGAGATGAGCCTGGTCAACCCCACAGGAGCCCTGCAGCAGATCGTGATAAAGGTCCGCGATGAGCGACCTGCCGCCGATGAATGGCTCGCAAGCACTCAGGAGGCGATTTGCCTCAGGCAGGCCATTCTCGAGCTCTTCGCCGATGATGACGTTGCCCAACGCATGCTTGAGGGCATCATGGACGGCATCGCCGGTGCAGAGTTGCGTTGCCTGACACAGCTCAGTCAGACCCAGTTCGAAAGCAAACGGCGGCTCATACGTCGCCGGATTGACAAGGCATTTCCACAGGAGCGCAAGCCATGACGCGCAACAAGGACAGCCATCAACAGGCTCCCATCGACCGCCTCATCGAAGCCCTTGTGGAGGATATTCTCGCCACTTCAGACGCGGATCTGCTCAACGAGGCTCAGGCGGACGACGACAATGGCGCCACAGTCGCACGCCGTGCCTTCGAAAGGGCTAATCGGACGGTCGCCTTGCGTCGGTTGGCGGGGAACAGGCGCTCCGCGCGCGGTCGACGCGTGGCTGGCGCGAACATTCGCGCGCTTGACCCGAAGACCGCTCGCGGTTGGCTCGAAGAATATATGGCGTCCCATCCCGATGCGGCGCGCAAGGCGAGCGGCGAACGCTCTGCGCGTGACCGGCTCTCCGATGAGGACGTTTATGGAATGTTGGAAGCGCTGCAAAAGCGCGGCGTTCTCACAGAAAGGGCCGCCGACCAGGGCCCTGATCGCAGATAGCAGCCGACCCACGGCGTCCCTGTACGCGTGTCCGTGAAGCGCGCGCCTGTCGCGAAGAGGCCAAGCCAGCTGAAAGATCGGCGAGGCTTAGGTCCGTCGCGCTGACCAGAAGGGCTCGCCGGGTGCTCAACGCTCAAGCTTGAGCCCTGCGGGTCGCCAACCCCGCCGGGTGCGTAAGGTGTCGCCAATGGTCCGAGAAGGCCGCCTCGCGCTTCGCCAACGCCGCACGCGTTCAACCCTGTTATCGGGGGCTTGCCTCAGAGCGCACCGGTACCACATGTAGAGCCCAAGCGCATCGCGGCCATACCTCGGTTCGATCCAGCGGATCACGCGCGCCAACCTGGGCAAGGAGCCGCGGGCTAAAGGCGCTAACCCGCGTCGGCGGTTGGCATTTCTCGGAGGTTTTCGTGGAAGCAAAGAGAGGCTACAAGTCCTTTCGCTATAAGGCAAAGGCGACCTGGAGTTCGGGACGGCGCGGTACACTTTCGGCGCCGGCAAAGGCAGATGTCGTTGTTGGTAGCCCGCCTGAATTCAAGGGCGACCCCAGCTTCTGGTCCCCCGAAGAGCTGCTGGTGGCCTCCGTCAATACCTGCATGATGCTAACCTTTCTCTCGTTCGCCCAAGCGAAAGGCATCACTCCGACGGCATATGAAAGCGATGCCGAAGGTCTGCTTGAGCACGTTGAAGGCAAGTACCGGATCACGGAGGTCGCGGTTCGGCCGCGCGTCAGCCTCAAAAACCAAGCTGAGCTCGAACGTGCCCGTGACATCATGGAAGGCGTCGAAGCCCAGTGCTTTATCTCCAACTCCATCAAATCCAAGGTCACGCTCGCTGCGGATTTTGCCGTTTCCCCCTCGTCCGGTTGATCACAAAGAGCGTCGGGCCATGAACTTGAAGTCTCCTGCGCTGCGGTCGGCATTGGCGTGGGTTGAGGCCACTCGCAAATGGAAGGCTCTACCGCGGGAAAGGCGGTGGCTTCAAATGATGGCTGAAGCCGGGCATGTCTGCCATTCGGCAGACTTTAGGTCACACGAAAGTCATCGTCTGGCCCGGGCTCAGCCAGCGATTTGACGCATTGCATAAAGTCTTCATCCCATCGGGTTGCCACCGCTTGCAACTCGATAGCCCCGTGCCCACAAGGGTTGGCCCCCGTAGCGTTTGCGCAAGCTGGTAAACGCGGCCAGCAGCTCGTGGGAACCGACAACTGGACGGTATCGACAGCGACGGTTGATGGAGGGCAAGAACGACCCACTCGCGTGCCCGAGCTGTCTTGCGTAGCAGCTTACGGCATCGCTCGCCCATCACGCCAAGCACGGGATAACGTCACAGCGCAGCTGCGCGACAGAGGCAGCTTGGCCGTAAAGGCCAAAACCAATGATCAAGTGCTCAGCAAGGTCGCTCGCCGCCACCGCCCTCCAGCGGCCATAGCGCCGTGAGGATCAGGCTGAGTTTTGCAGCCCCCATCGCGTGACCTCGGTGCGATGCACATTAACCCAGCTGCGTGGGGCGGGCGGCCGTCCTGGCACCACCAAGAATGACACCTCGCCAGAGCACCAGCCCCAGCAGCTGGGAGGTGTCGAGCTGACCTGTGTTCGCCCCCGCCCCATCGGCACGGTCTGAAAGGCTTGTCACCGGGCGCCACAGGTGCTTGAACGTGGATCGTGGACAGGGCGTGTCGGCTTCATAAATCGCCCACTCCGCCGCAAGGAAGGAAACGAGCCAATGAGCCGTATCAGCCGCCGTACCATGCTTGCCGGTGCCGCCGGTCTGTTCGCCGCCCCTTCACTCTCTCGGGCCCAGGCCGTGAAGCCGCGACTGACCGTGATCTCGCAATGGTCGACGGGCAGCGATGGGGCGGCAATCACCGCGCTCGGCAAGAAATTCGAGGAGAAGGGCGGCATCTGGGAGCACTCGCCCGTCCCCGGGTTCACGACTGAGATGATGAATAAGCTGCGCGCCCAGATCATGGCCGGTGATCCACCGGCCTGTTCGCAGCTCAAGGGCCCCGAGATTGCCGCCTGGTCCAAGATTGCCGCCACCGTAAACCTCGACGCCCTCGTCGCCGCTGCCGGCTACGAAAAGGTCGTCGCCCCGGACCTTGCAAGACTGCATAAGCCTGGCGGCAAGTGGATTTCGTTACCGCTGCAGATCTACAGCACCAACATGCTGTTTCTCTCCAAGCGTGCGATGGACAAGGCCAACGCCGACAAGATCCCCGTCACATGGGCCGAATTCAACGCGCTCGCCGAAAAGATGAAGGCCGCCGGGGTCACCTACCCGATCGCAAATGGTGGTACCCGCCCCGACGATGGGCAGAAGTTCGAAGCTGCGCTCGCCGGGATCAGCCCTGCCGCATACCGTACCGGTATCATGAACCTCGACGAAAAAGCCTTGAAGGGGCCCGAGGTGAAGGCTGCCTTCGCACAAGTCCGCAAGATCGCCGATTGGATGGACCCGAACACGGCCGCTCAACACTACTCCATCAACCTGCAACGCTTCGTCGCCGGTGAAATGGGCATGATGATCCAAGGTGGCTGGGCGCAGGGCGTGTTGCTCAACGCCGGCTTCAAGCTCAGCGACTTTGTCATCGCCCCTGGCCCCTCCGACAACGGCAAGCCGGTCTTCTTGCTGAATGCCGACGCTTTCATATTCTGGCAGCGCAAGGAACCTGATCTGCAGGCCGGTCAGACGTTGATGGCCCAGCTCGTCATGGATCCGGCAATCCAGACCATGTACTCACAGATCACCGGATCAATCCCCGTACGCACCGATGTGGACCTCTCCGCTGAAGGTTGGTCGGACGGGCAACGCCGCACCGCTACCGCCCTCAAAGAGGCCGTCGCCGCCAACCAGGCCGTGCTTAGCCTCGCGCACAACATGGCGCAGGAGAACGGCATGACGGCTGCAATGATCGACGTAATCACCGAATACGTGAAGAATAAAGCGATTACCCCAGAGCAGGCGGTCGCCCGGCTCAGCGATGCTGTTGAGGGTGCGCGTTGAGCGAGGCCGTGTCTGCGGTAGCGCGAGCGAGCCCGGCGAAGGCACTTGGCGTGCTGCGCCGCGTGCCGGAATCTTTGACGATCTGGGTGCCGCTGCTGCTGTCCGCCGGCCACCTCGTCTCGTTCGCGCTGTGGACCATCTGGGTATCGTTCACGCCTTCCACCCTCGTTCCGGTCTCGGGCTGGACGGGTATGCGCAACTACACCGCGGTTATGGCAACGCGGAATTGGCAAATCGCCTTCGACAACCTGCTGGTGTTTGGCTGTGGCTTCGTGCTCTTGAGCTTGTTGACCGGCCTTGTCCTGGCGATCCTGCTCGACCAGCGCATTCGCGGCGAGAACGTGCTGCGGTCGATCTTTCTCTACCCGATGGCCGTCTCCTTCGTCGTCACCGGGACGGTCTGGAGCTGGTTGCTCAACCCCGGCATCGGTATTCAGAAGCTCGTCAATGGCCTTGGCTGGACCTCGTTCCGATTCGACTGGCTGATCGACCGCGATATGGCGATCTGGACCGTCGTCATCGCCGCGGTCTGGCAATCCTCGGGCTTTGCGATGGCGCTCTTCCTTGCCGGCCTCCGCTCGGTCGACCCGGATCTCATCAAGGCCGCACAGATCGATGGCGCCGGCCCGGTACGCATGTACCGGCGCGTCATTCTTCCCGCGCTTTGGCCGATCACGGTGACTGTGGTCGTGATCCAGCTGCAGTTCGCCATCACCACCTTCGATCTTGTGCGGGCGCTGACCGGCGGAGGTCCCGGAATCGCCACCCAGCTGCCCGCGCTCGTCGTCTACGACTTCATGTTCCAGCGCGGCCTGCTCGCGCGCGGTGCGGCAGCAGCGGTTCTCATGCTGTTGATCCTTCTTGCTGTGT
>JAMXLN010000090.1 GCA_024281145.1 Hyphomicrobiaceae bacterium | reverse complement strand
CTGCGACCTGACCCCGGCGCCACGCCGCTTGCGCTCTCCACCGAGGCCGCCCTCAACTACTACGAGAGCTTTGGCCAGAATTGGGAACGCGCCGCTCTCATCAAGGCTCGACCCGCTGCCGGCGATCTCGCTGCGGGCGCTGCCTTGCTTGAGGAGCTCGCACCTTATATCTGGCGCAAATACCTGGATTTTGCGGCCATCGCCGACATCCACGCCATGAAGCGGCAAATCCACGCCTTCCGCGGCTTCGGCACCATCGCCGTGGCGGGCCACAACATAAAGGTGGGGCGCGGCGGCATTCGCGAGATCGAGTTCTTTGCGCAGACGCAGCAGCTGATCGCCGGCGGCCGCCAGCCGGATCTGCGCGTGAGCGATACCCTCACCGCGCTGGCGCGGCTCAAGGAGCGCGGTTGGATCACGGCCGCTGCACAGGCGGAATTGGCCGAGGCCTACCTTTTCTTGCGTACCGTCGAGCATCGTCTGCAGATGATCGCCGATGAGCAAACCCAAACCTTGCCCGACGATCCAGACAAGCTGAACGCGGTTGCGCGCTTGTGCGGCTTTGCGCACAGCGATGCGTTCGCGGCGCGCCTCACGAGCGCGCTCGAGCGCGTACAGGCTCACTACGTGCGCCTATTCGAACACAGTCCCGATTTGAGCCGCGGCGGGGCCAACATGGTCTTTGCCGGCGAGGCCGACGACCCTGCCACGGTCGCGGCGCTCACGCAGATGGGGTTCACGCGCGCCTCCGAGATCATCGCCATCGTTCGCGGATGGCACCACGGGCGCTATCCCGCCGTGCGCAGCGCGCGCGCCCGGGAGCTCTTGACGGAGGTGCAGCCGGTGCTGGTCGAAGCGCTCGCCAAGACGGCCAATCCCGACCTCGCGCTCATCGGCTTCGACCGGTTCCTCTCCGAGGTCCCGTCCGGGGTACAGCTGTTCTCGTTGCTCAAACAGAAGCCTGCCCTCTTGGAGCTGATTGCCGCCATCATGGGCACCGCGCCGCGCCTCGCCCGCATCCTGGGCAAGCAGCGCCGCGTGCTGGATGCGGTGTTGGATCCGGGCTTCTTTGGCAGCCTGGCGGGGCGCGACCAGCTTGAGGCCATGCTCACGGCAGAGCTTGACGACCTGCCAGATCTGGAGGGTGCACTCGACGCGGCGCGCCTCCTTGCCAGCGAGCAGCAATTCTTGATCGGGGTGCGCGTCCTCACCGGCACCATTACGGCGGCCCAGGCGGGTGGCGCCTACGCTCTGCTGGCTGAGTGCCTGATCGCGGCCATGCAGGCCAGAGTGGAGCGCGAAATGGTGCGCGCGCACGGCCATGTGCCCGGCGGCGCCGCGGCCGTCATTGCCATGGGCAAGCTCGGAGGTCGCGAAATGACCGCCGCCTCCGACCTCGATCTCATCCTGGTCTATGATTTTGACGCGGCCGCGGTCCTCTCAAGCGGGGTGAAGCCGCTGGCTCCCATCCACTACTATACCCGTTTCACCCAACGCCTTATCAGCGCCTTTACCGCGCCCACCGCCGAGGGGATCCTCTACCCAGTCGATATGCGCCTGCGCCCCTCGGGACAGAAGGGGCCTGTTGCCACCCAGCTTTCCGGCTTCGTGCACTATCAGGCGAGCGAGGCCTGGACCTGGGAGCACATGGCGCTGACGCGGGCACGCGTGGTCTCGGGCCCGCCGGCGCTGCGCGCGGCCGTCGCTGCCGCCATTCGCGATGTGCTCCTTAAGCCGCGGGACCTCGCGAAGACCGCCGCCGACGTGCGTGCCATGCGCGCGCGCATCGCCAAGGAAAAGGGGACGCGTGACCCCTGGGAGCTCAAGCAGGTGCGCGGTGGCCTGGTCGACCTGGAATTTATTGCCCAGTATCTGCAACTCGTGCACGCCCCAGCGCATCCGCCCATCTTGAGCCAAAACACGGTCGAGGCGCTGGAGCGTATGGCCCAGGCTGGAGTGTTGGACCCTGGCGCCAGGGACGTGCTGCTGCCCGCGGCCCGCCTGCTTAATAACTTGACGCAGGTTTTGCGGCTTTGCCTGGACGATCCCTTCGATCCGGGCAAGGCGCCCCACGGGCTCAGATCGCTGCTGGCGCGGGCTGGCAACGCCCCGAGTTTTGCCCAGCTAGAGGCCGAACTGATCGCCAGGGAGGCCGAAGTGGCGGCCCTGTTCGACCGGTTGATCGCCTGAGGGCGACCCCCCGAGGCAAGCCAGTGCCCGGATGAACCCGACGGAAAGGCTTGCTTGCCCGCGTTATAGCGGCAGATTCGTAGGCAATGGCTCGAAAAGAGTGAAGGGTTCGGCAAGCCGGCACTGCCTGGGGCAAGGTCGAGGCGCTCACGTCCAGCCAGCGCGTGCTAGGCTGGGCCCGGAACCAGTTCGAGGTCAAAGCCAATTGAGCAGGTGGCACACGAGGAGCAGCGTGCTCGCGCAGAAGAGCGGATCCGGACCGCTCGCGCAGTCCGGCACCGAGGAGAATGGGGAGGAGACGGGTCTTCTCGCGCGCGTGGCCGCGGGCGAGGAAGAGGCCTTTCGCGGCCTTGTCGACCGGCATTTGCCGACTGTCTTGGCGATTGCACGGCGCATGCTGCGAGATGATGCGGAGGCCGAGGACGTGGCCCAGGAGACGATGCTGAGGCTGTGGCGCAATGCGGCGGGACTCGAGCTCGGGCCCAACGGTCTGCGGCCCTGGCTCAGGCGCGTGGCCTCCAATCTGTGCATCGATCGCGTGCGCTCGCGCCGCAACATCCAGGTTGTGCAGGAGGTGCCTGAGGAAAGCGCTCCCCCCACACAGGTCCGCTATCTCTCCGAGCGCGAGCTTGGTGCGCGCGTCGACGCGGCCCTACAAGCGCTGCCCGAGCGGCAGCGGCTGGCGATCACGCTTTTCCACTACGAGGGCATGAGCCAGATTGAGGTGGGCGACGTGTTGGGCATCTCGGACGAGGCGGTGGAATCGCTGCTGGCGCGCGCGCGGCGCGCGCTCAAGGCGGCGCTGAAGGAGGAATGGCGGGCGTTGATCCCGGAGAGCGCGACATGAGACTTTCGGGGGCTCGCATGCTGACGGTGGCGGGATGGAGAGCACGAGCAACTGAGCACTGAGAATGAGCAACTGAGCATGAGCAACAATGGCATGACGATCGCCGATTTCGCACGCCTGCTCGACGTCTACGGCAGCGATCGGACGCGCTGGCCGGTCGAGGCCCGCGCGGGCGCAGGCCAGCTGGTCGGGCGTGACAAGGCGGCACGGCGGCTGCTCGCCGAGGCCGAGGCACTCGACAAGGCCCTGGAACGGGCGCCACTGCCGTCCCTCGCCGCGGAGGCGGCGCTGGCGGACCGCATCGTCGCCACGGCGCGACGCTCACCGCGGATGGTGCCGGCGTCCAACGTGACGGTGACCGCTGGCGTTCGGCGCGCCACCGGCAACGTCGTACCCCTGCCAAGCCTGCCCGCGCGGCCTCGCTGGTTGCCAACTGGGCTGGCCAGCGCGGCCGGCATGCTTGCTGCCTCGCTCGCGCTCGGCATCTTTCTCGGCGTCTCCAATCTCTCCCAGGGCGTGGTACCGGCGCTCGAAGACATGACCGGCATTAATCTTGGCGTGCAACCCCGCGCCGTGGCGCAGGTCGATCTGCTCGATGAGGACCTGCTATGACGGAAGCCATCAGCACTGAGGCCCGGATCGTGCGGCGGGCACGCCGCTGGTTGCTCGTGGCGTTGTTTGGCTCACTTGCCGTTAATCTTCTCATCGTGGGCTCGGTGGCTGGTGCGGTGTGGCGCCATCGTGGGCCGCCGGCCTGGGCCGGCGTCGTCATCCCCAACCTGCTTGGCTATGCCAGCACGTTTGCGCCGGACCGGCGCCGGCAGATTTGGGAGGTCACCCGCGAGGAGCGCAGCCGTATGCGGCCGTTCCGACGAGAGGTGCGCGCGGCACGCGAGGAGACGACCAAGGCCCTCTCTGCCGAGCCGTTTGACCGGCAACAATTCCTGGCCGCGCAAAGCAAGCAGTCGGAGGCCGAAAACCGCGCCCGTGCCGCTGTGCAGGACCTTTACGTCAAGATTGCCGAAAGTCTCACGCCCGAGGAACGGCGTGCGTTCGTCAATTGGCGGGATCATCGCCGCGCGCCCATCCGCAATCTCCTCGACGAACCTGACCATCAGGCGGGCGAGCAATCCGCGCCGCGTTGAAAAGCCAGGCTTTTAGACCCGTCGAGGAAACTCGATGCCGGCCGTCCAGGCCGCCTCGTTGGATGTCAAGGTGAGCGTCGCTCCCTGCATCTCGAGCAGCAGGCGGGCAAGGATGATGCGCAAAGGCGCGGTCGCGGCGGAAGGCCGATCCGCCCCCATCACCGCTCTGATCTCGAGGCTGCGCTGCCCGGCCTGGCGCCTGCCCGTCACCGCGACTGTGCCTTTTTCGCCTGCATAGGCCGAGGCTTCCCCCAACAGATGCTCGAGCGCTTGCACGGTGGGGCGGCGCTCGCACGTCAGATCACAGGTGGTGCAGGTGGTCAGGACGAGACGCGGGGATGCGTCGACCGATGCGACCGCCCGCCAAGCGTCGCGCACCAGCGCGGCCGCGATACCGCGCTCGCGCTTGGCACCCCCCCGGTCGGCCATCAGGGCCGTCATCGCTTCGGTGACGGATAGCGCCTCCTCCGACGACCGCAACAGCCGTCCACCGCTTTCGGAGATGTGGTGGGCGTATTCTTGGTAGCGGGCATTGCCGAGCGGCCCGTGCAACTCACGCACCATCAGCTCAGAGAAGCCGATCACGGCGTTGAGCGGCGTGCGCAACTCGTGGCTGAGCTGGGCCATCAACTCGCCCAGGCCCGCGGCGGGTGTCGCCCGATCCTCGCTGTCCCGAAGGTGGTCGCCACCGGCGTCGGACCGAGCAAGCGTCAGCACCGCCACGCCCGCCCCGGTCGCCACCAACAAGGCCAGGTGCCAATCGGGCATCTGGCTTAGCATGCCCCCGGCCGCGGCAGCCGGGTGCCAGGCCGTCATGATGAGGATGGCAAGGGCCGCAAGATAGAATACGGCCGCCGTCCTCGCCAAGGGCGTTGCCGCCGATGTGCCATGGATCCAAAACGCCCGCCACGTTCCCAAGCGCATCAACGCGCCGGCGATGGCGCGCTCCGCTGCCGTCCAGCGCGTGGACGGAGTCCCCCGCGGATGGGGTGACGTGCCCAGCGTCATCCCTGTCCCTCGATCCAAATTTTAGCGAAATGCTGCTGCCCGACCCGGATTCGCCGGCTAAACAAGCACAACGAATCACCATCGCACTGTGCCGTGATCCGGGACCGCTTGTCGAGAGTTGGCGCGCGCGGTCCGCGAAAAATGGGCACATGTGTCCGCGACGACTCAAGCGCTTGTGCTGTCGGTGCGCAGCCCTTGCGCCAGGCAAGCGTTGCGAGGCTTATCGCCTGCTCATTCGAGCATCTTGCCCACGATCTCCGTCACGTCGGTCGACAAGGGCCGTGCGTGAGCGATGCGCTGCAGCGTCTTCTTGGCGTTGCGTCGCCGTTCTGGCTCCAGTGCTTTCCAGCTGCGGAAGGCCGACAGGAGCCGAGCCGCCACCTGCGGGTTGAACGCGTCGATCTCCAGCACCCGTTCGGCCAGAAACGCATAGCCGCGGCCGTCCCGGCGGTTGAAGTTGACGGGATTGCCTGTCGCGAAGGCGCCGATCAACGCCCGCACCTTGTTTGGATTCTTGATCGAAAACAGCGGGTGCTTGGTGAGCTTGATAACCGTCGCCAGCGTAGAGGCAAGGGGCGCCGTTGCCTGGTAGGCGAACCAGTTGTCGATGACGAGATGATCCCCCTTCCAGCGCTGGTAGAAGTCTTCGAAGGCTTTGGTGCGCTCCGGTGAGCGCAGCTCCGAGAGGAGGGCGAGCGCGCTCACCTCGTCGGTGGCGTTCCGAGCGCTGGCAAAATGCGCTGCGGCCCGCGCCACGTCCTCGGGTCTGCCGCGGCACGTCAGGTAGGTGAGCGCAGCATTGCGCAAGGCCCGCCTCCCGGCTGGCTCGGGCGCGGGCGAATAGGCTCCCTTGACCTCGTAGCGGCGGTAGGTCTCAAGCAGCCTGTCGTGGAGCGCGGTACCGATCGCTTTGCGCAATCCCTTGCACGCATTGTGGATCGCAAGCGGGTCCACATCGCGACCGATCACACGCGCCAGCTCGCTCTCGCTCGGCAAGAACATGAACTGGGCGCGATAACCAGGATCAAGCCCGTCATCGGCGAGCGTGACGCCGAGCGCGGCCACGAACGCGTTGGGCTTTGCCGGCCTGCCGCCGGCGCGAAGGGCCTTGATCGCTTCGATGAGCACGCGGGTGGCATAGTCCTGCGCCGCCTGCCAGCGATTGTAGAGGTCGCTGTCATTGGCCATCAGGAATTCCAGGTCCGCATCGGAAAGGCCGAGTGTCAGATTGACGGGGGCCGAAAACGCGCGCAGCAGCGAGGGTACCGGCCGTGATGGCACGTCTTTGAAGCGGAACGTCTCGGTGCGTTTGGTGAGCTCGATGACACCGTTTTCGAGGCGCTTGCCGGATCCCAGCGTGAGCGCCAGGTCTTGGCCGTTGCCGCCGAGCAAACCGAGCCGCACGGGGATATGGAGCGACTTCTTTTTGACTTCTCCCGGCGTCGGCGGCTGCACTTGGGCAATGGTGAGGTCGGCGCTCTTTTGGCGTGCATCATACTTGAACTGGCAGACGAGCTCCGGCGTGCCGGCCTGGGAGTACCAGGTCATGAACTGACGGAGGTCGCGTCCCGTAGCGTCCGCAAAGCACCTGACGAAATCCTCCACCGTCGCCGCCTGCCCGTCGTGGCGCTCAAAGTACAGGTCGATCCCCCTGCGGAACCCCTCCCGCCCCAGCAGCGTCTGGAGCATGCGTACGACTTCGGCACCCTTGTTGTAGACGGTGGCCGTGTAGAAGTTGTTGATCTCGATGTAGCGACCGGGGCGCACGGGATGCGCGAGCGGGCCCGCATCCTCGGGGAACTGCGACGCCTTTAGGTTGCGCACGTCGCGGATGCGCTCCACGGTCGCGTCCCGCTCATCGGCGCAAAACTCCTGATCGCGGAAGACGGTCAGGCCCTCCTTGAGGCAGAGCTGGAACCAGTCGCGGCAGGTGATGCGATTGCCGGTCCAGTTGTGGAAGTATTCGTGTGCGATCACCCGCTCGATCGCTGCGAAGCTTCCATCCGTGGCGGTCTCGGGCGAGGCCAAGATCAGGGCGTCGTTGAAAATGTTGAGACCCTTGTTTTCCATCGCCCCCATGTTGAAGTCCGACACCGCGACGATGTTGAACACATCAAGGTCGTACTCGCGCCCGAAGCGCTCCTCGTCCCAGCGCATCGACCTCTTGAGGGCGTCCATGGCCCATGCGCACCGCTGCTCCTTGCCGGGTTCAACATAGATGCGCAAATCCACCTTGCGCCCCGACGCCGTCGTGAAGTCGGAGGCGTAGGAGGCGAGATTGCCGCCGACGAGCGCGAAGAGATAACAGGGCTTGGGATGCGGGTCGCGCCACACGGCATAATGACGTTTGCCGCCGTCGAGGGTGCCGCGTTCGATGGGATTGCCGTTGCCGAGCAGCACCGGCGCCTCGCTGAGATCCGCCTCGATGCGCACGGTGTAGGTGGCGAGAATGTCTGGCCGATCCAGAAAATAGGTGATGCGCCGAAATCCCTGCGCCTCGCACTGCGTGCAGTAGACGCCGCGCGAAAGGTAGAGCCCGGTCAAGGCCTTATTCGCTTCCGGATTGCAGTAGGTGATGATCTCGAGCGTGAACGGCTCCCGCGGCAGGCCAGCGATGGTGAGCCCTGCATCGGTGCGCGTATATTCGCGCGCGCCCAGCTGGCGGCCGTCCAGGCGAACAGCCTCAAGCTCGATCATCTCGCCGTCGAGCCGCAGCGGCCCCGGATTGCCGGGAAGGGCAGGGTTGCGCTTGATCTGGAGCCTGGAGCACACCCTCGTGCGGGTCGGGTGTAACGACAGCTCGAGGCTGACGGCGTAGATCAAGTAGTTGGGTGGCCGGTAGTCCTTGAGCAGGACGGGGCGCGGCGTGTCGGTTTTCATCGCTGGCTTCCCGCGCGTTGAGGTGGATCGGCGAGGTGGATTTTCCCCGTCGCGATCGCTTCGTGGGCCAGTCATAAAGCAAGACGCCTGCGGCGCAAGCTAGGCGTTCTGCAGCATTGGGCGCGGCACGTCCCGCCGCGCCAAAGCGCGGTGGCGCCTTACGCCTTTGCCAGGACGCCCCCCGTCTGAGGCTTGGGCACGCCGGTCGTCCCGGGGAACGTAATGGGCAGACCCTTGAGCGAACGCACGGCCAGGTAGGCCCACGCTTCCGCCTCCAGCGCATCGCCATCCATGCCCGCCGCCTCCGCCGGGATGACGGCGTTCTCCACCCGCTCCGCGATCATGGCCATCAGCGTCCGGTTGCGCCGCCCGCCGCCCGAGATCACCCACAGCTGCGGCTGTTCGGGGAAATGTGCCCGTGCCGCGGCGATGCTGGCGGCAGTGAAGGCCGTCAGGGTGGCGGCGCCGTCCTGCGCAGCGAGGGGGTCGACGAGCGCCAGCGAAAAGGCATTGCGATCGAGCGATTTCGGGGGCGTCGCGCCGAAATACGCATGGCGTAGGTATTGCCTGACACGATCGTCGTTGACGCGGCCGCGGGAGGCAAGCGCGCCGCCCTCGTCATGGGGGCTCCCGTGGTGGCGCTGCACCCAGTCGTCGATGAGGGCATTGCCGGGCCCTGTGTCGAAGGCGATAAGCTCGCCGCAGCGACCGATCCAGGTGACGTTGGCGACGCCGCCGATGTTGAGGATGGCGACCGGCCGTTCGGGCAGTTTCGCCGCCAGCGCCCGGTGATAGACCGGCGCGAGCGGTGCCCCCTCCCCGCCCGCGGCCGCATCGGCAGCCCGCAGATCATAGACGACATCGATGCCGGTGCGCCGCGCCAGCAGCGGACCGTCGCCCAGCTGCACGGTGAAAGCGGGCGTCAGCGTGACCGGGTCGACGGAAGGCCTGTCGAGGCCCGCTTTGGGTTGGCCCACGAGCGTGCCTGTGACCTCCACAGCCTTGTGGAGGACCGTCTGACCGTGAAAGCCGATCACGTCGATCCCAGCGGCGCTGAGGTCCCGCTGCGCGAGGAACTGCACCACGACGTCGGCATGCCGCTCGGTCAGCTTGCGCTCCACCTCGCGCAGGCACCCCGGCCGCGCCCGTCGGTCGCTGAGAAGCTGGGCCTCGGCAACGGCCTGCGCGAGAGCCCCCCTGAACTCCTGCGGGTAACCGACCGTACTTGCAGGCCCGCGGCGCAGGCGCGCCTCGCCGTCCGTCTCGATGAGGGCCACGTCGATGCCGTCCATGGAGGTGCCGCTCATGAGCCCGATTGCGCGCATAGTCTTGCTCATGCTTGCGTCCTGGTTGCTCGAGGCGCCTCACCGATCGATCGTGGTCGACATCCGTCTTGATGAAGAGGTCGCGGCCAGACCACCATGGTCCCTGTCGATGGTCCCTGTCGATGGCCCCTGTCGATGGCCCCTGTCGATGGCCCCTGTCGATGGTATGTCCCCCCGCGCACGCACGCGGGGGCAAAAGGTAGCAAGAACCCGCCGATATCACCGTGCAGCGCACCCCCCCGGGGTTGGACGTTGACCCCACGACCGGCATCGCCTCACACGCCGATTGCGGCCGCACGATTGGCACGCGTGTTCGATGACGCGCCAACCCTAGCACATCCAGGACGTCCTCCGAAGGAGAGCATGCGCTGGGAAGGACAAGGAAGCATGGGCTTCCGACTTCTCAGCAGGATGCCGCGTTCACCGCAAGGCGCTCGGCGAGGGCGCTCTTGATCCGTCCTTGAGGCCCCACCGGGGACGCGGCGCATGAGCCTTCCCGCCCTGCAAGCGTCTTGCCCACACCAGCCTTCCCGTGCTCTTTCGGCGCTTGGCGCTTGGCGCTTGGCGCTTGGCGCTTGGCGTGCTGGCGAGGTTCGATGGCCACCACGGAGTTGGAGGGCTGCCGGGTCCCGCGCGCGCCCCGAGCTTGGCGAAAGAGGGTCGACGCGCGATATTCGCGCAGTGGCAGAGGTTGCAACGAAACGTGACGCGTGTGCGGGGCCTCGGGTGCGTCGGGGCTCGCCCGCTGAACCGGCTTACGGCTATGGCAAAATTCACATCCGACTTCCTCAACATCCTCGACCAGCGGGGTTTCATCCACCAGGGCTCGGACTTCGGCGGGCTCGACGCCCTGGCCGGCGCTGGCCAGGCGATCGGCTACATCGGCTTTGATTGCACGGCACCGTCGTTCCATGTCGGCAACATGATCGTGCTCATGATGCTGCATTGGTTGCAGCAGACCGGCAACAAGCCGATCGTCCTGATGGGCGGCGGCACCACCCGCGTCGGTGATCCCTCGGGCAAGGACGAGACCCGCAAAATTCTGCCCGTCGAGCAGATTGAGGCCAACAAGGCCAGCATGCAGAAGGCGTGCGCCAAGCTGATGCAATTCGGGTCGCGCCGCACCGATGCAATCATGCTGGACAATGTCGAATGGCTGACCAAGCTCAATTATATCGAGATGCTGCGCGACATCGGCCGCCACTTCTCCGTCAACCGCATGCTCACGCTCGATTCCGTGAAGAGCCGGCTTGAGCGCGATCAGGAGATGAGCTTCATCGAATTCAATTACCAAGTGTTGCAGGCCTACGATTTCGTGGTGCTGGCCAGGACGCAAGGTTGCAACCTACAGATGGGGGCCTCCGATCAATGGGGTAACATCATCACCGGGATCGATCTCGGTCGCCGCATGGGCACGCACCAGCTCTACGCACTGACCACCCCGCTGCTCACCACGACGTCGGGCGCCAAAATGGGCAAGAGCGTCTCGGGCGCCGTGTGGCTCAACGAGGACATGCTGAGTGCCTACGACTTCTGGCAGTACTGGCGCAATGTCGAGGACGCCGATGTCGGCCGGTTCCTGAAACTGTTCACGACCCTGCCGATGGACGAGATCGCCAGGCTGTCTGCCCTCGAGGGCGCCGAGGTCAACGAGGCCAAGAAGGTGCTGGCAAATGCAGTCACAGCGATGCTGCACGGCCACGACCAGGCCGAAGCGGCCGCCCGCACCGCGCAACAGACCTTCGAAGAGGGCACGCTGGCCCAGGGCCTTCCCACCGTCGAGATTGCGCAGGCTCAGTTGACGGCAGGTCTCGGCGTGCTCACGGCCTTCGTCACGGCGGGGCTTGCCAAGTCCAATGGTGAGGCGCGGCGGCAAATTGCCGGCGGCGGCCTGCGCGTCAACGACCAGGTGGTCTCGGATGAGACCGCCAAGCTCACGCTCACCGACGTGCGCGAGGGTGTCATCAAGCTTTCGCTCGGCCGCAAGCGGCACGTCCTGCTGAAGCCCAGCCGGTGAGATTGCCCCTGCCCGGGGCTGGGAACTCAGGTCCAAACGCGAGCTCGCAGACCCCCGGACATGGCGGGGCGATAGGCCCTGGAATCCCCTTGGTCGCACTCCCCGACGTGAGCCCTGGATGTGAGCCTGGGAACACGATTGCGTGCGGGTGGGTTGCCGCGGCACGGGCGCCTCCCGATATGCCCCGCCATGCCAGCCGCACAGCG
>JAMXLN010000089.1 GCA_024281145.1 Hyphomicrobiaceae bacterium | reverse complement strand
GAGAGCACGCTCCCCCGTCTCTTCGACCTCGCCAAACCAGGAGATGCTGCCATCCTCGCGGAGCGTTGATCCCTTGCGCCGCAGCGTAATGAACTTGCCCTCCCCAAACGGCAACCGGACCTCGGCGCCTATGGGGTCGGTGGGTGCGCTGGCGTAGCCGACGGGGTTGTCATCCCGAGGCTTGGCGATGCGGTCGATGATCGCCAGCTGGTCGGGGGTGAGCGTGATGGGCTCGGCCGTTCCCTCTTGTGGCAGCAGCGAAGCAACGAGCACCCAGACCGCGATCGTCACGGCCGGCCAGCAGCGGCGGAGGAGAGCAGGAGCATATTTGATCATTACCTGAACGATGACTGCCGTCAGTACGCCTTTCCCTGCTGTCTCGGTTGGCCTGAGCTTAGCTGGTCGCCCGAGAGACAATATCGGGAGAAACCCCGAGGCGCCGGACCGGCAGCTCCACGCGCAAAGGGCATTTTGGTGGGAAAGGGATTGCCCCGGCGGATTTAACGATTTAGCGGTCGTTCCCACCCCTCACACGCCCCCCAAGTCAGCGAAACGCGGGGGACCAGAAGAGAAAATAATGCCGGCAAAATAGCGCTATTGCCTCCGTGGAAACCCCTAGGCGGAGGTCACTTTACCAGGGCTGCTCTGTTGTTTGGCGACTTTTCACGCCCGGGGGCTGCAGCAGCCTCCCATGCCGTGGAGCGCACAAGCAAACTCCAAAGCCGAACATTGATCTTGACGGCCAATCCTCGATGCGTCGCAATCCCCAGCGGGCTATCCAGGGGGCTATTAAGGGAGGCCACCCCAAATCTCGCTATCGCAAGCTCTATGAATTTTTGATGAACTAAGCTCCGCCAATGCTGTCTCGCCGCGACCGCGCATCCTTCACCAAACCGAGGCTGCAATAAATGGGTCGCGAGGCTCGCATGCATCGAGCGGGCGCGCATGCGTCAGTATGCAGAAATAATTGAACGTCTCCAATACCAGGGCTGAACGTGCGGTGTGCTCAGTGTTCCACCCGATGCCTTTCGTTCCTTAAATGGCCGACCATTCCTCTTTGTGGTCTGCGGCAAGGGTCGCCTACTTTGCCGCCGAGCAAAGAGCCACAGCCCACGGGGAGTTTTGGAGGCAAGGGCCCGATGGCCCTCTTGAGCCCAGCATCTGCACCCTTAATGGCGCGCGCCAGTACTCGGCTATGGCGTCCTGCGCAAAATCGAACCAATGGACGATCCGGTGCGGATTAACCTCAATATATTGACCCCAGAGCAGATGGCCTCTCTTCGGCTCTACTCGGAGCGATGGACGAAGATCAAGCGGTCAACCCTGCCAGCGGATCGCGCGTCTGCGGAGGACGGTGTCCGGCTTGCGTACCTTGCAGCTGGACTTGACCCGCCCCAGCGCATCGAATGGTGTCGCGGACCCATTGAGCTTGCCGAACTGGCAGCGCACGTGTCGCGTGACCATGGAGCCAACGTCGGCTCATTCATGATCCACGGCGTCAACGCCAGGGCCGCGTCGGCTATCAAGCGGCGCATCCACTACAGGGTTCAAGCTGCAGTTGCCAATGCTTTTGCTCCCGATGCTGTGACCCGGGCCATGACCGACGCAGTTGGCCGCCTCTCACGACGACAGCGCCTCCCTTTGTGGTTGCGCTTGCGCCAGGCGCTCAGCTGGTCGGGTACCCGAGACCAACTGAGCCGGAGATCCGTCGGGCAGCACGAATTGGCTTGGCTCGGCAGCTACGAATATTTTCATGATGTTTGTGGGTTCCAGGCAGAGACGGAAGCACTGCAGGGATTATGGCAATTCGCCAAGAGCGCGGGTTGGATGCTGCCGCATGAGCGTATTTGCTGGCTGACGGAGCGCCCGAGCGGGCTGCGGGTCGATGCCAGGAGCCGGCTGCACAGCGCAACGGCGCCAGCCCTGCAGTTCCTGGATGGCGCGGCATTCTACGCATGGAAGGGCATCGAGGTGCCTGCTCGGCTCATCGAACGGCCCGAGCAAATCTCACTACAAACGATCGACAGAGAGCCGGACGTTCGCATCCGTCACTGCATGATCGAGATCATGACGCCGCAGCGCTATGTGGCAAACGGGGGCGCGGTCAAAGTCGCTGAGGACGAGACAGGCATCCTCTGGCGCAAGACCTGGTGGTCATCGGTTGATGCTTGGGCCGCTGTAGAAGTGATCAACGGAACGCCCGAACCCGACGGGGCACGCAAGCGCTACTTCTTGCAAGTACCAAGCCATCTGCAAACGCCTCGCGAGGCGGTCGCCTGGACGTATGGCTTGACGGCGGGTGAGTACACGCGCCTCACAATCCGGACGTGAGCCAAGCCGATCGCGCCGATCTCTACGCCAGGATGAGCGCCCGCCGCGAGCATCCCGCGGGGGTGCGCGAGAAATAATGTTTTTGTGCAACTCCCTCTCCGAGCCAACATCAGCTCGATGGTTGATCAGCGCTCTTATTGCCAGGAGGTCTTGCAAGGGTTCGCAAAGTTGAGGGGGTCCGGTAGGGACAGACCGCAGAGCTTCTCAGGGTTACGCCCGATGGGAAAGCTAAAGCAATGGGGCAAGGTGACGACACGCACGACCGCTAAGGAGGCGCCGCGCAATGCCACCAATCGGGCCCGCGCGCGAAACGGCCGTAGCACTCCACCCTTGGCTTCCGCAGACAATCGTGATGTGCGCGGTGCTTGCGGCGGCGATCGGCCTTGCTGGGTGCGAGCAGAAGATCGAACAGGCACCCAACATTCGACCCGTTCGCACCGTCACGGTGGACAAGCGGTCCGCAGGCACTCCCATCGTCCTGACGGGTCGCATCGAGGCCGAGGACGAGGTCGTGCTCGCGTTCCGCATTTCCGGGCGGTTATTGAATAATGACCTGAGGATGGGCGACCGAGTGCAGACCGGGCAACTGGTCGCGCGGTTGGAGTCGCAAAATGAACGCAATGCTCTGCGGGCCGCGCAAGCCAATCTTGCCGCCGCCCAGGGCCAGTTGACCCAGGCCCGCAACCACTTCGACCGCCAGGACACGCTGCTCAGGGATGGCTGGACGACCCGCGCGAACCATGATCAGGCAACGCAGGCGCGCCAGACCGCCCAATCGCAAGTGGAGGCCGCCGAGGCACAACTGAAGGCAGCCCACGATTTGGTGGGCTTTACCGAGCTTAAAGCGGACGCACCAGGGATCGTGACCGCAACGGGGCCGCGCGCCGGAGAGGTCGTCCAAGCCGGGCAGATGATACTCAAGCTCGCGCGCGAACATGGTCGCGACGCCGTGTTTGACGTGCCGGCTCAAGTCATTCGCTCTGCCCCAGGTGATCCGGAGATCACGGTGAGCCTGAGTGACGACCCGGCGGTAGCCGCACGCGGCCGCGTGCGTGAGGTGGCACCGCAGGCCGACCCGGTGACGCGGACCTTTGCGATCAAGGTCGGCTTGACGGACCCGCCGGAGGCCATGCGGCTTGGCGCCACCGTCATCGGTCGCATGGAACGACAAGCCCAGGCGACCATGGAGGTCCCGGCGGCGGCGCTGACAAAATTCAATCGGCAACCCGCCGTGTGGGTCGTTGATCCCAACAATCACGCGGTGTCGATCCGCAACGTCGATGTTGAGCGCTACGATCAAGCGGTGGTTGCGGTCTCCGGCGGGCTCGACGCCGGCGAGATCGTGGTCGTGGCAGGAGTTCAGGCGCTGCATCAGGGCCAAATTGTCCGCCTGCTCGGGCTTGAGCCATGAATGGTTTCAATCTCTCGCAATGGGCACTTAACCACCGCTCCGTCGTTGCCTTCCTCATGATCGTCGCCGTGGCGGCGGGTCTGACATCCTTCTACCGGCTCGGCCGCAGCGAGGACCCCTCCTTCGTCATCAAGACCATGGTCGTGCAGGCTGCCTGGCCGGGAGCCACCGTCGAGGACACGCTCAAACAGGTCACCGAGCGCCTTGAGCGCAAGTTGCAGGAAACGCCGAAGCTCGATTTCTTGCGCAGCTTCACGGTCGCGGGTCGCACCACCATCTTTGTCAATCTCAAAGGTAGCGCCACGGGCAGAGAGGTGCCCGACATTTGGTATCACGTGCGCAAGAGCATCGGCGATATTGCCCCCACCCTGCCGGCGGGCGTCGTGGGACCCGGCTTCAATGACGACTTTGGGGATACATTCGGCATCATCTACGGCTTCACGAGCGATGGGTTCACCCATCGCGAGCTTCGCGATTACGTCGAGGCCATCCGCTCGAAGCTGCTCGGCATTGCCGACGTTTCGAAGGTCGAGGTACTAGGCGCCCAGGACGAACAGATCTTCGTCGAGTTCTCGATGAAGGAGCTGGCAAGCTTAGGCATCGACCGCGCGGCCTTGCTTGCGGCCCTGCAAGCGCAAAACGTCATCCAGCCCGCGGGTACGATCCAGACGGGCTATGAGAAGCTCTCGTTGCGTGTGTCGGGCGCGTTTCGATCCGAGCAGGACCTCCTCAACATCAATTTCGTCGCGGGCGGCCGCATGCTCCGCCTCAGCGACATCGCCCAGGTCCGGCGCGGCTTTAGGGATCCGCCGCAGTCCCTTTTCCGCGTCAATGGCGCGCCCGCCATCGGTCTTGCCATCGCCATGCGGGACGGCGGAGACATCCTGGCCTTGGGCAAAAACATCAAGCAAGCGATCGCCGAGATCACGACCGATCTACCACTGGGGATCACGCCGCGGCTCGTCGCCGACCAGGCGGTTACGGTCCGCAGCGCCATCGCCGAATTCATGACGTCACTCTGGCAGGCCGTGGCTATCATTCTCGCCGTCAGCTTCATCAGTTTGGGGGTGCGTCCGGGCCTCGTCATTGCGCTCGCCATACCGCTGACACTGGCCATCGTGTTCTCGGTCATGGAGCTGAGCGGTATCGATATGCAGCGCATCTCGCTTGGAGCGCTCATCATCGCGCTTGCGCTGCTCGTCGACGATGCCATGACGACCACCGACGCAATGCTCACGCGGCTGGCGGCGGGCGACAGCAAGGTTGAGGCCGCCACATTTGCTTATCGAACTTACGCTTATGCGATGCTGGCCGGCACGCTCGTGACAATCGCTGGTTTCATTCCGGTCGGCTTCGCAGCCAGCTCCGCCGGTGAATACACCTTCTCGCTATTTGCCGTCGTGGCCATCGCGCTGGTCGTTTCCTGGATCGTTGCCGTAATGTTCGCGCCACTGCTCGGCGTTGCCATACTGACCCCTCCTCGGACCACCGCGGCCGTCGAACCCGGCAAGATCTTTCGCATCTACCGCGCCATCCTGGACACAGCCATCCGGGCAAAGTGGGGGACGATCTTTCTCACGCTGGGCTTGTTCGCTCTATCCGTGCTCGCACTTCCGCTGGTGCCGCGACAGTTCTTCCCGGCCTCGGACCGTCCCGAACTGATGGTCGACCTCAGCCTGCCGCAGAACGCGTCGATCTACGCCACCGAGACCACCGCCCAGCGCTTCGACGGCGTCTTGGGGACAGACCCTGATGTAGCGAGGTGGAGCACCTACGTAGGGCGCGGCGCCATTCGCTTCTACCTTCCCCTCAACGTCCAGCTGCCGAACGACTTTTTTGCTCAGGCCGTCATCGTTGCCAAGGATGTGGCGGCGCGCGAACGATTGCGGGTCAAGCTCGAGAAGGTGTTGGCCACCGAATTTCCGAGCGTGATCGCCCGCATCTATCCGCTGGAGTTGGGACCACCGGTTGGTTGGCCCGTCCAATATCGCGTCAGCGGTCCCGATCTGGCGAAGGTGCGCGACATTGCCCTTGAGGTCGCTCGGACCGTCGCCAGCAACGCCCGAGCCATCCACACCAACTTTGACTGGATCGAACCTGCGCGGCAACTGCGCATTCGTATCGATCAGGACGAGGCACGGTTGCTGGGCCTCAGCTCGCAGGCGCTAGCCAGCGTGTTCAATACCGTCATATCGGGCCATCCGGTGACGCAGGTGCGCGATGACATCTACCTCGTTGATGTCATCGCTCGCGCCACCGACGAGCAGCGGGTTTCGATCGACACACTTCGCAACCTGCAGGTGCCGCTGCCAAGCGGCCGCACCGTTGCCCTCAGTCAGTTTGCGAGTTTCGGCTACGAGCAGGAGTATCCGCTGGTCTGGCGGCGTGATC
Source organism: Hyphomicrobiaceae bacterium (assembly GCA_024281145.1). GTDB lineage: Bacteria > Pseudomonadota > Alphaproteobacteria > Rhizobiales > Hyphomicrobiaceae > AWTP1-13. The sequence continues at coordinate 4,080 of JAMXLN010000089.1, read as the reverse complement.
GCATTCCGACGCTGACGGTACAGGCCGATGTCTTGCAGGGTACCCTGCCAGAGACGGTCGTTACCGCGCTTGCGCCGGCCATGGACAAATTGAGCAACAGTCTGCCGCGCGACTATCGCATCGCCGTTGGCGGCACAGTGGAAGAGAGCAAGAAGTCGCAGGCCTCCGTCAACGCCGTCGTGCCGGCGATGCTGCTGATCATGCTGACGATCCTGATTTTTCAGCTGCAGAGCTTCCAACGCTTGTTTTTAGTCCTCAGCGTCGCACCGCTGGGGCTGATCGGCGTGGTTGGCGCATTGCTGCTGTCCCGCAAGCCATTGGGCTTCGTGGCCATCCTCGGCATCCTCGCGCTGATCGGCATCATCACCAAGAACGCCGTTATCCTCATTGGGCAGATTGAATCTGAGAGAGCCCAGGGCAAGAACGTGCGGACCGCTGCCATCGACGCCAGCAGCGCACGTTTCCGTCCGATCATGCTGACCGCGGTATCGACCGTGCTCGGCATGATCCCTATTGCGCCGACGGTGTTCTGGGGCCCGATGGCCTTTGCCATCATGGGTGGATTGCTGATTGCGACCATCCTCACTCTGGTGTTCTTGCCGACCCTCTATGTGACCTGGTTTGGTGCTCAAGATCGCGCTCCGGTGGTCGCGGCCTCGCCATGTTCGGGCGCAAAGCTATGACCTTCTCACTTGTTCGCGCCGCCGGCTTCTTCGGCTTCTGGCTGATCCTCACGGGGCTTAGCCTCGCCGACTTGGCTGTGGGGATCTTGGCTGCCCTCGTGGCGATGCGAGCAAGCCTCGTGTTGCTGCCGCCAGGACAATGGCGCCCCCGGCCGCTTCTGTTGCTTCGTATGGCCTTGCGTTTTCTCATCCAGTCGGTGTTGGCGGGCCTCGATGTTGCCTGGCGCGCGCTCGACCCGCGCTTGACAATGGAACCGGGGTTCATCGTCTTTCAGCCCCGATCTCCGCCGGGGCCCGCCCGTAACGCATTCTGCGCGATCACGAGCCTGTTGCCGGGAACGTTGCCGTGTGAGGAAGATGCCAACGGCGATCTTCTCATTCATTGCCTGGTTGTGAGCCCCGACGTGGCGCCGCAGTTGGCCAGCGAAGAGGCCCTGTTCCTGCAGGCCCTCGGAGGGAGACCAGACCATGGCTAGCTTCCTCATGAGCGCCGCCGGCCTCGTGCTGGCGATGGCCGCGCTGGGCCTCGTGCGAATTTTTTATGGACCCATAGATGCCGACCGCTTGATCGCGGCCCAGCTCATCGGAACCTGCGGGGTCGCCATTCTCCTTCTGCTTGCCGGGGCGACCGAGGCCACACCGATCACGGACGTCGCGTTGATCCTGGCGCTGCTCGCAGCTTTTCTGTCGGTCGCCTTTGTGCGCGGCGCGGCGGGATTTGCGAGCGCTTCCGAACAAGGGGACGACGACAGATGACACTCGCGCTTGATCTTCTCACCATTGTTGGCGTCTCGGCCGGCTGCTTCTTCTTCGTGGCAGGCACAGTGGGGTTGCTGCGCTTTCCGGACGCCCTCACGCGCATGCACGCGCTCACCAAGGCGGACAACTTGGGCCTTGGCCTCATCGTGTTGGGACTGTTGCCGCAAGCAGCAGGCCTTGGGCACGCACTGAAGCTCGTCGCGATTTGGCTCTTAGCGCAAGTGTCGGCTGCGGTCGCCTCCCAGCTCATTGCCGGCGCGGTGCTGCGCCAGAGGTCCGCAATATGGCCTTAGGCTTTGATATCAGTCTCGCCTTCTTGGTGGTCGTGCTGGCGGCATGGACGATCCAGGTTCACGACACGTACTCTGCGGTGCTCGCGTTCGTCGTCTTTGGCCTGTTGGTGGCGCTCATCTGGGTGCGGCTTGCGTCGGTCGACGTAGCGCTGACAGAGGCAGCGATCGGCAGCGGCGTGACGGGCGCACTTCTCCTCAGCGCCGCGGCTCTTCTGCGCCCCACCGAATCCACTGTTGCGCCGCCTGGTGCGGCATGGTGCACCGCCGCCGGCGTGGTGTGTGCGATCATCACTGCGGGCCTCGGCGCAATTGCGCTGCTGTTGCCCGATCCTGCACCCACGCTGGCGCCGCTAGCGGCGGCGAACCTGCCGCAGAGCGGTCTCGGCAATCCCGTCACCGGCGTTTTGTTCGTCTACCGAGCGCTCGATACGCTGCTTGAGAAGGTCGTGCTGGTGCTTGCGTTGGTCGGCGTGTGGTCGCTGGCAGTCGATCGTCTATGGGGTGGGATCCCCGCGCTTTGGCCTGCTACGTGTCCGGACAGCACTTTGACCTTTCTCGCACAGCTTTTGCCTTCCGTGGGACTGATGCTCGGCATTTACCTGTGCTGGACCGGGGCCGATCATCCCGGTGGTGCCTTTCAGGGTGGCGCGCTCCTCACGGCCATGTGGCTCTTGGTCATGCTGGCCGGTGTGCGGGCTGCGCCCGCAACCGGCCTCCTGTCGCTGCGTCTCCTGCTCGTCGCGGGCCCGACACTCTTCCTGGTGATCGGACTGTCCGGTTTTGCTATCGCGGGCGCCTTCCTCGCCTATCCACCAGGCTACGGCAAGCCGCTGATCGTCGTCGCCGAGGGGGCTTTGACGCTGTCCATCGGCGTGACCCTAGGGTTGCTGGCGGCGGGTCCCGCCGAGCGGGCGAGAGAGCCATGACCAGCACGGACATCTTCGCACTCTGCGCGACAACCCTGGTGGGGCTTGGGCTGTTCGGCATCATCACCAACCCCCAGCCGCTGCGCAAGATCGTGGCCTTCAACGTCATCGGCAATGGGGTCTTTCTGCTGTTTGGTGTGGTTGCGCACCGGGGTGCCGCAGCTGGGCTCGGCGCCGACCCCGTGCCTCAGGCGCTCGTCATCACCGGCATCGTTGTTGCGTTCTCGGCCACGGCGCTCGCGGTCGCCCTGTTGCTGCGGCTTGCAAAGCAAACGCATTTGCTCACGCTCGAGGCGGATGACGGCAGCGACGGAGATCTCTCTTGATGCCGCAAGCGACGGCCTTTGAAACCGCGACCACGCCCGGTGGCTTCCTTCTCGTCCTGGCCATCATGCTGCCCGTGGTGGGGATTTTGCTGTCGCTGGTAATCGGTCGATTGGCCGAGCGCATCGCCCTGGTGCTGAGCCCCTTGGGTTTCGGGGTCGCGGCAGCGGTATTTGCCACCGTGTGGCAAAGCGGTCGACCGCTCATCTACGTTGTGGGGGGCTGGGCGCCGCCGCTTGGCATCGTCTTGCGCGCCGACGGCCTCTCGGCCGCCATGATGATGATGACGGCCATCATCATCTGCGCCACGGCAGTGTTTGCGAAAGGAGAATTTGTCCAGGCGCCCCAGCGGGGGGAAGCGCGTGGGCCCCTGGTGTTCTGGATCCTGCTGCTGGCGATTTGGAGCGCACTCAACGCCATCATCGTCGGCAACGATCTCTTTAATTTATACGTTGCCCTGGAGCTCTTAACCTTTGCTGCCGTCCCGCTGGTGTGCCTCAAGGGTAGCGCCACCACGGTTCGTGCAGCGCTCCGCTACCTGCTCTTCGCATTGCTTGGCTCGATCCTCTATCTGTTGGGCGCCGTGCTCCTTTACGGTGCCTACGGCACACTCGACATCGCCTTGCTCTCCGGGCGCGTGGGCGCAGAGCGGATTGCGGCGATCGCAGCGGCACTGATGACGATCGGCCTGCTGGCCAAGACCGCCCTTTTTCCCCTGCACCTGTGGTTGCCGCCGGCTCATGCCGGTGCACCGGCTCCAGGCAGCGCGGTGCTGTCGGGGCTGGTCATCAAGGGCTCCTTCTTCCTGATCGTGCGGCTCTGGTTCGACGCAATGCCGGGACTGCTCACCATGGCCGCCGCCCAGCTGCTCGCCACATTGGGCGCCGCTGCGATCTTGTTTGGAAGCGTCCTTGCCTTGCGCCAGCAGCGCCTGAAGTTGCTGATCGCCTATTCCACCATCGCCCAAATTGGCTACCTCTTCTTTCTGTTTCCGCTCGGCCTGGGCCTGGGCGGAACCGAAGCGAGCGGCGCTGTTTGGACGGGCGGGTGGCTTCAGCTCTTCTCCCACGCCTTCGCCAAAGCGGCCATGTTCAT
>JAMXLN010000088.1 GCA_024281145.1 Hyphomicrobiaceae bacterium | reverse complement strand
GCCCAGCGCGGCGATACCCTGGCGCGTGTCCTGCAGCGTCTGGGTACCGAGACATGGCAGGCTCGCGCCATGACCGATGCCGCTCGCAATGCGCTTCCCGAGGGCGCGCTGCAGCCGGGCCAGGAAGTGCATGTAACTTTGGTACCTTCTGTGGTCCGTAACAACCGCATGGACCCGGTCCGGGTCAGCGTCTTTGGTGAGGGTCACGACCATAAGGTCACCGTGGCCCGCAACGCTGCCGGCGAGTTCGTCGCCAGTGCCTCGCCCATCGACGAACGCATGATCAACGCCGAGGTCCACGATGACGAGCAGCCGCAGGCTTCGAGCCTCTATGCGAGCCTCCTGACCACCGCCGAACGGCAGGGCGTACCCCACGACTTGATCATGCAGATCCTCAAAATTCACTCCTACGAGACGGACTTTCGCCAGCGGGTCCGCGCCGGCGACGGCTTCGAGTTCTTTTTTGAAGTCAAGGACGAGGACAAGGGCATCGAGGGCAGTTTGGGTGAGCTCCTCGCCACGGCGGTGACCTCGGCGGGGGAGACCCACAGGTTCTATCGCTTCCGCACTTCCGATGGCGCCATCGACTACTACGACGAACAAGGCAATACCTCGCGCAAGTTCCTGATGCGACGGCCGGTGCGCGGTGAGGACGTGCGAATCACGTCGGGCTTCGGCGTGCGACGCCACCCGATCCTGCAGGTCCCGAAGATGCACACGGGCGTCGACTGGGCATGTGCAATGGGAACACCAATCATGGCCGCAGGCAGTGGCGTCATCGAGGAAGCCGGACGCAAGGGCGAGTACGGCAACTACATTCGTATTCGCCATGCCAACGGCTACAAAACCGCCTACGGACATATGTCTCGCTTTGCCTCGGGCGTGAGCCAGGGCGTCAAAGTGCGCCAGGGACAAATCATCGGCTTCGTCGGCGCGACCGGCCTCGCGTCGGGTCCGCACGTGCACTTCGAGGTGCTGGTCAACAGTAGCTTCGTCGACCCCATGTCGATCCAAGTCCCCCGCGAGCGTCAGCTGGCCGCCAAGCAGTTGGCCGACTTCCAAAAGGAGCGCTTGCGGATCGACGAATTGATGCGCCGCAATCCGGTGTTGACGCGCGTTGCAACAGCTAATGGGCAACTTCAGTGAACACCGCTGGCAGCGACCGCTCGCTCAACCAGTGATCCCGCCCAGAATGGTGCGCACGCCGGCCATGAGGATGCCATGGTCGGTGCCAGTGGCGATCATGTTGAAGCCCATGGCCCCGTAAGTTTTGGCCAAGCTCGCGTCGGCAGCCATGTAGCCCAGCGCCTTGCCGTGGGTGCGCCCTGCGGCGACGATGCGCTTCACGGCATGCAAGTAGAGGGGGTTGTCGAACTCCCCCGGAATGCCCAGAAAATTCGTCAAATCGAAATGCCCGAGCCACAGGCAATCGATGCCGTCGGTGGCCGCGATTTCCTCGACCGCCTCCAGCCCTCGCTCGGTCTCGATCTGGACGATGATGAGGTTGCGCGCGTTGGCTGCGCGCATCTTGGCGGCAGGGTCGCCTGCCGCGTAGTCGTCGTGCGCGAAGCCGAAGGCAGCCCCGCGTCGCCCATGGGGCGGGTAGTGCGTTGCCTCGGCAATGGCCCGCGCCTGATCGATCGAATCGACCATCGGGACCATCACCCCGTGCGCGCCGACGTCAAGGGCGCGGGCTAGAAAGTGGTACTCGCCGCGCGGGACGCGCACGATGGGCTCGACACCGAGACCGCGGCAGTAGGCGCACTGCTCCTTCAGTTGCTCGATCGAGCAGCCGGCATGTTCCATGTCGTAGATGATGAATTGGCAGCCGGCGAGTTTCAGCACCTGGGCAATGCCAGGTGTGAAAAACTCGAACACCATCGCGCCCGGCAGCGTCTCGCCGCTGATGGCTCTTTCGCGCAGCGACCGACTTGGCACTTCGACCCTCCCTCAAACCGATCAAGCGGGCGCAGCTCTCTTGCTGTCGACCGGCGCTGCGCGATCAATGCGCAGCCAAGAACGTCAGAGCTTGCGGTGCCGCAAGCCCGATCAGGCTAAAGAGGAGCCCGATCCCTCCCAACCCCACCGCACCCCAGAGGAGATAGGCGACCCCCGTGATGAGGTAGGAGGAGGCGAGCACGATGGCGATCTGGAATGCAGCGGAGCCGAACTCGAAGTTGTGGTACTTGGCCATGGCGTGGTCGCGCCTCACCTCTGCCTCGAGCGCCCGCGCCATCAATTCCCTACGGCCCTCGCCCTTGTTGTTGGGCTTGGGTTCACTCTCATAACGTGCGGCCTTGTCCCTCCACTCCTTCGCCCGGTTCATGAGCAGGTCCTTCACGGCAGCGTCCTTCGCGAGCTGGACGTCGACTTCCATCTGCTCGGCTGCGGTCTCCATGTTGGTCTTGCGGATGGTCTTGGCCTGATAGAAGGCCCACAGATTGGACGCCTCGACATTAAAACTCAGCGCTTCCGTTTGGGCGCTCTTGCCGAGCGTCTCGGCGATCGCAAGCAATAGCGCCAGAACCGAGATAAGAATGGCGATCTTCTTGTTCTCTCCCTCCACAACGCCGTGACCGTGCGCCATTCCTCTCCTCCCCAAGCCGCCAAGATTTCACCGTCTCCCGGCGCTGAGCGTAGCAGCCGGAATTGGCGCAGCAGTACTCCGGGCGCGGCAAATCTGGTGGCGCCGGTAAATTCTCACACCACTCACGCGTCCAGAGGATGTTGGGAAGGATCGAGACACACGGGCTTCAATGGGTGTGCTCAGCCTTTGAGCAGCCGAGCGGCGCGGGGCGCAAAATAGCTAAGGACGCCGTCGGCGCCTGCCCGCTTGAACGCCATGAGGCTCTCCAGCATCACCTTATCGCCCTCGAGCCACCCATTGGCTGCAGCCGCCATCAGCATCGAATATTCGCCGGACACCTGGTAGGCGAACGTGGGCACGCCGAACTGGTCCTTCACGCGACGGACGATGTCGAGGTAGGGCATGCCCGGCTTGACCATCACCATGTCGGCGCCTTCGGCGATGTCGAGTTCGACCTCGCGCAGCGCCTCGTTGGTGTTGGCGGGGTCCATTTGGTAGGTGCGCTTGTCGCCCAAGAGCACTGTTGAGGAGCCGACCGCGTCGCGGAAGGGACCGTAGAAGGCCGAGGCGTACTTGGCCGCGTAGGCCATGATCTGCACGTTCTGGTGGCCAGCATCCTCCAGGGCCTTCCTGATGACGCCGACGCGTCCGTCCATCATGTCGGATGGTGCGATGATGTCGCAACCTGCCTGCACCTGCACCAGCGTCTGGCGCACCAGCGCCTTGAGCGTCTCGTCGTTACGGATTTCGCCGTCCCGCATCAATCCGTCGTGGCCGTGGCTGGTATAGGGGTCGAGCGCCACGTCGAGCAGCACGCCGATGTCGAGGCCGGCCTTGCGCACGGCTCGGGTGGCGCGGCAGACGAGATTGTCCGGGTTGAAAGCCTCCGCACCATCCTCGCTGCGCAGCTTGGCGTCCGTAAAAGGAAAGAGGGCGATCGCCGGGATGCCGAGCACCACCGCCTCCTCGGCTGCCTCGGCCACAAGATCGACGCTGAGACGATCGACCCCCGGCATGGACGGAACCGGAACGCGCTGGCTGCAACCCTCGGTGACAAAGATCGGCCAAATCAGGTCGGCCGGCGTGAGCACGCTCTCCGCGACCAGGCGGCGCGACCAATCCGACTTGCGATTGCGACGCAGACGCACGGACGGGAAGCGTCCCGCCTCGCCCTGGGGCGGAGGCTCTTTGCGGCTGCGCCCCTCGGGTGCGCGGTGCGGGACGGGCGTGACGAGCGGCTTCATGGGCAACCTTGCGCCTTGCTCCAGCGGTGGCCTCGATGGAGCGCCATTGTGAGCAAGGGCGCGCCCAAAGCAAGGGGCGAAATCAGCCTCAGGGGGCGCACGATAGCGTCATCCGGCGGGCTCCGGTAGCGCCCGTCCGAGGCGGCCTCACTCGCAGATCTTGGTGTTTTTGATGCGCTCGGCCATATCGAGATGGAAGTGATTGTGGTGGGCGTTGTTGGCCTCCGGCCCGAGCTCGGTGTTGAACACATTGCAGGCCGAGCGGTGGGCGGCGCGCAGGAAGTCCGTTTTGCCCTCGGGTGGTGCAGGATCCGCCGCTGGCGGCTGGGGTTTGGGGCCTCCGAGGCGGCTCGGAGACACGAGGCCGAAGCCGGAGGAGCGCTCGCGACCAGCCCCTGGATCGAGGCTAATGCCCGGTATGACGATCGCTACGCCGGTCTTGAGATCGAGCGGCATCATACCGGCGGCGGTGGCGGGCTGCTCGGCGGGTGCGCTCTGGGCGTCTTTCTTTTGGCCGCCCAGCGCAAGAGCGCCGGCAACGGGCGTGATGCGGGACGGCTGGGAGCTTGGCGCGAGCGGCGCCTTGGGTTCCGCCGCCGCCGCGCGGGCCTTGGCCGCCGCGACCTCGGCCGCGATTTGGCGTGCGGTGGGACCCCAGTCGGCGATGATCAATGCCGCGTGACCGTGCGCCGTCACAAACGAGCCGATATCGACGGCATCCGCCTTGCCGTGCTCGCTGACCTTGGCGTGCGCCCGCCCATAAGCGTTGCGACAGGAATAGGAGCTCATGGTCTCGATGCGCGCAATGGGTGCGCCCAAATGCTTGCGCGCCAGCGGCTGCACGTCACGCTCCAGCCACCTGGCAAGCGCCGCAACCATTTCGCAGTTCAGGGTCGGCGGTGGGACAAGGGCGATCTGCGGGCTCCGGCCCACGCTCTTCAAGCGCAGGGGCGCGGGAGTGCCGCATTCAGCTCCCTCGCGCAAAGGTGGCGCTGTCTCGGTCACCACATCGAGGCCCTTGAGCAGCACCGCGCAGTGCGCCAGTGCCTGCTCCACCTCCTGGGGTGACCAGGCGACCGGGTCGGCGGGTCCAGCTGCGCTCTTGTCATCAACCGGGCGCGGAAAATCGGGTCCGCGCGCCGTCCCCGGTGTGACGGGTCCGGTGGCGCCGGGTTGAACATTTTGCGCAAACGCCGCCGACGCGGCCAGCACGCAGAACGCTGCGGCCGCCGCCAAACCTTTACCGGTCATGACTGGTTCGCCCTCGTGCCCGAGCCGATCCGACTCCCAACGCCCCCGCGAATCGAACTGCAGTTTCCATCTTACGCGACAATCCTGTATAGCGCGAAACTGCAGCCGACATGAGGGTCTGTAGGTTGCGGAAGGGAGTCGGGCAAACCTGTGGAAGACGACAAGAGGCGCGGGCCACCGTCATGGTCGGCCACCTCCGCGGCGCCGGCGGTGACCAAGGCGGGAGGCGACATCCTCATCGCCACGGATCGCGCCGCGGCGCGCGTTACCTTGAACCGGCCGCAAGCGCTCAATGCACTCACCACGCCGATGCGCGCTGCGATGGCGAACACGTTCCCGGGCTGGGCGCGCGATCCCGAGATCTATGCGGTGATCATCGCGTCGTCGAGCGCGCGTGCCTTTTGCGCCGGTGGCGATCTTCGGGAAATGACCGAATGGGGCAAAAGCCGACGCCCCGAGGCCATCAAGTCGCTGGCGGAGGAATACGCACTCAACTGGTTGCTCGAGTGCTTCACCAAGCCCACCGTATCGCTGATCGATGGCATGGTGATGGGCTCAGGTGTCGGCATTTCGCTCTACGGCACGCATCGCGTTGCCGGCGAGGGGTACCGCTTTGCCATGCCCGAAACCAGCATCGGCCTCTTCCCCGACGACGGAGTGTGCTGGGCCTTCGCACGCATGCCCGATGCTATCGGCACCTATCTGGCCCTCACGGGTCGCGCCGTCGGGCGCGCCGATGCTTACCGCCTCGGGTTGGCGACGCATTGCATCCGGGCGAGCGCTTTCGGCGAGATTTGTGCGGGCCTCGCCGACGCAGACGTTGTCGACACACTCCTCGACGACCGGCACGAGGACCCAGGGCCTGGCGAGTTGGAGCCACTGCGACCGGCCATCGCACGATGCTTCGCGCCGGATGCGGTGGAGGGCATTCTCGCTGCGCTCGAGGCCGAGCGGGGCCCAGCGCAAACCTGGGCGCAAGGCGTCCTCAAGGACCTGGCCGTGCGCTCCCCCACCTCGCTTAAGATTGCCCACCGGCACGTTCGGATGGCGCGCGACCTTGATCTGCGCGACACGCTGATCGGCGATTTCCGGCTCGCCCGGCGTTGTTTGGAGGCGGATGACCTCTATGAGGGGGTGCGCGCCGTGCTCATCGACCGCGACCACGCGCCCAAATGGCGACCGCCGCGTCTGCAGGACGTGAGCGACACCATGGTGGACGGCTACTTCAGATCTCTCGGGGCGGACGAGCTCGCACTCCCGACGCGGGCGCGAATGCAGGCGTTTGCCCCGTGAGGGTCGCTAGCGGCTGGTATTTGTGCTTGCGGCGTCTGTTGCGGTGGGGTGCCAAGCGGCAACGCTCTGGTCCGCGGCCGCGAGCTCGGCCGGTTGCAGTTGTGCTGCGACTTGCTCAAGGCGCCGCACGGCTGTGGGCTCGCCGCTCTTTGCGGCCAACGCGAACCAGATGTAGGCTTGCTTGAGGTCCTTTGTCACGCCGCGACCGCTCTCATGGAGCACGGCGAGGTTGAATTGGCTGTCGACCAGTCCCCGCTCCGCAGCCCGCGCGAACCACCGAGCGGCCATGACGTAGTCGGCCCGCTCGCCGGCCGCGAGCAGCACAGCCAAGTTGTGCATGGCACGGACGTGTCCCTGCTCGGCGGCGCGCCCGTACCACACTTTTGCGCGCTCCCGATCGATGCCCACGCCGTTGCCGCGCTCAAGAGCCAGCGCCAAACGAAATTGCGCCGCTGCTAAACCGCGGGCAGCTGCCCGCTCGTACCAGGCGAAGGCCTGCCTTGGGTCCTGGGGAACGCCTGCCACCGCACCGAAGCGCGCGGCGATCTCATCGCTCTCGGCCTCGCCCGGGCTGGGGCTCGGCGTGAAGCGTGTGCTCGTGGCGTCTGGGCCCTCACGCGCAGCCCCTTCTGGTGAGGCACCGCCGTCGCGCGGCGGCACCATGGAGGGCGCCGACGCGGGCAACGATGCCGTTCCCTTCTGCAACCGCTCAAGGCGCGGTGTGGGCGCCGATTGGTCCTCACCCGCATCCTCGCTCGCGGCGTCCGGCAGAGGCTGCCGCGAGATGGGCTGCGGAAGCGGCGCCACAGGAGCCGGGTCCCCCTTGGGCCTTGGCGAAAATTGGGCGTCGCCGGCCCGGCTCGGCGGTGGGGCGCTCTCTTGGCCTTGCCCCGCCGCAGGAGCCGGCGCGGCGGCCAGCATCGAATCGATCGCCATGAAGCCTGCGCCAAACAGGAGCGCCATCACGACGCCGAGGAGCAGGTTCGCGCGATAGTTGCCGAACGCCCACCTTCTAAGCCGTCCACGTCCGAACGACCCTAGGCCAGGCGACCCTTGCCCAAACGACCCTTGGCCAAGCGACCCTTGACCAAGCGATCCTGGCCCAAGCGACCCTTGCCCAAGCGACCCTTGCCCAAGCGACTCTGGCCCAAACGACTCTGGCCCAAGCAACTTGGGCAGGCCCCCCTCAGAGGCGACGCCCTCGGCGGGCGCTACGGCGCGGGCTTGGGTGTTGAGCCTGGCGCGCAGCGCGCTCGCGTGCAGCTCTTGGCGCGCCATCTCGTCTTGCGTTGCCCAATCGTCAGCTGCGGGTCGCACTGGCAGATCGATCGCCGTCGCGCGTTGTTGCTGTCGGTTGACAGCCACGTAATCAGCCGCATCGAGGGTGGGCGGCAGGGTCGGCTGCCCCAGCACGCGGGCTCCTTCTGCGTAGACCTGTGCCAGCCGATCGTGTTCGGTCTGGCGTCCGTCGCAGTCGCGAGCCGTTCCATCGGCGTACACCGCTGGCCTCATGGCTTCCATCGCCTCGACCCGGTCGACGATGCGCATGAGCGCGTCTTCAATGCTGCGGAGAACGTCGGCGCTGGCCTCCTCGCTGCGCCGGCGCTCGGCAACGTGCTCCCTGACAATGGCCTCAAGCGTGTCGATACGGTGCTCGTCTAACGCCGGCAATGATTGAGCCACCTTGCTCGCTGCGCGCTCGGCGGCGCTGGCAATGAGCTCCGCGACGGCGTCCTCGTTGCGGGCGCTCTGGCCCGCGCGCGCCTCTTCGCCCCTGGTCATGGCGTGCGCCAGCTCGCGCAGCTGCGCATCTATGGTATCCAACCGGTTGAGCTGTTGGCGGACCGCTTCGACTTGGCCGGCAAACTCGACTAAATGGGCATCGATCAGCTTGAGATCCCCCCGCCCGGCGGCGGGCGCCATGTCATCGAGCGCGCCGTCAAGGCGTCGTTCGAACTGGTCGAGGCGGCGATCGAGGGATGCAAGCGCTGGAGCCGGGTTGGCATCGGCCAACGCGTGCTCGATGAGCGTGGCAATTTCAGCAAAGCGCGCCTCGAGCCAAGCCGCATCGCGAAGGGCGGGCTCGGGCGCTGCTGCAGCCGCAGGTTCTTGCTTCGACCACGGACGAGGAGGGGGAATTGCCCCCCGCGCTGGAGCCGCCGCCTCGGCGCAAACGTCCTCGTAGACGCGCATGAGCTCTTCGGCCGAATGGGGGTCCCAGGGCTCATCCTCGCCGGGAGCCACCGTCGGCGACCGTGGCAGCGCGACGCGTTCTTTTGCTCTCCCGTTCTCTCTCTCAAGGGCGCTGATGCGATGCGTTAGGCTGCCGATACCCTGCTCGATGCGAGTGAGATCTTGCGCATGGTGTTCAGGTAAGCTCTCGCGGATCTGGGCGGTGAGCCGCCCGTATTGGGCGAGCCTCGCCTCTATCGCAGCGACCAGCGCACGCTGGCGCGTGGCTTGGGCGGACGTGTCGCGCTCATCGGCGGCAGACATGGGCTTCCCTCGCGGGCGCAGATAGGGGTGGCAATGCAAGCCGCGCGCGCTCCGCGCCTGGCGGTTCCGGTTATGATCGAAGCAGGTGCGGCAGGGCTTCGTTCGCGCCGGCGCAAGCGTGCGATGGCTAAAGGACGCGGCACGAGCAAGTTCACCGCAAGGTCGCAATCCGCCGTAAAATTTCGGTTAAGTTGGGACCCATTTTCGAGCGCATTTGCAGGGCCGGCGCGCGATGTTCGAGCGCTTCCCGGGGCCTGCGTTTCCTGGTCTGTGTTTCCTGGCCTTTCCTGGCCCCTGTTTCCTGGCCCGAGTTTCCTGGCCCGAGTTTCCTGGCCCGCGTTTCCTGACCCACGGCCGTGGCCGAGGTCTTGGGCCGAACCGCCGGTCGTGAGAGGATCGACATGCGATGCGCTGCGTTGACAAATGTGGTTCCTTCAACGCCGACGGCAAAGGAGGATGGTGTGCCTCAACGGCCTCCGATCGAGCAGGCGCAGGGGCGGATATCGGTGGCGACGCGCGGACCGGGCTTCATCGACGTCACGCGCGACGTCGATGCCTGGCTCGCCTCAATTGGAGCCGATGAAGGACTGCTCACTCTGTTCGTGCGGCATACCTCGGCCTCGCTTACCATTCAGGAGAACGCAGACCCGGACGTTCTGCGCGATCTCAGCGATGCGCTCGATCGATTGGCGCCCCGCGAGGGCGCCTATCGCCACGGCATTGAGGGGCCCGACGACATGCCGGGTCACATCAAGTCGATGCTGACTGCGGTCAGCATCGGCGTCCCGATCAGCGGTGGCAAGGCCGTGCTCGGCACTTGGCAGGCCATCTATCTCATCGAGCACCGAGACCAGCCACATCGTCGCGAGATCGTCCTGCACTACCTTGGCTCGCGGGGACGCTAGCTCGGCGGTGAGGCCAGAGTGGTTGGCACACCGGCGGCTGTTTCCCGCGCCGAGCGTGGCCAAAATGCCATGCCGGCGTTCCCCTCCGATGCTGCCGCCTGACGCGAAATAAGGCCGCTACCACCGCGGTGCAC
>JAMXLN010000087.1 GCA_024281145.1 Hyphomicrobiaceae bacterium | reverse complement strand
ATGTGGATGTAGACGGCCAGAAAGAACATCGAGGCGCCCACCGCGTGCAGATTGCGCATGAGCCAGCCGAAGTTCACGTCGCGTCGGATGTGCTCGACGGTGTTGAAGGCGTCCGCCGCGGTGGGGGCATAGTGCATGGCAAGCACGATGCCGGTGGCGATCTGCACGCCGAGGAAAAAGGTGAGCAATCCGCCGGTGGTCCATAAATAGTTGATGTTGCGAGGGGTCGGGAAATCCACGAACTGAGCGTGCATGATCCGCGCCACCGGCAGGCGCGCGTCCATCCATTTGCCGATGCTCGAGGTCGGCCGATACGTGGATTCGTGATTGGCCATTGGCTAGCGGTCCTCAGCCGATCTTGATCTTGGTGTCGGAGGTAAATGCGTAGGGCGGCACCTCAAGGTTGCGCGGCGCCGGGCCTTTGCGAATGCGACCTGCGGTGTCGTAATGGGAGCCGTGGCAGGGACAGAACCAACCGCCATAATCGCCGCGCGCGTCGCTCAAGCCCTGACCTTTCGGAATGCAGCCCAGGTGGGTGCAGATGCCAACGAGAATGATCCAGTTCTCGTGTCCCTTCTTCGTGCGGTTAGCATCGGTGGCCGGTGCCCTCTCCGGTAAATCGTCGTTGCGGGCGCTGCCGTCAGAAAGGTCGGACACCTTTACGTCAACCGCCTTCTTGATCTCCTCGGGGGTTCGGTTGCGGATAAAGACGGGCTTTCCGCGCCACACGACGGTAATGGCCTGTCCCTCTTTGATGGGAGATAGGTCAACCTCGGTTGAGGCAAGCGCTTGGGTGGAGGCGTCGGGGTTCATCTGATGGATGAACGGCCACAGTGCCAAGGCGGCACCGACACCCACGAAAGCCTGTGCGGCGATCACGATGAAGTCGCGGCGGGCGGGCTCTTCCGCCGAGTGGGACGTCAAGTCAGCCTCCCTTTGCATGTGCGTATCCCGTGCTGGTTGCCGGCGCCGACATTCCGCGCGTCAGATCCCTTTGAATTGGGCCCCCCAAAGAGCCTGTCCCCAAGGACTGATCCCCAAGGACTGGTCCCGACATCTTGGCCCGCGACAGTTGACCGTCGGCTGGCGCGGGGGCCCATAACTTGCCGTTCGCTCAAGAGCCGCAGCTTGCATCCCGCAATGCCCGGTTCCGCCAGGATCCCGACCGGGACGCCCCCGAATTGTCGATGATGGCCGCCGGCTCCCCCACAGGACGTTTTGACGCGCGTTGTTTTTGCACTGTTCTAGATTGCGCACAAGGCGGCGGTTCGCGGAGGGCGGAGGGCAATTTGGCGCATGCGATCGCCGACGAGAATGGGCCTTTCGAACCCCCCGCCTCGCCGCGAAAATGGGTAGGGGTTATCCTACCCCCCGCATGCGCGTCGCTCTCTATCAGCCCGACATCCCGCAGAACACCGGGACGATCCTGCGCTTGGCTGCGTGCCTGGGCGTGGGGGTGGATGTCATCGGTCCGACCGCGTTCGACATGACGGATCGTGCGCTGAGGCGGGCCGCCCTCGACTACCTGAGCCACGTCCAGATTGCGCGCCACGCCACGTTTGCCGCCTTCGAGGCGGCGCGCGGGGCGCGCGGGTCCCGTCTCGTTCTCCTCACCACCCGGGCCGAGATGGCCTATACCGCCTTTGCCTTCGAGCGCGATGACACGCTGTTGCTCGGCCGCGAAAGCGCTGGGGTGCCGCCGGCGGTTCACCGGGTCGCAGATGCGCGCGTACGCATCCCCATGCAATCCGGTCTGCGCTCCCTCAATGTGGCAGTCGCAGCCGCGATGGTGCTTGGCGAGGCGTTGCGGCAGTTGGGCACCGCGTTGCCTTCCCCCCCGCCGCTTGGCGAGGCTCCCTGATGGCCCTTGCTGGGCTGCGCGACACCGCCAGTCCGAAAGGGCAACTCATGCGGCCGCGATCCTCCTCGTCGCCACCGGCCGACGGCGTCGATCACTCGGCCGCCACCTGCTCGGCCAGGAAGCCGCCGGATTGACGCGCCCATAGATCGGCGTAGAGGCCGCCGTGGCGGATCAGCTCTTCGTGGGTGCCCTGCTCGACGATGCGGCCGCGGTCCATGATCACCAGCCGGTCCATGGCGGCGATGGTGGAGAGGCGGTGGGCAATGGCGATCACCGTCTTGCCGGCCATCAGGTTATAGAGCTGCTCTTGGATCGCCTGCTCCACCTCCGAGTCCAGGGCGCTGGTGGCCTCGTCGAGGATAAGGATCGGCGCGTCTTTCAACAGCACGCGGGCAATGGCGACGCGCTGGCGCTGACCACCGGAAAGCTTCACGCCCCGTTCACCAACGTGTGCCGCGTAGCTCTTGCGACCCTTCATGTCCTCAAGCCCAGCGATGAACTCGTCGGCTTGCGCCTTTTTGGCGGCGGCGATGGCCGCTGCATCGCCCGCCCCTGGCCGACCGTAGAGGATGTTGTCACGGACGGAGCGGTGCAACAGGGAGGTGTCCTGTGTCACCATGCCGATCTGCGCCCTGAGGCTGTCCTGGGTGATGTGCGCGATATCCTGGCCATCGATCAGGATGCGGCCGGCTTCGAGGTCGTAGAAGCGCAGCAGCAGGTTGACCAGTGTCGATTTGCCCGCGCCGGAGCGGCCGACCAGTCCCACCTTCTCACCGGCCCGGATCATCAGGGAGAAGTCGTGGATCACGCCGCCCCGTTGGCCCGCGCCGACCTCTGCGGTGCGACCATAATGAAAGCTGACGTTCTCAAAGCGGATTTCGCCGGCGCGCACCACGAGTGGCCGGCTGTCGGGCCGGTCAACGACAAGGTTTGGGCAACTGATGGTCTCCATGCCCTCCTGCACGACGCCAATGTTTTCGAAGATGCCGGCGACCACCCACAGGATCCACCCGGACATGCCGATGATGCGCAGCACAAGGCCGGCCACGGCAGCGATCGCACCGATCGTAACGAGCCCCTCGCTCCACAGCCACACCGCCAAACCGGTCGCAGACACCATCAGACAGCCATTGAGCGTGTAGAGCACGAGCTCCATCGATGTCTGCAGGCGCAGCGACGCCTGGTACTTCGCCATCTGATCCTCGAGCGCGTCACGGGCATAGGCATCCTCCCGATCGGCGTGGGCGAACAGCTTGATGGTGAGAATATTGGTGTAGCTGTCGACGATGCGCCCAACCAGCATGGACCGCGCCTCAGCAGCGGCCGTGGAGCGCTCTTTGATGCGCGGCACGAAGTAAAGGAGGGCACCCCCATAGGCCATGAGCCACAGGATCAACGGTAGCAGCAGGCGCCAATCGGCGGCCGCAAACACCACGGCTGCGCCAACCCATTGGACTGCCGCGTACCAGATGGCATCGATTAGCTGCACGACGGAATCGCGCAATGCCGGTGCCGCCTGCATAATTTTGTTGGCCACGCGGCCGGCGAAGTCGTTTTGAAAGAAACTGAGGCTCTGGCGCAGGACGTAGCGATGTGTCAGCCAACGCACGCGGTTGGAGACGGGGGCGCCGATCAGCTGATTCTTGATGAGATCGTGGCTGGTCGAAACGATGGGTCGCGCGACCATGGCGATGAACGCCATCCACAGCAGGATCGGCCAATGCCTAGCGAGAAATACGTCCGGCGTCTCCGCCACCCTCATCATATCGACCAGGCTGCCGACGAACGCCAACAGTGTCACCTCGATCAACGAGCCCAGGAAGCCCGCAACCAGGAGAATTGCGAATGCTGGCCAAACCGGCTTGATGAAATAGACATAGAAGGCGAGCAGCGAACCCGGCGGCTGGGCCGGCGGATCGTCGGGGAAAGCCTCAATGCGTGTTTCGAACCAGCGAAACATGGCGTCGTCCTCAATTCATTGGCGCCGTCGTCGCGACGTCTCGGCTGGAGACGGGCAGCGCATCCGCAGGAGCAGGAATGACAATAGCGTCGGCGATGAATTTGAGCGTGCGCGCCGCCGCAATGTGCGGTGGACCTGTCTGCGGCCGGGCGCGAAGGGGCGCGGGCGACCGTCAGCGGTCGAAGTCGAGGTTGATCTCGATCATGGCAGGGCCCCTGCGGGATGTTGTAGCGTTGAGTGCGCGGCTCTTAGCACAACGGCTTTCCGTGCGCCAGTCCGTTGCTGGCAACTGTGGCCCGAGCCGGCGCGCGGCATGGGACGCTCAACCCGAGATCGAAGATGGTTCCTGAAGATACGCATCTCGATGAGCGCAAGCGACGGGCGCAGGCGTGGTTTGAATCCTTGCGCGACGACTTGTGCGCGGCATTGGAGCAGGTGGAGGGGGACCTGCCGGATACGGCGCCCGGCGGCGATCATGCGGCCGGCGTCTTCGCGCGCACGCCGTGGGCACGGCAAGTTGAGGCCGGCGCAGCGGGCGGCGGTGGCACCATGAGCTTGCTCAGGGGACGCGTGTTCGAGAAGGCCGGCATTCATACCTCCACGGTGCATGGCGAGTTCGCGTTGGAATTTCGCAAGCAAATTCCCGGAGCCCAGGACGATCCGCGCTTCTGGGCGTCGGGCGTATCGCTTATTGCCCATCCGGCCAACCCGAATGCCCCTACGGCACACATGAACACGCGCATGGTGGTGACCAGCAGGTGGTGGTTCGGCGGCGGCGGCGACCTCACGCCGGTGCTCGACCGCCGGCGCGCGCCAGCTGACCCGGACACCATCGCCTTCCACCGCGCCATGGAGCTTGCGTGTCGGTCTCATGCAATTGCCGACTACGCCCGCTACAAGGCCTGGTGCGAGGAGTACTTCTATCTGCCGCACCGCAAGGAAATGCGCGGCGTGGGCGGCATCTTTTATGACTATTTGTCGCCCCAGGACGCGCAGGGGGGGTGGGATGCAGCCTTCGCCTTCACGCAGGATGTCGGGCGGGCGTTTCTGCACATCTATCCCGAAATCATGCGCAGGAACTTCGCCCAGCCCTGGAGCGACGCCGACCGCGAGGAGCAACTCGTACGGCGTGGTCGTTACGCCGAGTTCAATCTGCTCTATGATCGCGGCACGGTATTTGGCCTCAAGACCGGCGGCAACGTCGAGGCGATCCTCTCCTCGCTACCCCCGCTGGCGCGGTGGCCTTAGGGCCTGGCCGCGCACGCCATGTCCTCTGTGACCCGTCGCGTTTTGCTTTGTGCTCGCTCCCGGCGCGTCCCAAGAGACACATCAGGCGCCGACGTGCGAGGGTTCACAGCTCAGCTCACCAAATTGATGAGCGCGCAGGTCGCAAACGATGAGGTTGCGATGCGCTTGGTCCATCGCCAGAAAATGGACATGCACCTCGTTGGCGCCGAGCTGGGCGCCACGCTGACGCACCCGCGCCAAGTTAACTGTCGGTGCATCGCTGCGGCCGCTATCGATGTGCAATACCTGGCGCTGACCTTCCTTACTGCGGCGCACGAGCAGATAGACCGCGCTGGGCAGGGGCGGGCATTCGATGAGACTGTAGACGGTGTGTACGTAGCGCCGTGTGGAGGCACCGCGCCAGAAGTGCAGGCGCGCGGGTAGGTCTTGCTCAACACCCAGAGCGACGGGCGCGGGAGCTGGGGTTCGGTGCCGGACAGGGGCAATGCTGAGAATGCGTGTGGCCATCGTTTCAGTTCAATCTCAATCCCTCGCCCCCGTGCTGCGCTGCGTTTGGTAACGGCGCTTTCGAGCCGAAATGTGACAACAGGGGACTGTTTTCAAGGAATTATAAGGTCAAGCTCGGTCGCATTGCGGTCGCAACCGGTGCAGCCCGAGGTCCGCGGAAAACGCGCCGCCCCAGCCATTGCGACGCGGTCGGCGTCAATTGCACTTGGAATATCCGCAGTTGTCGCAGACGAGGCACCCCTCTTGCCGACGCAACCTCTGCGCACCGCAACGCGGGCAGAGCCTACGTCGGTTCTCCTCGGAGCTCGTTCCATGCGGGCGCTCGCCGACGGCCAGCGCCTTGGCTGCCGTGGCAGGCTCTGGCTCTTGCTCGTGCGAAAGGGCCAAGAAGCCTGTGCGAATCATGTGCGTCTCGATGATGCCGCCGATGGCGGCGAGCAGGCTTGGGACGTAGCGCCCACCCATCCATTGCCCGCCCTGGGGGTCAAACACGGCCTTGAGTTCCTCAACGACGAAGGAGACATCGCCACCCCGTCGGAAAATGGCGCTGATCATGCGGGTTAGAGCCACCGTCCAGGCGTAATGCTCAAGGTTCTTGGAGTTGATAAAAATCTCAAATGGGCGCCGCCGCCTTCCGGGGCCGCCGCCCGCCGGCGGGTCGCATTCGATGTCGTTGATGGTGATGTAGGTGGCATGATCACTGCCCGGCCAGCGCAGTTTATAGGTGTAGCCGGACAACACGGGTTCGCGCTCGAGCGGCTTGGCCATATAGACGACTTCTCCGTGGCGCTCGGGCAGCACGAGCCCTGGGAGCAGCGGGGTGTCCGCGATGGTCGTCGCGGGGACCGCCTGGGTCGCGGCGGCGGTTATTGGCGCCGGCCCTTGCTCGGCCTCCGCCTTCCCAGCCGAGCGGCTGAGCACCGCGCCCGTCACCGTGTTCGGTCGGTAGGTTGTGCAGCCTTTAAGACCGAGCGCGTAGGCTTCCAAATAGACGTTCTTAAAGGTCTCGAAGCTGATGTCGGCGGGGCAATTGATGGTTTTGGAGATGGAACTGTCCACGTGCCGCTGCAAGGCCGCCTGCATCTGGAGATGGGCACTGGGCGCAAGCTCCTCGGCCGTGACGAAAGCAGGCGTCAACGCCGCCGCCGATCCGAACCTCTGGCGAAAGAGAGCATGCGCGTAGTCCTCCACGGTTTCGGTTCGCGCCTCCCCGCTCCGCTCCAGCACCCGGCGCTCGTATTGAAAAGCGAACACCGGCTCGATGCCGGAAGAGACGTT